>JBGAMO010000011.1:0-55235 GCA_044222845.1 Phycisphaerales bacterium
GGCCTTAGGCCAGGCGGCGCCGACGGTGCCGGGGCGAGAGATCGCACCGGGGCCGGGCGTCTTTGTGGCGCCGACAAAGGCGGCGGATCTGAAGAACGAGGAACTGCCCTTCCCGCCGGTGGAGGAGATCCCCGGGTTTGAGCAGCCCTGGTCGGGCACGAGCGGCGCACCCACGCCGGGGCTTCGCCAGGACATCATGCGGGTGTTCAACCCGGACACGGGCGAGATTTCAGAGATCCCTGGTGGCGCGTTCATGGGGCGCGACGGGGGCGGGGAGGCGCCGGGCGCTCCCGGCGCGGACGGGCAGATGGCGTCGCCGTACGCCGACCGGTCGTTCGGCACGATGACGCAGGTGCTGGACACCAGCGCCGCGCCGTGGCGGCAGAACGTGCGGATCGCGTTCCACGTGACGGCCCAGGACGGGGCGCAGGGGTGGTTCGTCTGCAGCGGCAGCCTGATCGACGCGCGGACGGTGATCACGGCGGGTCACTGCGTGTACACGCGCAGCGCCAAGTTCGCCGACGGGCAGACCCACAACGTGTTCGCCTACGCCGACCAGTTGTACGTGCTGCCGGGCTGGGACGGGGTCGGCGGCACATCGCCACCGGCCGCGACGACGCTGATCAATCCGTACGGCTATGCGCGGGCGGGGGCTCTGGCGAGCACGACGGGCTGGATCAACGACGGGAACTTTGACTTTGACGTCGGCGTGGTGACGCTGAGCGACCGCGCGGTGGGCATGCTCACCGGGTGGTACGGCACGGCGTGGGGCTACGACTGCGACACGATCCGTTCGCGGACGTACAACTACGCGGGCTACCCGGCGGAGAACTGCGGGACCCCGGGCCTGCACAACGGGCGGACGATGTACTACTGGAGCGGCACGATCGATTCGTGCCCGGGCAACCAGTTGCACCTGAACACGGTGCCCGGCTGCTTCACCACGGGTTGGGGCGGGATGAGCGGCGGGCCGTTGTACTACCCGAACGGCGCATCGCGCCTGGTGCACGCGGTGGATTCCAACGGCGACCGCGCCACCAACACCAACTTCGCCAAGCTCACGCAGAACGAGTTCGACGCGATCTACAACCAGTTCATCCCGGCAGCCCGCGGCGGATTCCTGGACCTGGACGCGCTGCAGGCGCGATTCGCGACCGGCTCGGTGACGGCGGGCGCGGCGCTGGGCGGAACGTTCGTGGCCGCCAACCCGACCAACGGCTCGGGCAACGGCACGTTCACCTACCGCGTGTACCTCTCGACGAACAACGTCATCGACGCGAGCGACACGCTCCTCTCGACCCAGACCTTTACGCACAACTTCGGGCCCATGAGCAGCGTGAACGTGACGATCCCGCCGGTGGCGATCCCCGCGAACACACCCAACGGCAACTACTACCTGGGCGTCGTGCTTGACTACGGAACCGACGGCAACCCCGCGAACAACGACACCAGCGCGTGGGACGCGTACGCGGTGCGGGTCTACCCCGCGGCGGTCTTCAACGATTCGTGCGTGGGCGCGCCGGCGATCAGCCTGGGCACCTACACCGGCAACAACGCCCTGGCCTCCACCGACGGCTCCTCGCCGTGCGGCGGCAACGCCGACGTGTGGTACACCCTGACGGTCCCGGCGAGCGGGGTGCTGCGGGTGAACACGTGCGGCTCGGACTTTGACACCATCCTCTCGTTGCACTCGGCCTGTCCGGGCACGAGCGCGAACTCGCTCATCTGCAACGACGACTCGGGAGCGGCGGGCGTGTGCGGGGCCGCGGGGTACCTGCAGAGCGAGGTATCGGGCTACTTCGCGTCGGGCACGGTCGTGCACATCCGCGTGGCGGGGTACAACACGGCGACGGGCAACTACGTGCTCAACGTGTCGATGGACCCGCCGGCGAACGATCACTGCGACAGCGCGATCCCGATGGTGATCGGTTCGTATTCGGGCGACACGCGCCTGGCGGACACGGACGGGGCCGCGCCGTGCGGCTACTCGGTCAACGCTCCCGACGTGTGGTACTCCTTCTCCCCCCCGGGCGACGGCATCGCGCGGTTGGACACGTGCAACTCGCAGTACGACACGGTGCTCTCGGTGCACTCGGGCTGCCCGGGCACGCTGGACAACACCATCGACTGCAACGACGACGTGGGCAACACCTACTGCCCATCGCCGTACAGCTCGTTCCTCGCGGTGCCGGTGAAGTTCGGTCAGACGTACTACGTGCGGGTGAGCGGGTTCAACGGGGTGGCGGGGTTGTACACGCTCAACTACGCGATGCTGGCGCCTGACAACAACAGTTGCTACAACGTGGTAGGGCTGACCGACGGGGCCACGGCGTTCAACAACAACCTGTGCGACACCGACGGGCCGACGGAGGTCGCGTGCCTGGGCGGGGCCGGCAACGTCTTCACCAACGACATGTGGTACTACTACTCCTCGGGGTGCGCCGGCGACGTGACCGTTGACACGATTGGTTCGGACTTTGACACGATCCTCGCGGCGTACAACGCCGGTTGCCCGCAATCGCCGAACACGGCCTTCGCGTGCAACGACGATTCGGTCGGCTACCAGTCCCGCATGACCTTCCACATTGAGCCCGGCCAGAACGTGTGGATCCGCGTGGGCGGGTACTTCGGGGCCCACGGCAGCGGTGTGCTGAACGTGGCGTTCGCGACGCCCTGTGCCGCGGACTTCAATCAGGACGGCGGCGTGGACGGCGGCGACGTGACGGCCTTCTTTGACGCCTGGGAGGGCGGCCTGCCCAGCGCCGATGTCAACTGCGACGGCGGCGTGGACGGTTCGGACATCGACACCTTCTTCACCGCCTGGGAGAATGGCGGTTGCAACTGAGTCGAGCTTTGCGAAAGTGAACTCACACACGACGCTCGCCGACCCGGAAGGATCGGCGAGCGTTTTTCATTCGGAGCGAGAAGCGTGGATGCTCAGGAACTCGCGTTCCTCAGCGTGGCCCGGATGAGGCGTTCAACCTCGGCGATATTCGGCACACCCAGGACGCCGCGGGGGACAAAGACGGGGCGGTTGTTCACGTTCGCGCCCGAATCCACGTCGGCGAAGACAAGGTCACCGCGCCCGTCGGGGTACTCCTTCCGCCGCGCGTGCTTGAGATCGTCGCGGGTGAAGGAAATAACAGTGCGGTCATCGGCGCGGGCGGTGCCCTCGATGACGATGACGCGCCGATCGGTGAGGGCGTAGGCGGTGTGCGGGGCAGCGCGGCCGGCGCGTGCCGGGGCACGGACGATGCGTACCCCCAGGGCGAGGAAGGGGAGGCCGAACGCCGGGAATCCGATCTGGAAGGCGATGGGCGGGGGCTTGGACTTGCCGTTGCTCTTCCAGCCCGAGCGGTGCGCCACGATCATGAAAATCGTGGCGAACGTGATCCACGCCGCGGCGATGATCACGAAGAACCATCCGGCGCGCGTGGACGGGTGCAGAGCGCGACCGAGTGAGTGCGGCGTGGGTTGGTCGGACCAGAGCACCCGCTCACCGGTCTCGAGTTCGCGGCGGATTAGTTCGGATGGTTCGGGAGGGGTCATGGGGTTGTGTTCTTGCCGCGAATACTACGGATTGCGGAGGGCGGGGTTGCAGCAGCAGAGTCATGCCGTCCGGCCGCACATCCGGCTCGGCGAGTGCGCCTCCGGCCGTTGAAGACCTGCGCAAGACGGTCGTACTGAGAAAAAGAAGACGCCCGGGGGAAGCAGTCGCCGGGCTTTCGGGGTACGCTGTGGCATGCTCACCTTCAAGCAATCGGTCGGGTCCGCGTGCGTGTCGGCGGTTCTGGTCTGCGGCGTCGGACGGGCGGCGGATGTCGTGTGGTTGCATGCGCTCGATCTCTCCGCGATCTCGCAGGATTGGGGCAAGGCGCACGCGTCGAAGTCGGTCGATGAGCACGGGCTCAACATCGGCGGGACGGCCTTTGCGAAAGGCGTGGGGACGCACGCCAACAGCGAGTGGACGATCAGCCTGGGCGGGGGCGCGGCGAGCTTTCATGCCAAGGTCGGGGTGGACAGCGAAGTCGGCAAGCGCGGCTCGGTGGCGTTCGTCGTGCTGGTGGATGGCAAGGAAGCGGCGCGGACAGTGACGATGCGCGGCGGCGAGGCAGCCAGGGAGATGGACGTTGTTCTCAAGGGTGCAAAGGAACTGACGCTCGTCGTCGAGGACGGCGGCGACGACATCAACTACGACCACGCCGACTGGGCGGAGGCCTCGATCACGCTCGCGGCGGGCGCGACCGCGCGGCCCGCCTCGGTAAAGGTGGCGGAGGGTGAACCGCCCACGATCGCACCGGCGGACACGAAGACGACCGCGATCAACCCGCCCCGGATCACCGGAGGGTCGCCGGGCAAGCCGTTCCTGTTCCGGATTCCCGCGAGCGGCACAGCGCCGCTCAAGTTCGCCGCGACGGGGTTGCCGGCGGGCGTGAAGTTGGACGAAACAACGGGGATCATCAGCGGGTCGCTGACGCAGGAAGGCCGTCACGAGGTGAGGGTGGAAGTGAATGGGCCGGGGGGCAAGGCCTCGTCGACACTCACCATCGTGGCAGCGCCGGGTGCGATCGCGCTGACGCCGCCGATGGGGTGGAACTCCTGGAACGTGTGGGGCACGTCGGTGGATGACTCCAAGGTGCGTGCCGCGGCGGACAAAATCGTGGAACTGGGCCTCGCGGCGCACGGGTTTCAGTACGTGAACATCGATGACGCGTGGGAAGGATCGCGGGGGAGCGACGGGCGCATCCGCACGAACGAGAAGTTCCCCGACATGCACGCGCTCGCGGACTACGTGCATTCCAAGGGGCTCAAGCTGGGGATTTACTCTTCGCCGGGCCCCAAGACCTGCGCGGGGTACGAAGGAAGCTACCAGCACGAGAAGCAGGATGCGCAGACCTACGCGGAGTGGGGCGTTGACTATCTCAAGTACGACTGGTGCTCGTACGGCGGGATCAAGCCACAGCCCACGGCCCAGGAACTGCGCGATCCGTACGCGTTGATGCACGCCGCGCTGGCGGAATCGCAGCGCGATGTGCTGTTCAGCCTGTGCCAATACGGCATGGGCGAGGTGTGGAAGTGGGGAGCGCAGGTGGGCGGCAACGCGTGGCGCACGACGGGCGACATCACGGACACGTGGTCGAGCATGTCGTCCATCGGGTTTGGGCAGGCGGAACTGCACCCGTTCGCCGGGCCGGGGCACTGGAACGATCCGGACATGCTGGTGGTGGGGCAACTGGGCTGGGGGCCCAAGGTGCGGCCCACGAATCTGACCAAGGCCGAGCAGGTGACGCACATCACGCTGTGGTCGATGCTGGCCTCGCCGCTGCTCATCGGGTGCGACCTCACCCAAATGGATGATTTCACGCTGGCGCTGCTCATGAACCCGGAAGTGCTGGAGATCAACCAGGACCAGTTGGGCAGCCAGGCGCGGCGGGTGCGCGTGGCGGGCAAGACCGAGGTGTGGGCGCGCGAACTGGCGGACGGGAGCGTCGCGGTGGCGCTCTTCAACCGCTCGCGTGGGCCGGAGAAGATGGCGTTCATGCTCGAAGAGATCGGCTTGCCGGGCGCGACCAAGATGCGCGACGTGTGGGGACGCAAGGCGATCGAGAAGGGCCCGGTGGAAGTGGCCGGGCACGGGGCGGTGCTGGTGAGGGTGGGCAAATGAGGATGGGCTTGGCGGAACAAGAGCGGGTTCGCCGGGTGTAAGACGCTCCAAGACCCGAGAATCAGCGGGTGCCGAACCCGGCATGGCGTGAAGGCCGCGGTGGGCCGTGGTGCGATGCCGTCAGCGGTAGCCGTTGTGGCGGGTGAGCAGATACAGTGGATCCATCGCGTTCGGAGGGCTCACCGATTTCAAGCGTGCCGCGGCCGATTCACGGCCGGCTTCGTGAGGGACCCATGAAGGACCAGCCGGAAGCCAACCCGCTGTTGGATCCGCGCCCGCAGGCGTGGGAACGGCTGATCGCCGCGGTCGGTCCGGCGCCGCTGCTGCTGCTGATCGAGGCCCGCATGGGCCCGCTGCTGCGGGCGCGTCTCACTCCCGAGGACATCCTCCAGGAATCGTTGCTTCAGGCGTGGCGTGATCGCGCGAACCACGAGTGGCGCGGGGTGAGGGCGTTCCGCAACTGGCTCATCTCCATCATCGATCATCGCATCGCGGACGTGCGTGATTACAACGTCGCGATCAAGCGCGGGGGCGGAGCGACGCCCCGGCCTATCGGCGTGCAAGATAGCGCGGGGGCATTCCGCGGCTGCGCGGCGCCCGAGCCGTGGCTCAGCACAACTCCCAGCCGCGTTGCGGCGGTCAAGGAGCAAGCGGTCGCGATCCAAGGGGTGCTGGATTCACTGCCCGAGGATGTTCGGCCGGTCGTGCGGCTCCGGTTAGTGGAGCAACTGCAGATCGAGGAGATCGCGGCGCAGATGGGGATCGGCGAGTCGGCCGTGCGGCACCGATTCCGGCGCGGCGCGGAGTTGTTCCGGTACCGCATGAACTCCCTGCTCGCCACCCGTACGGGCGGACCGTCCGAACCGGGGGGTGTCGTGAATTCCGCGACGCTCCGGGCCCCCGGTCCCTCCACTCTGTGAAGAGAGGATGCGCCGTTCGCACTCCAAAACCTCGCAGGCTCGGCGGACCGGGACGTTCGGAACGGACCCCGGCTCGGCGTGCGAACGCTCGGCCGAGGACGAGGCCCTGCTGGACCGCTTCTTCGATGATGCCACGTCGGCGCTGCAGGACGGGCGCGAGGTCGTGTTCGACGGGCTGCTCGGCGGGCGTGCCGACCTGACGCCGCAGATCGAGCGGCTCGCGGACTTGGCGCGCTTTGTGGCGCCCGGGCTGAGCGGGCGCGTGCCGCAGGTGGAGGGGTACACGATCATCTCGGAACTGGGCCGCGGGGGAATGGCGACCGTGTTTCTGGCACGTCAGGAGCGACTCGGGGGCAGGGCGGTCGCGCTCAAAGTGCTCCCGGGGCACGCGGCGATCTCGCCGATGGCTCGGGAGCGGTTCCGCGCCGAGACGCTGGCAATCGCACGCCAGAAGCACGCGGGCGTCGTGCCGGTCTACGACGTGATCGATGATGGCAGCACGCTCGCGTTCGCGATGGAATGGGTGGACGGGCGGACGTTGGAAGAGGTGGTGGCGCACGTGCGAGCGGACCTGGGCGGGCCGCTCGCGGGCCCGCGCGAGGATCGGCGCGCGCAGGGGTCGGTGCGGGCGTTCATGGAGTTCGCCGACAGCCCCGCCTCCGGCCGCGTTCAAGAGACGTACGGCGCGCTCGTGGCGGGCATCGGCCTGACCGTGGCGCAGACGCTGCACGCCGTCCACCAGAACGGGATTCTGCACCGCGACGTGAAGCCCTCGAACATCCTTCTCAGGCGGGACGGTGCGGTGCTGCTGTCGGACTTCGGCCTGGCCCGCGAGCTAGACGGGGTGGGCGCCACCGTGGGCGAGTCGTTCCTGGGAACGGCGCCCTACTGCGCCCCCGAGCAGCTCCGCGGGCGGCGCGAGTTGCTCGATGTTCGATCCGACGTTTACTCGCTGGGCGCGGCTCTCTATCACGCGCTCGCGCTTGAACCGCCGTTCGCGTCGCGGTCGCCCGTGGAAGTTCTGTCGCGATTGGAATCGGGTGGGCCGCGTCCGTTGCGGGCGGCCTGCCCGGCGGCTCCGGAGGACTTGTGCGTGATCATCGCCAAGGCGATGGATCCCGAGCCCGCGCAGCGCTATCAAACAGCCGCGGCGATGGCGGAGGACCTGCGCCGATTCCTGGAGGATCGTCCGATCCTCGCCCGCCGGGCGAGCCTGGCGGCGCGGGCTCGCAAGTTCGTGCGCCGCAACCGCGTCATGCTCGCGACTGGAGTGGTGGCGGGCGTGATCGTCGGAGCCGCGGCGATCGGCCTGGTGGCCCGGGAGTTCTATTTCCCTCGCTGGGCTCAGGAGTCCTTTGAACAGGCGCGGACGCAACTGCTGACCCGCGCGCTGGGGTTCGAGATGTACAACCACGCTTTTTTCGGGAGCAAGACGCCGACTGTCTGGCCGAGTTCGACGGACGTGCTTCGCCGCGCGGCCGAGAAGTACGACCGAGCCCTGACGTTTGAGTCGCACCTTGATTCGGCGCGAGTCGAGCGGGATGTGCTCCTGGCGATCGTGCGGGCGTCGCCGCCCTCCGCCGGCGATGCCGACCCGAAGTTCCGCGAGGACTATCCGGTGGCGTCGGCGTACCTGCTCGCCGCGTCACAGGACCGCGGTGCGAAGCCGATCCGCAAACTCGAGGAGCACGAATCGGTGCTGCGCGATGCCGATCGGGCCACCACCGCCGACCTGCGAGCCCTGGGGCTCGCGGCCATCATGCTCATGGATACCAGCACCGCCGTGGAGGCTTGGAGTGAGCTCGAACGCCGCGTGGATGACGATCCGTTCGTGGCCGCGGGGCTCGGCATGCTGTACGTGTGCGAGGAGCGCTACCCCATGGCGTACCCCCGCCTGCGCGATGCGGCGCGGGCGTACCCCGAGTCCGGGATGCTCAAGCAGTTCGCCGCGGAAGCCGCGTGGGGCTGCGGCGACACCATCAAGGCCCACCAGTACATCGACGCCGCCAGAGACCTGCCCGAACAGGACGGCATGGCCGATTACCGGATTCGCATGTTGCTGCGCATCGCCGAGGGCGGGTTCGATGATGCGATCACCCAATACCGGCAGGACATGGCCGGTCCCCGGTCCACGAAGGTCTTCGCCGACAACGGCATCCTGCGGTACCAGTTGGGGCGCGAGTTTGAACGCCGCGAGGATCTCGCGATGGCGTTCTATTTCTATGCGTGCGCCACCGGCGGCGATCGTTGGATTGCGAGGCGAGCTTCCCGCGCGCTCCAGCCAGTGGCTAGGCGATGGTGGGGAAGCCTTGATGACAGCGGGAGGCGGGAGGCTCTGGCGGAGATCTTCACTGGTGATGGTTGGTGGGATCGAAGCGTGCCGGGGCTCGTCTACGCGGCGTATCACGACGCGTGCGCTTGGTGGCCGATCATTCCAGCCGCCCAGGACGCGGATGCGGCCGAGCACTTGGACGCCGTCTGCCACCGCATCTCCGATGATCTTGGCTCAAACCTCGAAGAGATTTCGCGGGGCCGCGATGATGCGAACCGCCGGGCGATCCTGGATTGGTGGATGACGGGAGAACAGCGGCCCGCCGGGCTGTCAAACACGCACCGTTAGAGCCGGAGGCTTTAAGGAGCAACGCACTGAGTTCGTCGACGGCATGGTCGGCCCGGGCGATCTGATCGGCGGCACATCCATCAGTGCCCTTGCGAGATCAGTTCCCGAGCCTTGGTCGCCACCAGTTCCGCGGCACCGCCGTAATTGCTGAGGACGCAGACGGTGTACCCGGCGTCTAGGTACATTCCCAGGTTGGCGGAGATGCCTTCGAAGCCGCCGCCGTGCCCGACTTCGCGCCCCGCCGGTCCGCGGGCAACGCCGAAGCCCAGGCCGTACTGAGGATTGCCGACCTCGGGGTGCGGGCTCCAGAGTTGTTCCAGCGAGGACTTTCCGACCAGTTTCTGGGCGCGCAGCGCCTGGTCAAAGCGGAGCAGGTCTGTGACGGTCGAGTAGCCGCCGCCCGCGGGCCCGCCGCGGATCACGTGGGTGTACAGGTTGTTGGTGTACTCCACGCCCGCCGCGGTCGATTGCTTTTCGTAGCCAACGGCGAGGTTGGGGTTGACGTGGTCGAGTTCAAAGAAGCCCGAGCGGGTCATGCCGGCGGGGCCGGTGACGTGCTCGGCGATGTAATCAAAGTAGTCCTGACCGCTCGCGCGCTCGATGACGGCTCCGGCGATGAGCATGCCCGTGTTGCTGTAGCGTGACTCGGAGCCGGGCGTGAACGCCAGCTCTTCGTCTTTCACGAGCGCCTTGTAGTCGTTCACCTTGCGGTACAGTGCGCGGCTGGAGTTGAAGAACGTGTCGTTGAAGTAGCTGCCCAGGCCGCTGGAGTGCGTCAGCAGGTGCTTCACCGTGACCTTGCTCTTGTCCACCTTCGGGAGCCAGTCGTCCGACAGGTGCTTGCTGATCGGATCATCCAGCGAGAGTTTGCCCGCCTCCACCAACTGCATCACCGCGACGGCGGTCATCATCTTGTTCATGGAGCCCAGGTTGAACGCGGTGTCGATGGTGACCGGCGCGTTGAAATCGCGGTTGGCGATCCCCACCGCGCGGGTCGCGAGCACGCCGCCGTCTTTGGCGAAGAGCATGGTGCCGCTGAACGCGTTCGCCTTCGCGAGCCGGTCCACGTACGCGCCAAGTTGCTCGCCGATCTGTTCGGCCGAAAGTGCCGGGGCGGCGGGCAGGCCAGTCGGAGTGCGGGCGGGCGAGAACTGGAGCGAGGCGATCCGGTGCGGGGCGGCGTCCTCAACCTCCACCACGACCGCGCGCCAGGACTCGGCCAAGCCGGCGCGGCAGATGAGGACCGCGGCGGTCGCGGGCCGCGGCGGGTCGTAGGTCCGCGCGCCGTACACCTCCAGCGCGCCCGCGAACTCGTGCCAGCGGCGGAACTCGGCGAGGTGTTCCTCCATCGGGAACGAAGATCGGAGCTTGTCGGTGAACCGGCTCTCGATGAACGACTTGGCTTTGGCGGCGTCCGCACTGTTGACCAGCGCCACGATTTCCTTCGCCGCGGCGTACGCCGGGGTGTCCGGCAGTTCTCGAACATCCGTGTACGGGGGGGCCGCGCCTTGTCCGCAGGCCGCGGGGACGGCCCACGCCAACAGAGCCGCCACGCAGACGGTCGCGATTCGGGTCATGGTCATCATCGGTTCGGCTCCTTCGGATGAATCATCGTACAGGCAGGCGTTTACTGGGTGTATTCAGTTCGGCTCTGCTCAATCGTTCAGACTTTGCCGATCCGCCATCCGTGGCACAGAGATGGCGAGGGGCGCGCCGGAAGAGGGGGTGGACTCTCCCGGACGCGCGTTCCCTTCGCCGAATTCCTCGGTTACTTCCCGGCACGCTTCTCGTTCACCGCGATCTTCGCCGCGGCGGTGGCTTCGTCCAGCGCCTTGTCGGCTGACACCGCGATGTCCGGGGCCACCCCGGTACCCTCCCAGTTAGTCTTGGTGATCGGGTTGCACGCCCGCATGAAGGGCACGCCGATGGCGATGCGGTCGGTCACGGGTTCTATCCGCACCGGGTGTGCGCCCCCGCCCGTGGTCTCGCCCACGATCGTGGCGCGCTTGAGGTTCTTGAGGTTGTACGAGAACTCTTCGGCGCCCGAGAAGGTCCGCTTGCTCGTGAGCACGTACACGGGGATGTTCGCCGCGGGGCGCTGGCCCGGCACGGATTCCACTGTCCAGTACTCTTCCACGACCTTGCCCTCGCGGTCCACCATGTCGTTGAGGTGGGTCTTCTGCTCGAACAGATAGCTGGTGAGGAAGCGGATCATCTCGGGGCTGCCCCCGCCGTTGTAGCGCACGTCAAAGATGATCGCGTCGGTGTTCGCGAGGAAGTTCATCGCCGCGGCGGCGGTCTTTTCCGCCTCTGCGCCGTCCAAGAACCCGTCGAGCCGCAGGTACCCGATGTTGCCGGGCAGCACCTCGACCTTGCGGAACATGTAGTTCTCGCGCTTGATCTGGTCGCCGTCGCCGAAGGCGCCGTGCATCGGGGCTTGCTTCTTGGGCGCGGGCCGCAAAGCCAGGTGGCCGTCGTGGCTGACAGCGCGGAGGTCCTTGGTGAGCGCCCGGGCGAGGCCCGCCTCGGTGTCGATGCTGTCGTACGCGCCGGCCTTCAACTTCCCGCGGACGCTCGCGGCCATCTCGTCCGCCACCTTGGGATAGACATACCCCTCCTGCAACGCCTTGCACGCGCCTTCGACGATCTGCGTGCGGGATTCGGCGGTGAGCGCGGGCGCGTCGGTGAGTTCCGCGGCGGGGGAGATGGTGACGCCGTTGAGTTTGCCCGGTTCGGCCGCGCTGGTCTCGAACTCGAAGGCGAGATCGCCGGAGTTTGCCGATCGGACCACCAGCGTGACGCCCTGATCGCTCGCGCCCAGGACCTTCTGGATTGTCAGCGCTCCCCACTCGTCGCGCAGGCCCTTGAGACGGTTGACGCGGTCGTCGGTGCTGGATCGCTCCCGGCGTTCCTTGCCGGCGAAGGCTTCTTCGAAGGCGCGGATGGCCGGTTCGGTGCCGGCGTTGATCGCTTCGATGAAGGCGTTGGCGTACCGGGTGGCGGCGGGCTGGGCGAGCGGCGCGGGCGGTTCGGCGAGGGTGAGGGCCGGGACGACGCCGGCGAAGATCGCGGCGGCCAGGCAGAATGCGGCGGATCGGTTCATGATCGGTGCTCCGGGCGGGACCACGGGATAACGGTCTATAGTACGATTCGTACTATTACTCGGGATTCCCGTCCCGCGATTTCCCGTCACCGGATTCCCTCCCGCGATGCCCAAGCGTTCCCACAGTGAACTGGAGTGTTTCGTGCTGGGCCTGGTCTGGCAGTTGGGCCCGTGCAGTCCTTACGACGTGCGGCGGGCGTTGCTGGACTCGCCGAGCACCCAGTGGAGCGGCAGCGCGGGGGCGATTTATCCGCTGATGGCGAGGCTGCGACGGGCCGGGCTGCTCCGGGCCAAGCAGGACAAGGGGTCGGGGAGGGCGAAGAGTACTTTCTGCGTGACCGCCGCGGGGCTCGCGGCGCTGAAGGCGTGGATTGGTCCGCCGCTGGCAGATGATGCGGTGACGGTGAGTTACGACCCGCTGCGGTCTCGTGCCCGGTTTCTGGGCGTGCTGTCGCCCGAGGAGCGGAGGGCGTGGGCGGGGGCGGCGGAGACGGCGCTGGGGGAGGTCGAGGAGAAGGTGAAGCGGTGGCAGGAGAGGTACGGGCCGATGGATGAACTTCTGGCGTTGATCACGAGGCACGGGGAGTTGGATCTGGCGATGCGGCGGGCGTGGTTAGCGGAGGTGCGCCGGGTCATTCGATAGAGTGCTGCCGGGAAAGTCGGGCGGTCGGCGCTGGTCCACATTCAGGTTGAATATGGGTAGTTTGACTGGGGCTGCGAGGCCTTCGGCCGCGCGCAAGTTAGGTCATATTCCGATTGGAGTCGGGCACACCGACCGCCAACTATCTCGCCACTTAACGCGGCGCTCGACCGGGTGTTCACTGAGTTGTGGCGAGTCTTTCGTCGCGTGTTGACAAGCTTTGTGTTGTGTTTTGGAGGTGGCCACGGGGCCACTCGGTGTTGTCACATGGAATCAACGAAAGGCCAATGCGGTTGTCAAAAACCAAACTGTTCGGTCGTGTCGCGTGCCTCGCGGGGCTCTCGCTGGGGTGCGGGCGCCCTGCGTGGGCCGATGGTGTCATCACGGCCCTGGGCGATCTGCCGGGCGGGGCGTACCAGAGTTCTGCGTCGGCGGTGAGCGCGGACGGATCGACGGTCGTGGGTTGGAGCGGCTCGGGGCAGGGCGTTGAGGCCTTCCGATGGACGCGGGCGGAGGGCATGGTGGGGCTGGGCGACATGCAGGGCGCGGTGTTTGAGAGTCGGGCGTGGGCTGTCAGCGCCGATGGTTCGGTGGTCGTGGGCCAGAGCAGTTCTCCCTTTGGCGTCCAGGCGTTCCGGTGGACGCGGGCCGCGGGGATGGTCGGTCTAGGTGATCTTGCTGGGGGTGATTTCTCAAGCGTCGCGCGTGGCGTGACGGCCGACGGAGCGGTGGTCGTGGGGCAGAGCAACTCGGCGCGGGGCCTGGAGTCGTTCCGATGGACGCAGGCGGACGGGATGATCGGCGTCGGTGATCTGGGAGGGGGATGGTTCCAGAGCCAGTCGTACGGAGTGACCACCGGGTTGACGCTCGTGCGGTACGGCGCTCCGGACCCGGGGGAGGGGTTGTTTCGCTGGTATCAGGCGATCGGCGCTTTCGGGCTGGGGGATCTGATCGCCGGCGGCTTCAACAGTCTTCCGCATGCGGTGAGCGCGGACTGGACGACGATCGTCGGCAGCGGTGCGGTGCTGGGGGGCACGGCGGCTTTTCGCTGGACCAGAGCGGGGGGGATGACTTCGATCGGGGAGTTGAGCGGCGGGGCGATCCAGGGGTGCGCTCAGGCGGTGAGCGAGGACGGGAGCACGGTTGTGGGTTTTTCCACGGATGCAGATGGGGAGCAGGCATTTTACTGGACGTCGGCGGGCGGTATGCAGCGGCTGTGGGATGTGTTGATCGCGAGCGGGGTTGACCCCGCGGCGGACGGGTGGACGCGGCTGGGGGGCGCGACGGGCATCAGCGGCGACGGCAACACGATCGTCGGGGTGGGCGTTCGCAACGAACATGAAGAGGCGTTTGTCGCCATGCTCACTGGTGCGCCCGCGTGTCCGGCGTGTGCCGCGGACTTCAATCGGGACGGCGGGGTTGACGGGTCGGATGTTCGGGCGTTCTTCGATGAGTGGGAGAGCGGGGGCGCGTGCGCCGATCTGAACCGTGACGGCGGGGTTGACGGCGGGGATGTGTCGTGGTTTTTCGATAGTTGGGGGCGGGGGGGGTGCTAAAGCGGGCTATATTCTCCTGTCGGAACACACCTTCAGGAGTTGAGCCACCATGAAAACCCAGGGCGGATTGCCGGACAACTTGAAGTCGGGTATTGAGAATCTGTCGGGCGTGAACATGGATCAGGTCAAGGTCCACTACAACTCGCAGAAGCCGGCTCAACTCAACGCGCTCGCGTATGCGCACGGGTCGCAGATTCACATGGGGCCGGGGGTGGAGAACCATTTGCCGCACGAGGCGTGGCATGTGGTGCAGCAGAGCCAGGGGCGAGCGCCGGGGCTTCCGGTGGAGCACGTGCTCCAGGCGAACGGGATCAGCGGCAAGGGCGCCGGGGAGATCGCCAAGGGCGTGATGCCCAGCGGCTCGGTGGACCGTGCGGCGCTGGGCGGCATGATGCCGTGAGGCGGGCGGCGTTCACATAATTTTGGCGGCGGGGGGGAGATCGAGGGCCGCGAGCTGGGTCTGTAGGTACTCGTTGGCTTCGGCTGCGCCGATGGTGGCGCGGACGAACCAGTTGGTGGGCTCGAGCATCTGTTCCCACATGCGCGCGATGCCGAACTGGAGTTCGGTGGTGGCGATGCCGACGAGCACGACCTGCGGCTGGCGCTTGGAGAACTCGATTTCGAGTTCGAGGATGGCGCGCTTCTCTTGCGGGGTGGAGATCGCGACTTCGACGTCGCGCAGATCGACGATCATGTAATCGAGTTTGCCGACCCACTGCGCGTTGGCGCGTTGCAGCTCGGCTTGGATTTCGGGGCCGAGCATCTGGCCGCTGCCGCGGCAGTAAATGCCGCGGTTGTTGTCGATGAAGGTGATTTGGTAGGGCATCGGGTGCTGAGCGTAGGGGTGAGGCGGGGCTGCGTGGGCCGCGCGGGTCGGGCTGGGCGGGCATACCTTGCGTCTGTTTCTGGCGCGAGTTCTGAGCAGGATCACGAATGACGACCGGCGAGTTTTTGAACACGGTGAGCCCTTTGTTTCCCGGCCTGGTGTCCGTCGCGCAGACTGTGGCGCTGGGGGTGATCTGCGCGATTGTGCTGACGCCGGCGGAGCGGTGGGCTCCGGCGCATCCGCAGCCGCTGGTGTTCCGCAAGGGGCTGCTGCTGGACATTGTGTACTGGTTCGCGACGCCGCTGCTGACGCGGTGCACGACCGCCGCGGCGTTGGCGTTCGTGCTGTTGATCGTGCTGCTGTGCATCGGCCCGGAGCAACTGCCCAAGGACTTTCTGATCGGTGGGTTCGGGCCGTTGGGGCGGCAGCCGGGGTGGCTGCAGGCGGTTGAGATTCTGTTCTTGTCTGACTTTGTGGACTACTGGACGCACCGGGGTCTGCACCGCGGGCGGTGGTGGCGGATCCACGCGATTCATCACTCGCCGGAAGAGATGAACTGGATTTCATCATCGCGGGTTCATCCGCTGAACGATCTGATTACGAGATCGTGCCAGGTGCTGCCGGTGGTGCTGCTGGGGTTCGCGGCGACGTCGGTGATGGCGGTGGTGCCGCTGGTGTCGTTTTACGTGATGTTCCTGCATTCGAACGTGCGGTGGGATTTCGGCCCGCTGCGGTGGGTGCTGGTGAGCCCGGCGTACCACCGGTGGCACCACACTTCGGACGATGAGGGGATCGACAAGAACTTCGCGGGGATCTTCCCGATCTGGGACCTGATCTTCGGGACAGCGCACTTCCCCAAGGCGCTGCCGGTCAAGTACGGGCTGGTGGGGTACCAGATGCCCGAATCGTTCTGGGAGCACCTGAAGTACCCGTTCACGCGGCGTGAATCGGCGAGCATCATGGGGCGGCCTGTGGAAGAGAAGGAGGAGGGCGGGGGTGAGCGGGGGGCGGGGCGGGAACGATGAAGTTTTGATGGGTGGGGAGAAGATGGGGAGAGGGGGAAATTGGGAAATGGGGAAATGAAGAATGGTGGCGCGAGTGAGTTCGGGGTGGGCGCGATGAAGTTTTGGTGCGGGGTGCGCGGGGCTGTGAGCGATTCCGGTCTTCGCGGCGCGGGGCTTGTGCTCAGGCTGGGCGTCGGGGGAAGCACGATGAAGTTTGGTGGGTGTGCGCCGGGCGGGGCGGGACGGGGTTTGTGCGGCAGGTGGGGTGGGAGAGCGATGAAGTTTTTGGAGGGAGGAAATGGGGAGAGAATGGGAAATGGGGGAAATGAAGAGTGGCGGCGGGGGCGATGAAGTTTGAGTGTAGGGGAGGGGGCGGGGGGCGATGAAGTTTTAATTAGCGGGTGCGGTGTGGTGGGGCTGGGTGGCGATGGCGGGGATTTGGGCGAGGACGGAGAGGGGGATGGAGGGCATGGGGGCTCCTGGTTGGCTATGTGAAATCGCTCTGTGGTGGGCGTTCAGGAGCGAGTCGGACGCGTGTGTGCGCACGAGGGTGGTGGGTGCAGCGCTGGCAAGCACGCAGCGCGGAGATTTTTGAGGCGGGGGCGGGGCTGTCGGGGCGGGCCCGGGCGGGAGTGGCATGAAGATTGTTTTGAGATTTTGCGTTGGAGGCGTGGGTGGGGCGGGTTTGTGCGCGGGGGGCGGGCGAAGCCTTGACGTGCCTCCCCAGAGTTGGAGGCAAGGCACCCGAGAATCGGGGCGGGGGTTACCGGAGCTTCGGGGAGGGAAACGGGGCCTATTTGAGGGCAATTTCGTTGCATCGGAGGGGGTGTTCCTGTAACCTGAGACCTGTCGTGTCATGAGCCACCGTTTTCAATGGAGATTCAAGATGAGTTATCTGCGTGGGGTTGTCGGCGGCGTGGTGGTCGTGGGGTTCGCGGCGGCGGCGCTGGGGGAGCACGTGGTGTGGAATCCCGCGGCTGAGTTCAGTACGAGCAACGGGAATCCCAACGGGGTGTGGTCGTACGGGACCATGCCGGTGGGGTTCGGGGCGTTTGAGTTGATGCAGGCGCACACCTCGGGCCCGAGCTCGGGGTGGCAGGCGACCAACTCGGCGAATATCTGGCGCAATGACGGGGCTGGCTCTGCGTACGGCGTGGCCCCGGGACAGATCTCGCTGCATCCGGGGTCGGGGACGCAGCCGTGCGTGCTGCGGTGGACCGCGCCGGAGAATGTGCCCGCAACATTGCAGGTGACGGGCCGGTTCTTCGCGGGCGATGGCGGCGACATGCTGGTGCGCGTGATGTTCGCAGAGATTTCGCTCGCGGCGGGGTACGAGTCCTTTGACTTCTCGATGGCGGGGCTGCTCCCGGGTGACACCATCGACTTCATCGTGTATGGCGGGTACGCGTACGGAAACACGCCGCTGGAGTTGACCATTTCCGGAGAGGTCAGCACGTGCTACGCGGACTTCAATCAGGACGGCGGGATCGACGGCTCGGATGTGGATGCGTTTTTCGCGGCGTGGGAAGCCGGCGGTGCGGGCGCGGATGTCAATCAGGATGGCGGCGTGGACGGGCCGGACGTGGAGATGTTCTTTGCGCAGTGGGAAGCGGGAGGGTGTTGAGGGCTTGGGCGTTGACATTGATCGGGGCGATGGCGCTGAAGGTTGGTTGCATCGGTGGCACCTGAAGCGGTGCTTTGTCACGCCTTATCACGCCTCATCACGCCCCGTCACGCCTATTCATGGCTCCCCCCCGAGGAGCTGGAGGGATGTAACCCGGAGTTCAGCGGGCTCCGGGATTGCACGATGAGTTGGTACAGGCTTGTGTTCTCTATTGATATCCGGGAGCGTGCACCATGGTCCGATTGATCGCGTTGGCGTGCGGGTTGCTATTTTCGAGCAGCGCTGCGTTGGCTCAGTCCACATCATTTGTGTATCAGGGGCGGCTTGAAGAGTCCGACGCTCCGGTGACCGGGACCTACGATCTGCGTTTCTCGCTCTATGCCGCTTCCGGCGGCGGTTCAGCGTTGGCGGGCCCGTACTGCGCGGACAACGTCGGCGTGACGGATGGCTTGTTCGCCGTTGAAGTCGGTCTGACGCTGCCGACCTCCGGCGCTGACACCTACCTGGAGATTCAGACGCGGCCGGATACCGGCCTGGCGTGCAACAACGGCGCGGGGTTCATCGTGCTCGCGCCGCGGGTGAAGTTGACACCTGCGCCCAAGTCGGTCTTTGCATCGGCGGTGCCGGAGGCTTCGCCGACGATTCCCGGGGCGCTGCGCTTCAACGCCTCGCTCAAGCGGTTCGAGGGGTATGACGGGGTGTTCTGGTATCCGCTCACGATGGGAACGGCGATCGCGCCGGCCAATACGCAGGACTATTCGACGGCGGGTGTTCAGGTCTTCACCGTGCCGGCGGGCGTCAATCGGCTGGGCGTAGACATCATCGGCGCGGGCGGCGGCGGGGGCGGACGCGGCACGGGGCTGGATGCGCCGACGACCGGGACTTGCAACTCCGGTACTCCGGGTTATTCGAGCGGCGGTGGTGGCGGCGGGGCGGGGGGCTACGGCCGGTTTTCGATCGCCGTTACGCCCGGCGAGGTGTTGGCGATTGAAGTGGGGAACGGCGGGGGTGCGGGCGGCACCGGCGTTCCGGGCGCTTCGGGATCCATCACGCGGGTGCGCCGCGGACTGACGGATCTTGTGGCCGCGGCTGGGGGCGCTGGGGGCGCGGCGGGCACAAACGTGAACATGGGAGTCTCGGCGGATGGATCGTGCGTGAACCCTGGGATCCTGGGCGGAAACCCGGGGGCCGGTGGCAGTGCGCCGCCCATGAGCGGGGCGGGGTCTCTGGTTTCGACCGCCGCGGGAAGTGTGGGGCAGTCGGGGTATGGGCCATCGTGCTATTCATCGACGTTTCCGGCGAGCACGACGCGCTGTCCGTCTGTCGGCGGCTTCGGCGGGAATCAGGGCGGGCTGGGCGGGCCGTTGTCGACGATCGGTGCGGGTGCGGGCGGGCGGGCGGCAGTTACTCGACACTTTCCGTGGCGGGAGCCCGGGGCGGGTGCGGTTGTTTTGGAATTGAATGAGGGAAGGTATCGGGCACTGGGCATCAGGGAAGGCAGTATGGCGGCGAACGGTGGGTAGTTCACGCTTGGGAACCAGCGGTGTGGGCGGGGGAGTTCGGGATCGAAGTCGTTCAGCGCACGGACCTTCATGGCACGGTTCTTCCATTCCAACTGCCGTTGCACAGTCAGCGCCGTCGGTTCCGCCATCCTGGTTGAAGTCGGCCGCGCAGGGGGGCAGGCGGCGGCGGCTTCTGAGACCGCGCGGTACGCCTCCTGATTGCCGTTGCGGATTCCGAATCCGACGATGACGTTTCCATCGGGGGTGATCGCGGCGGCCTGGCTGAGCAGTGTCCAACCGCTGTCGGCTGGATTGACGTAGTGTTCGAGGAGGACATCCCAGAGACGACGCATGCCGGTGGCCTGGGTCCAGTAGAAGGCTTCCTGCCCGGCGGCGGTGTTGCCATAGCCGACGACGGCGCTGCCGTCACCGCTGACCCCGAAGGCGCTGGAACTCTGGAGTCCGCCGGGAAGATCGTCGAGGGTGACGTTCACGCCGGTTCCGTAGGCGAACAGGCCGGCGAGAAGAGCGCAGCGGGAGGCGGGCTTGCCCGCCGCGCGGACGGGGCGGGCTGCCCGAATGCGATATACTGCGATCCCAACCGGAGACGACTACATGAACAGCGGAGCATCTACACAGGGCGCGAAGGTCTCGACATTTGAAAAGGTCGCGTTCGGGGTGGGCATGCTGGGGAACCAGATGTTCCCCGCCGCGCTAGGGATCTTCATGGTGGTGCTGGTGCGAGGGCTGGGCATGGACCCGGTGATGTGGGGGATTCTGTTCTTCGTGCCGCGGCTGTGGGATGCGCTGATTGACCCGGTGATGGGGTTCATCTCCGACAACACCAAGTCTCGCTGGGGGCGTCGGCGGCCGTACATCCTGGTGGGGGCGGTGGTCGCGGGGCTGTCGTACATCTTCATGTGGCAGCTGAGCCCGCAGAACAGCCACGCGTACAACTTCACCTACTTCCTGGTTCTGTCGCTGGTGTTCTACTTCGGGCTGACCATCTTCGCGGCGCCGTACGTTGCGATGGGGTACGAGATGAGCGACGACTTCCACGAGCGGACCCAGCTGATGGCGGTGGCGCAGTGGATCGGGCAGTGGGCGTGGGTGATCGTTCCGTGGTTCTGGGTGATCATCTACAACAAGGACATTTATCCCGACGCGGTCGCGGGGGCGCGCAACCTGTCGATCTGGGTGGGGCTGGGGTGCATGGTGCTGGCGATGATCCCGGCGGTGTTCTGCCGGACGCGGCCGGTTGATCCGGGCACGCTCGAGGTACTGTCGGCCAGGAACCTCAAGAAGAACACCGCCAGCCTGGTCAAGGGGTTCGGCCAGACGCTGCGGCTCAAGCCGTTCCGGCAGGTCTGCATCGCGACCTTCTTCGTGTTCAACGCGTTCAACACGGTCGCGGGCATGTCGTGGTTCATCATCGTGTATTACATGAACCACGGGGACACGGGCGCGGCGGGGACCTGGCCGACCTGGTTCGGCACGGCACGCTGACGACCTGTTTCCTGGTGATCCCGGTGGTGACGCTGCTGTCGAAGCGGCTGGGGAAGAAGGCGGCGTTCCTGATCTCGCAGGGGATCTCGATCGCCGGTTACGTGTGCTTCTGGTGGTGCTTCAACCCGGCGCATCCGTGGATGATGTTCCTGCCGCTGCCGCTGTTCGCCTTCGGGATCGGGGGACTGTTCACGATCATGATGTCGATGACGGCGGACATCTGCGATCTCGACGAGTTGACCACGGGCGCGCGGCGCGAGGGGGTGTTCGGGGCCGTGTACTGGTGGATGGTGAAGTTCGGCTTCGCGATCGCGGGTCTGGGCGGGGGGCTGATCATGAAGGGGGTCGGGTTCGATGAGTCGGTGGCGGTGCAGACGCCGGGGGCGCTCACGGGCCTGCGGATCGCGTACATCGTGGTGCCGATCGTCGGGACGGCGATCGCCATGGCGTTCATGTGGCGGTATGACCTGGACGAGGCGCGGAGCCGCGATATCCGCGAGCAGATCGCGGCGCGCAAGCGGGTGGCGGGGGCGGCGCGTCAGCGTGATGGGGGAAGGCATCGGGCATCAGGCATCGGGCATTAGGAAAGCAATGCTCTGATGTAACATTTGAGGCTCGTGGCGCTGTCGGAATTTGCCGCGCGGCTTAAGGGGCGGTGGCGATTGGTGTCAGGCGCTCACGGTGATTTTGAAGCCGCCGCAGGCCATGCGTCGCATGTCGAAGGGCATGTTTTTGGGGTCGCACATCGCGGCGATGCGGGGGTCTTTCATGACTTTGGCGGTGACGCGCTTGCGGTGGGCTTTGTTCTGGTAGACGATCAGGAGAAGATGACGGTTTCGCCGGGCTTGCAGCGGGCCATCTTGGGGAAGGGCGAAAGGGAGGCGAGTCGTCGCCCTTGCGTCGCGGTATTCAAACGCCAGTTCCTTCGAATTCCACGGCCGACTTGCCGCATGAAGTAAGTAGGCGGGGAGGTTCTTCTTCGGGATCGGGATGACGAATGCATCGATGTATGCCATGAGGAACTCCTTGCGGCGCCGGGTGAGGGATGGCAACGTTATGACACGAGCTTGCGGACGCGGCGGGCGAGGTCGGGGTCGTCTTTGTGGACGAGCAGGCGGCTGTCCTGGATCGCGCCGACCCATTCGTAGGGCTGGGTCGCGAAGTAGGCGGTGAGGTCCTGGCGGGGGTTGGCGGTGTCGTCCTCGATCATGATCAGGCGGGGCTTCCACTTCACGAGGTCGAAGCCTTTGAGGAACTCGATCTCGTGGAACTCGACGTCGATGACCGCGACATCGATGGCGGCGGGGGGGCCGCCGGGGTGGGATTCCAGGAGGGAGTTCATGGTCGCGGTGGGGACGCGGACCTGCCGCATCGGGGGTTTGGGCTGGCCGGGGTGGAAGCGCTGCTGCTCGTGGGCGCCCTCGACGAAGGAGAGCATGCCGCCGTACTGATCGGCGACGACGGTGAAGGAGATTTTGGGCGCTTGGGCGGTGCACGCCGCGTGGACGGTGCGGCTGTTGGGGCGGCGCTGGGCGCACTGAGCGGCGCGGTCGGGGATTCCTTCGAGCAGGCCCCTTCCAGCCGACGGCTTCGAAGAAGTAGGTGACGGCGGTGGTAGCCGTCAAGCGCCGCACTCGATGAAGAAGCCTTCGAGCTTGCCCTGGAAGGCGTCCCAGATGAGGCAGTCTTCACCGAACTGGGAGGTGAACTCGATGGGGAGTGCCGCGGCGCGGCCGGCATCGCGGCACTTGGCGGCGGCCTCGACGGCGTAGACGCTGGCGGATGGGTCTGCTGCATGAACAACTGGTAGATCGTGCGGTGGATCTGGTCGAGCCTCGCTGCGGAGTTGTTGGGCGGGGTTCATAGGCGGGCGAGGATATGGAGGGGGGAGGAAATGGGAGAGGGGGAAATTGGGAAATGGGGAAATGAAGAGTGATAGGGGGGGCGATGAAGTTTTGGTGGGGCGGGCGGGGGCAGGGGCTGCGTGCGATCGGGTCTTCCTTCGCCAGAGCCTTCGCTCAGGCTGGGCGTCGGGGGAAGCCGATGAAGTTTTGGTGTGGGGGAGGAAATGGGGAGAGGGGAAATTTTGGGAAATGGGAAATGAAGATTGGTGGCAGAGAGATCTGGGTGGGCGATGAAGTTTTGGGGAGTGTGCGCTGGGCGGGACGGGTGACCGGGTCTGTGCGGCTGGAGTGGGGGTGGGGAGTGCGATGAAGTTTTGAGGGGAGGAAATGGGGAGAGAGGAAATTGGGAATGGGGGAAATGAAGATTGGTGGCGGGGCGCGATGAAGTTTTGGTGCGAGGGGGCGCGGGGGGTTGGTGGCGGTGGCTGCGCGATCCGGTCTTCGCTGCGCAGAGCCTTCGCTCAGACGGGGCGTCGAAGAGGGGGATTCCATGGGCGGCTGTCCATGAGTTTTCGGGGCGGGCGTTGACGCGGGGGGCGATGAAGTTTTGGTGGCGGGTGCGGTGTGGTGGGGCTGGGTGGCGAGGGCGAGGATTTGGGCGAGGACGGAGAGGGGGATGGAGGGCATGGGGGCTCCTGGTGGGCGCGGAGGAACTCGCGCCTGCATATTGGGCGGGTTCAGGAGCGAGTCGGACGGGTGCGTGCGCACGAGGGTGGTGGGTGCAGTGCGGGGGAGTACGTGTCGCGGAGATTTTAGGCGGCTGTCGCAGCGGTCGCGGGCGGGAGTGGCATGGAGATTGTTTTGGGGTGGCGTTGGGGCGTGGGTGGGGCGGGTTTTGGCGCGGGGGGAGGTGGCGAGGTCTGTGCGGGGACTTCGATGCGGAGGGGTTGAGATTCAGAAGGAGTGACCGAAGTTAGCGGTTGGGGTGGAGACGGTCGGCATCGCCCGGTGACTTCGATGCCACCGGCCGCACCGATCAACCGGTGAGGCATTCTGCCCTATGCTCACGCCATGCCTGAACCCACCCGCTCATGGGGATTACCACCGGGAGCTAGGCAAGGCAGACCTGGGCCGGCAGGGTATCGGCGCGATCATCACATCGGGCATCGCGCCTTGGTGATGGCGGTGTTCAAGTTTGGTCCGGAGTGCTGGGACTACCTGTTGACCCTTCTCGGAGTGAGCCTGCGTATGACGCTGGTGGCGGCAAATGCGCTCGCGCGGGCGTCCTGCTCTTTGGTTCAGGTGCGCTTTCGGATGTGGTATGGCATCACCGAAGTGCTGTTGGCGGCGATGACGGCCATCTCCGCGGTACCCCAGGACGCGAAGGGCTTTTCGCAGGTGGATTTGATCAAACTGGCGGGTGCCACGTACCTTGTGGTTCGGGGATTGGACAATATCAAGGTCGGTTTGGATCAGGCGAAAGAACGAGTTCAACAGGCGGTCTCGGCAATCCTGATTCGGCGTCGCGGGCGAGCGGGACGGCGATTGGGGCGGCTTGAGCTGGGGATCGGGTCTGCTGAATGAACAACTGGTAAAGCGTGCGGTGGATTTGATCGAGCGCCCCGCGGAGTTGTTGAGCGGGGCTCATAGGCGGGCGAGGGCATGGAGGGGCGACGGAGATGGGGGAGGCCCCCGCCGTGGTGAGTGTTATTCCGCCTGCCAAAGCTGCCCACACGCGTACGACGGATCATCGTCGCTGAATGAGATATGCCACGCTTTGTTTGAGTAGGTGATTCGAGCTCGAATAATCAAGTCGATACAGTCGTCGATGGCGGCAAGCGTTTCCTTTTCCATCGTCGAGAGCGATGTGGATGCGCGCAAGCGGGCGATTCGATCGGCCGTCGATGGATGCGACTCGGAGGCGTCGTCAAAGGTCGGGGTAGTCCCGTCCAACTTGGCGACAATCAGAGATTCCATCTGAAGAAACTTGAGACCGACTATTGGGGGCAGGTATACGCTCCGCGATTGGACGCTGATCTTTTTCAGAAGGTCCATCGCCCAGAGTCGGCATCAATCCTGCTGGTGGCGTTGCTTGGATGACTTGGAGGCCTGAAGGTGCAGCAACCGGGAGGTTCAGAAAGCGAGTCCCGATTGCGACCCTTGACGCATAGCCCGCAACGTGACCAATCTCCTCGACGCCCAAGACGAAAGCCGCACCAACAGCGTCAGCATGTTTGCAAGTTGCAAATGGCGGGGCGTCACGTTGATCGTCCCGGGCAACACAGGTGTGGACATTTCGCCCCTGCGGTACCTGGCGGTCGCGGATGCCAGCAATCCGACCACTACGCCACGCCGATCGAGACGGCCTGTGCTCGTTCCCGTGTCAAACGCGAACATCACGGCGACCGCGTACCTGAACACGAGCTGGATCAAACCGGTGTTTAACAGGCACAAGACGCCCCTTGTCGTAGGCATCACGCAAGCATTGAAGACCCCGGTCGGATACACACCGTAGAGCATTGTCTCCGGTATCTTGATACGAAACTTCGCCAGCGAGGCCATCAACGACGACAAGGCGGGGCTTAGGTCGCCGGTGACGTCCAGCACCAGCTTCAATAATATTCATCCCTGGTGGTGTCGGCGGCGTCAAGGTCAGTTGTGCGGCTTCCAAGGTCAGCGATGCAGGCGTGTTGCCAGCCGGGCTCGCTGCTTGAGGCGTTTATACAGAGCGCGACGATCCGTGCAGAATGGCAACCCGTGGGCAGAGACGTTCATAGTCCTTTCGCAATGCTGTTGTAGGTTTCATCTCAATGCCTACCCAGGCGGGTCACGGTTATTCACATTCTTGATATCATGCCACCCCCCAACTCGGAGCACCAGGCACTCGTGAGGTGGATCCCGTCCTCGACCTACAAACGGCATGAAATTGTAGGTGACGGTCATGGCGGAGTTGACGCATCTAGTTTGATGTTGCCCGCTTCTCGAAGGCAGGCCACCCGCCGACGTGTGGGGTGGGCCGGTGTGTTCACGGGGCCTGGTCGGGACTGGTTTCAGGTCAGGTCGGGCGGTGTGATAGGGTGGGCGGTTACAGTTGTGGCATGACGTTGCGAGCAGAGTGTCGATGGTGCGGTGGATGGGGCGGTGGTGTTGGTGCTGCTGGGGGCAGGCGCGGGTGGTGTGCAGTGGACGGCCGGGGGGCCATCGGATGGGGGAGGGTGGCGTTTGACGCGGCGAAACGCCGCGTGGCGCGAGCAAGGTGTCGCTGTTTGTGGGGCGGTTGGGAGGTATGGATGGCCGGAGCGATCGGTCGCAAGGTGTGTCGTTTGATTGAACGGCGGGGCGGTGTTCTTTGGGATGGATGATATGGCGGGCCACGCGGGGGATGATCGTCGATTGTGGTGGCGGCTAGGCTTGGGAAGTATTCAGAAGGGGGCGGGGGGGCGGTCGTGGTTTGTCACGGTTCCCCGCTGTGGCCCTTCGGGGGCTGAATTAGCATGTTGGGGGCGGTGGAGGCGGCGCGGAGGACGCGCGGGGCGTGCGGGTGGTGCGGGTATGACCGGACAGGGCCTGGGCGGGGCGTGTCAGGGTGTGGGCGGGGGAGGGTGGGCGGGCCTACCTGCTGGCACGACTTGGATGCGGCTGTCGGTTTGCATCCGAAAGTCGTTCAGGGCAACGACTTGGATGGCAACGTGGCGGTTGGCATCGAAGTCGTTCAGGGCAACGACTTACGGCATGGCGTTCGACATCGAAGCGCTCGTTCAGGGCGAACGACTTCGATGTCATGTCACATGAAGCTCTTCCAGGAATCCCAGGCTCCCAGGGGGGCCGTGGGGGTCGCCTGAACTTCACCGGAGCGGATTCCCATCCACCAACGGACACTGGACCCGCGCCAGTCCTGTTGTTGTACTGGCGGCCGCGTTGCACGGGATTGCGGTGGATGTAGTTCACTTCGCGGGCGAACTCGAACTCGTCGCGGACGTTGCGGTCGAAGCCGCCGCCTTTCTCCGCGAACCGCGGACGGCGGAGGCGTCCTGCACCTTCTGGAGGATCCGCGGCGCGGGCAACTCCTTCCAACGCTGCAGCACGCGTTTTGGCCACGGACATTTGATAGAGTGGAGGATTGGTTCCAACGTGCGCGATGGTCGCAGACAGATGGTGTGCTCGGGCATGATGACCCCAGGCGAAGACTTCGAGCGACAAGTCCCGGCGATGGCCAGGACGCCGACGAACAGATCCGCGATGGCGGGATTGGAGAAGAGCGGCAGCCGGCGCTGGCAGGAACAGGTGATGAAGCGGACGCCGCGGGGAATCTCGCGGCGCTTCATGAGCTTGCGACAGGGAACGGGTTGTTCCATCGGACCGAGGGTATTGTCGTGCCATCGAAGTCTGCTCGGAGACTTCGATGAGGAAGGGGTTGAGATTCTGAAAGAAGGACGGGGTGGGCGTTGGGGTTGTTGGGAGCGACGGTGGGGGTGGGGCGATCGGCATCGAAGTCGTTCAGGGCAACGACTTCGATGGCACGGGCCGTCGGGGTTGTTGGGAGCGACGGTGGAGACGGGGGCGGTTGGCATCGAAGTCGTTCAGGGCAACGACTTCGATGGCACGTGGCATTGATCACTCGACCAGGACGGGCAGGTTGGCGGTGGCGGCGCCGCCTTTGCCGTCGCGGATGTAGGCGTAGACGCGGTAGATGCCTGGGCCGGGGAGGTCGATGGTGGCGCCGGTGAGGGAGGTGTCGTGCACGGCGGCGGTGAGTTGCTCGGGGGTTGCGATGAAGTCGCCGCCGGTCTCGTATTGCGAGGATTCGCGGAGCAGCACCCACTGCGCGGTGAGGGCATCGCTCTCGGGGTCGGTGGCTGTGAGCTTGATCTTGAGGTGGTCGCCTTTTTGCCGCGGTCGGCGCCTTCGAAGGCGATGCTGTGGATGATGGGCACGCGATTGGCCGGGGGCTTGCCCGTCCAGAGTTCGCTCATGGTTTCGGCGGAGGCCAGGCGGGTGCCGTCGGGCAGCACCATCCCGAACCACGTGGCGGTGGCTTCCATCTTGCTGCCCCACACGAAGGCGTAGGAGCCGATGCAGGTGCCCTTGGCGCCGAGCACGGACTTCTCGTATACAGCGCGGTAGGCGGCGGCCTTCTGCGTGCTGGTGGGCTCGATCGGCGCCTTGAAGGTGGTGCGGGCGGTTTCCCAGGCGCCGTTGGGGCCGAACTCGGTCAGGATGAAGGGCTTGGTGGCGCCGAACTGCTTGTAGCGTTCGGCAACGCTCGGTCCGCCGCCGCTGTTGACGCCGATCACGTCGATGTCGGGGCAGAGGCGATGGATGTTCTTGACTTTGTCGCCCTTGTCTCCAAACTCGGAGATGACGGTCATGGTCGGATGATTGGGATCAACCTCCTTGGCCATTTTCGCGATGTTGTTGACGGCGACAAAGATGGCCTCGTTCTTGCCATCGCCCTCCATCTCGTTGCCGATGCCCCACATGAGCACGGCGGGGTGGTCCTTGTACTTCTGGAAGGCGGCCTTGGCTTTCTCGAACTGGGCGGCGACCATCTCGGGGTTGTCGTAGCGGAAGCCGTGGCGCTCGTGCCCGAGCCAGATGCCGACGGTGACGGACATGTTGAGGCGGTGGGCTTCGTCAAGAGGCGGCCCAGGTCGTCGGCGCCCCAGGTGCGGACGGAGTTGCCGCCGGCCGCGGCGAGCGAAGCGACCAAATCGACGCCGCCGGCGCTGTTGACGAAGTAGGGCTTGCCATCACGCAGGAGTGAGTAGGAGCCCGGCGCGCCGGTGAGGGCCACGGGGATGGGCTGAGCGAGGGCCCCGCGCGGCGGCGAGCAGAAAGAGGAGAGAGAGGGGCTCCGCGGGGAGGGTAGACGGCGGGGCATGCGGGAAGGCTTTGGTGAGCGGGCATGGAGTACCAGGGGAAGCAACGAGTTTGATGGGGTGGGACTAATTTTTTTGATGCCAACTGCTGAACCACCCTCCGGGTTGGTGCCAATCTCATTATGTCTATGGATGGACACTTCCAACTGCATTTCCCTGCCAGCGACTGAAGCTGAGCTGAAGCACGGCTCATAAAACCTTCAAGAAGTTCTTGCGAAGAGTCGGCTCGGTTGCCGTCAACGAACGCGGGATGCGTTTCGACGACATCTATTTGACCGTGGCTCGCCCCGACTACGGTGTTGATTTGGTCGAGATGCAGCGACTTGGTACCCACAACGGAGCCAAAATATTCGGCGTCTACACGGCCGGCAAGAACGTGGCGCTCATCGACGAATGCATCGGTCCGGATTCCGGCGACCCTCGACGAATATTCACGCTCTACCACGAAGTATTCGGACACGGCGTTCTTCAAGGACGGTATATTCGCACGCAGATGATCGATGCACTCTCTGCCGGAATCGTCGTCACGGCCGCTTCGCTTGAAGCCGGCATGGAGCGTAGAGGCGAATGGCAAGCGAATCGCTTTGGAGCCGCAGTGGGCGCGCCAATGGCGCTCGTCGAGGCGGCGATCCAACTGCGGTTGGGAATCCGACAGCCCGTGGTATTTGCAGGGCCAGGAACCTATTGGATTCGCAGAGATGGACGCGATTGTCGCTTCGAGATCATCGACTTCGATCAGTTCTGCAAGATAATCGCGGGCGCGATCCATGATCTCTTCGGCGGACTGTCCGTTACGGCGATCTCCTATCGAGTGGCGAAGTCTCGGTTCGTCAGGAACCTCGGAATAGACATGCGGTTGATGCGGACGGGTTGAGCAAGGTGACCACGAGACCTGCTGCTGCAAGCTTACGCAACAGCCGCCGGACGGGCTACGCGCCACAGTGGCGCGGCTTCGATGCCACCCGCCGACTTAGATGCCACCTGCCCACCTGCCCCTACGTTACAGGTCGAGGTAACGTACAAATGGTAGCAGAGGTGTGGCCAAAATGGCGTTTCGTTCGATGACGCCGCCTGCGACGAGTGCGACCGGGTGACCTTCCTGCCCTGGAAATTAAAGCGCCGCTGCCCTTTGGTAGTACTTGTGACCTTGGTGGGGTCGGGCGAGCGAGAATCGATAGCAACCGGCCCAAACCCTGCTCTGCTCAATGCCCTGATACTCCATCGCTGCTTCATAGACGTTGCGGTGTCTAAGCGCCAGCGTATCGCAACGTAACCGGACGCGATCAGCGCGGAAAATCCGTAGGGCCGTTCCTTGTCGGGCAACCGCGTCGGCGGCGTTCGGATTGCGGGAAACGGAGGAATATCGATGCCGTAGGTGTTCGCCTCGAGCTTCTTCCGCAACTTGGTAGATCGCGGGATTGACCCACGCAAAGTCCACGTCTTGGGCGATTTCACTTGTCCCGCGTTGAACATTCACATCTGCTATCGCCATGCTGCCGGGCTGCGGAATCTCGATCAGCAACGAGCCGCCGACGCCGGAAAATCGTGGGTCGAGGTGTCTGGGCTGTTCGCCTTTGAAGTTGTGTGCGACAGTGAGGAGTGTCAGCGTGTTGCCGCGCTCCCAGAGCAGGCCGCTTCCCTGTTTTGACCGGCTCGCCCTTAATTCATCGCAACCGACGACGTAAACAGTGAGGTCCAACATTCGTTTTAAGAACGCGTTAATGGCGGCGATTTCCGTGGGATTGAGGGGGCTCGGCGTGACTTCTTCTCGCATTTGCAGTCTCACTTTTTTGACCGATTTGAGAATAAAATATCAGTGTGAAGTTGTGCCGATAAATAGTTCGGAGGGGCAGTACACCTGACAAGTGATATCACAACATTTCTGGAGATTTCAATGAGGAGTTGGTTGGGATTCTGAAATAAGTAACGAGATCGGCTTTGGAGTTGTTTGTAGTAGCGATCGGAGCGTTGAACACCGAAGTCGTTTGGGCAATGACTTCGATGGTTGTTCTATTTCGATACCGTCTATTTGTCAGCGGACATGAATTTGGGATATCAAATAAAATCTGACAACTAGCAGCGGCGTGGCAGAACTGAGTAAGAGGATTGCGGCTCCGCCATTCATGTGGGGAATAGGTATTTGTGACGCTGGCCCAAAAGCCGATGCTCCTAAGGTCGTGTTTCTGCGTCATCGATGCAGGCCAATGTTCGGTACTCGACTTGATCAATGTTTTTCAGCAAATACTGGTATTTTTCTTCATTTTTCTGCCGCCGCACCCGAGCGCGGAGCAATGAAGACATTCTGCCAGCGACGTTCTTGCCTCTGCCGAATAAAATGTACTGCCCTGTGGTCGAGTCTCGGACTTTCAAATATCAGGCCCGAATGGAAGAAAACCAAGTAGCCACCATTTCGAGGATCAGGGAATGGATGCCACTGATAACGACGCCATTCATGGTGATTCCAGTTTAATTTGAGGGCGGTTTGGTACCCGCCTGCTATCCGGACAGGAGCAGTTGGTGGAGCGAGCCGAGAGCCGACTACCTGCCTAAGGCTTTGGGCAAGCCATTCGCCCCCTAATCACAACTTGCCCTTGCCATTCGACAGCTGCCGCAATGCTGGAGCAAGTGAGAATGCGATGTGCTTTGAAAGACATTTCCCTCTGGGTCATCGATCGACTGCTGAGTCTTGAAATCAGCATGCAACCAGAATTCTTTGTCAAACGCAGTATAATATACGAGTACCGTACTAACCCTTGCAGCTGCTGATAACATGCGAATCATTTGATTTACACCGAGATCTGATTCGCTGCCTTTCAGATGACACATCAGCATCGGCATAGTAAATAGCGATACCGGATCGCCAATACCGAAGGAGTTGCCTCCGCAAGATGCGAACCAAAAGCTCCTCAGTTATTGGCCTCCGAATGCGATGCGACCCCCATCCTGCTCTAGCCAAGTTCGAACAACTGGAGAAGCGGCAGAAGGGTTGGCTCCAAAGTAGTCATCTCGGGCGCATGCATCTATTATTATGCACATGTACTCATCCTAAGAGCAGGCGCGCTCTTCTTCAAGAAAGAATGCACGGTATCCTGTAGGCGATTCGTGACAAGTTGCCGAACGAATCAATCATGATGCTGCTTATCTTAACGCCACCTGCTTCTTTGGAGAAAACAGGATATTGACATCGTCTGGAGATATGCTGGACTTCGCTCGTACAGCGATGCGGATTCTGTCAATAAGAAAATCACTGTGCGACTCAATGATAAATGTCCGATTCTTGCTTTCTGCGACCAGGTTGCAGATGAGAGAGCCGACGGCTGCCTGGGCTTTCGACAAACAATTTCAGGCTGTTGAAGTAACAAAATGGATGCTGTAATGCAGGATCGCATCGACGAGGACGGGCAAGACTTGTCCAATGCCATATCCAACGTCTATCAAGTTAAATGCATATCCAAGAGCGTCTTTGATCTTAACCTGAAATGGATTGTTCACGGTATCTCGCCAAATCTCTCAATGTCAAGCACTGCAACAGCTCCAGATTCTTCACCAAATTCCGAGAGCTACTTGATCCTGACCCCATTGCGGGTCTGTTTCTCGCTCAAACTTGAGCCTCGCTAGCAACATGGGTATGTGACTTCCCTCTGGCCGCGGCATGTCAGATACCGGATCAGGTGCTCCACTCGAGACCGAACGGGTGCAAGTGATATGGTCGAGGAATTCACTCTCGCAATGTTTCACCATCAGTTCAAACATGTCCAAGTGTGGACACCCCGAAGGGTCGTCCGAATTGAGTGATCTGCATTGGAAAACCTCGCGATGGCTTGCTTCTTGCTTTGATTTGTGAGCTCGCTCCGAATCAACGACCAAACGCAACACGTCAACTGGACCGATCATACCTCGGCTTCGGCTCGCCCAGAAATAAACCGATTTGAAAATATATCACTCTGAATGCTGCGCGCCATCGTTCTTGGATGTTAGTTCTAATATAGGGTTGGCTCTCTTGTTTCCATTAGGTCTGAAGAATCGAATGCGGTTGTTGCTTGTGCGCTGTCCATCGGTCATGACAGGCTGGCCAGAAATGTTGGAAAACAAAGAGAAGTTCAACGGACGCGTGGTGGTCCGCGAGCACCCTTGGGCTGATCAAGAGTCAGTAGTGGAATATTGAAACCCAAACGAACTTTGCCAGCTTCTCCGGTGCTGGGCGAACTCGCTACTCAGAGAATGATCCAAGCCAAAATGGATCTATTGGTACCAAGACTCCCGGTACCAAAATTTGCGTCCTGCCAATCGACACGCGGCAAGAAAAGTAGCACTTACCTGCGCTATTTTCGCCTGTCAAATGGTTATCGGTGCGATTCTCGCCTGGTGGCGATTCCGAAAGCACCGAACATTATCAATATCAAAATCCAGCATAGAGATATTCGATCGAAACACTCCGGACGTTACTCAGCCCATGTGCGAGATCACCGCGTCCTGAACTCCGAGCACTTGACCTTCTTGGACCTGGGTATCGCCCTCGGCCTTCATGAGGCGTTCGGGTCGTAGGTGACGGTTTTGGCGGAGATGCCGTCCATGCCTTTGATGATGAGGTCGGCGGCTTCGGTCCAGCCCATGTAGCGGAGCATCATCTCGCCGGAGAGGACGACGGGAGCCGGGGTTGACCGGGTCGAGGTTGGCGTACTTGGGGGCGGTGCCGTGGGTGGCTTCGAAGATGGCGTGGCCGGTGACGTAGTTGATGTTGGGTCAGCGATGCCGATGCCGCCGATTTGTGCCGCGAGAGCGTCGGAGAGGTAGTCATGTTGAGGTTGAGGGTGGCGATGACGTCGAAATCCTTGGGGCGGGTCAGACCTGCCGAGGGTGATGTCGGCGATGGTGTCCTTGATGAGGAGCATCTTCTTCCACTTGCCGTCGCCGTGGGAGGCCCAGATGGAGGAGAGGACACCGGTGACTTCGGCGACGATGTCGGCCTTCTGCTTTGGCGTCATCATGTCGTAGCCGGGGTCGATCATCTTGGCGTTGTCTTCGGGGGAGAGGTTGGGGTTGGCCTTGTTGCCGAGGATCCAGGTTTTCGTGCTCGGTGACGGTCTGGTTGCGGAAGTGGCGCTGGCGACCTTGTGGTATTCCAGTCCTTGAAGGCGCGCCTTCGGTGAACTTCGGCGATGTTGCCCTTGTGGACGAGGGCGACGGATCTTCTTTGAGGGCGCAGGCGATGGGCGCTGTGGACGAGGCGTTCGGTGCCCAGGGCGGAGACGGCCTCGATGCCGATACCACGCCGGCGGTGCCGGCGATGTCACGCTTGGGGCCGCCAACGGACTCGAGCATGGCTTGCCAGTCCTCGGCCTTTTCGGTGCCGGCGGGATCTTGGCGAACTCCTGGGGAGCTGTGGCCTGCCAGAAGTCGAGGATTTTCTGTGGATTCGGCGGCCCGCGGCGTATTCGATGCCGGCGTAGATGTCTTCGGTGTTCTCGCGGAAGATCACCATGTCGCAGTCCTGCGGGCGCTTGACGGGGGCTGGGGACGCCCTTGAACCAGCGGGACGGGGGCGGAGGCAGACGTAGAGGTCGAGCATCTGGCGGAGGGCGACGTTGAGGGAGTAGATGCCGCCGCCGATGGGGTGGGTGAGGGGGCCCTGACGCCCACGAGGCACTTGCGGAAGGCGGCGAGGGTCTCTTCGGGGAGCCAGTTGCCGGTCTTGTTGAAGGCTTCCTTCTCGCCGGCGAGGACTTCCTGCCAGGTGATTTTGGCGCTTGCCGCCGTAAGCCTTGGCGACGATGGCGTCGGAAGATGCGGACGAGGCGCCAGATGTCTGGTCCGGTGCCGTCGCCCTCGATGAAGGGAAGGATGGGGGTCGTTGGGGACGTTGAGGCCGGAAGGGGTCATCAGGAGATGGTGCTGGGCATTGCGGGTCTCCGGGGGTGCTGCCGCGGGGGGCGGCGGAAGATGGATGAAGAGTCGCGGCGTGTGAGCCGCGGGACGAAAACAGGGTGGGGACATGGCGTGCAGGCATCGGGCATCAGGCATTAGGGGAGAGGCATCGGGCATCGGGCATTGGGCATTAGGGAAAGAGGCGGCGGGATCGGGGGTTGATGGCAGTGACAGCGCGCGGGGGTATTGCCGGGCGCTTGGGTATGCGGGTGCGTATGGGGAATGGATTGCGGGGCTGTTTGGGACCGGTTTAGGTCGATGGCGTGGCCGGTGACTTCGTCGCCGACTTTGAGTTCGATGGTCCAGTCGCTGCCGACGATGCTTTGACATTTCGCGGTTCCACTTGACGGTGCGGCCGGGGAAGGGGTCGCGGAGGTGGAGGATTCGGGGGCTTCGGCGAGGATGGTGACGGAGACGGTCCCGGCGTAGCGGCGGGTGTCGATGGGTGAACGCTGCCCTGGGCGGAGAGGTTGTCGAAGGAGACATCGGCCCAGGAGGGGTCGACGGCGGGGAAGACGCGGACGACGCCGCCCCAGGATTGCAGGAGCATCTCGTGCATGGCTTCCATGGCGAGGAAGTTGCCTTCGAGCGTGAAGGGGCGGTAGGTGAAATCGGAGAGGCCGGACTTGGATTGGTCGCCGTTCAAGTGGAAGCCGTTGGGGCCGGTGAAGGTGCGTTCGTAGTCGCGGAGGTACTTGAGGGGCGCGTGCGCTGTTGTCGCAAGGGCGCACATGTTTGAACCAGGCGAAGGAGTATCCGCACCACTGCTTGGTGCCCTTGGCTTCGATCTGGTCGAGGGTGGCGGCGATGGTCTTGCGGTCATCGTCGGAGCCTTCGATGGTGATGAGGCCCAGGGGGTGGATGGCCATGGCGTGGCTGAAGTGGCGGTGGGACTGGTCGTACGGATGGCCCTTGGCGAAGGTGAGGGCGTGGGTGGCGGGGTCGATATCGAGGGGGCCAAAAGGGGCGAGGGATTTGCAGGCCAGCGGTCGCCGGCGGGCGGGGTCGCCGGTGGCGTCGGCCATTTCGGCGTTGATGGAGAAGAGGAAGCGGAGGAGGGCCTGGTCGTAGTTGCTGTTGGGGGGGAGCCAGGCGGCGTAGGAGTTGTCGTGGATTTCGGGGGAGGAGGAGAGGGGGAGGGTGCCGTCGGGCTTGAGGAGAGCGGCGAGGGCGTTACCGACTTCGCTGCACCAGGGGTACGCGTTCGCGGAGGAACACGGGGTCCATGGTGTGCTTCAATGGAGGTAGAAGGTCTGGGCGATCCAGGCGCTGTGGGTGGGGAGAGGGAAGATGCGGACCCCAGCCGCCGAGGGGGTTGCCGGCGAGGGACATGACGCCGGGGACGACAGCGCCGTCGACGTTGTAGAAGTCTTTGGCGAACTTGCGGTAGCGGGGGAGGAGGTTCCAGTTGTAGTTGATGAAGGAGAGACCCTGGTCGCCCAACGCCGCGGCGTGGTAGGCGAGGTAGGTCATCTGGGTGTTGAGGTCGTTGTGGTAGTCGCCCTTCCAAGGAGGGAGGCCGCCTTCATCGGCGGTCCAGAGGCCCTGGAGTGGCATGGGAGGGCTGAGGGGTTCGGAGCCGGCGATGTAGAGGTGCTTGCAGAGGTTGTACTGGCGCTGGAGGCGGGCGTCGGGGATGGTGATGGAAGAGGTGCTCCAGGCGCCGGGAACGGGTGTGGAGGGTCGGGCTCGGGGGTGGGTAGTGGACGATGCGGAGGAATCGGGCGGCGGCGGGACTGGGGGCGAGTGCAGAGGATGTCCTGACAGGTTGACCAGTGGGAACATGATGACGGCGGTGTCCTGGGCGCGGTGGTACCAGACGGCGCGGAGGGCGTACTCCAGGTTGTTGGAGCACTTCTGGATGAACTGCATCGCGGTCTTGTTCTCTTCCCACTTGGCGGGCTGGTAGCCGAGCTTGTCCAGGCCGGTGGGGCGCAGGAGGCGGATGACGGGCTTGTTGTCGCCGGGGATGCGGGCGGAGATCATGGGCCCGCTGGCCTTGAACTGCACGGGGGCGGGGAAGCCGGCGAGGGTGACGTAGACGGTGCCGGTGACGAGGTCGAGGTCGAAGCGCTGGATGGTGTTGGCGGCGGGGAACTCGAGCTCGACGCGGCCGACGGGGAGCTTGGTGGGGTAAGGGATGGTGTCGTAGGGCTCGTCGAAGAGCTTGATGTGCGCGGCGTGGTCTTTGGCTTCCTTGAGGGCGATCATCTTGGCGTAGGTGAAGTCGGGGGAGGTGAGGGCCTCGGGGAGGCGTTCGTCCCAGAGTTCGCCGCTGTCGATGCTGACGTAGATGACGTTGTTCTTGCCCCAGATGAGCGCGCCGACGACGCCGCTGCCGATGGGCATGGCCTCGTCCCAGCGCTCGATGGCGCCGTCGCGGGTGATGTGGGTGGGATCGATGGGTGGCTCGGGCTGGGCCAGGACAATCAACGCCGCGGCGAGGAGACTGAGCATGTTGGGATGGTACACCGGCGCGGCGGAGAGAGGGCCATTTTCGGACGTGAGGCGGGGGCTGGAGAAGGGGCGCGGTTGCTAGGATTTTGCGATGCGGAACGCTCGTTCGAGCGGCCGCGACAGGAGAGGGAGAATGAACATGCGTGCAACTCGATTGGTTGTGGTGCTCGGCGGAATGCTCGGCTTGCTCGGCGGGGCGGCGACGGGGCAGGTGATTTTCGCCGATCAGTTCACGGGCGGGGCGTCGGCGATGTGGAGCAACTATCGGGGCAACTGGATCGCGTCGGGCGGGGAGTACTTTGCGCAGGCGCCGAACAACAACCCGATCACGATCACGACGGTGCCGTTTGTGCTGACGGACTTCATGGCGGAGGTTGATGTGCGGGCGGTGAGCGACGGGGGGATCTGGATTCACAGCGACGGGGTGGCGAACAACGGCGTGCTGCTGGTGACGGGGGGGACCCGTCACACGGGAAGCGGGTTCTACTGGCAAGGCGACGAGCAGGGGTTCCAGTTCAGCGCCGCATGCCGACGGGGGCGTTGTTCAACCAGGGGGACAACATTCATGTGACTGTCAACGTGACGGGCACGGTGTACGAAGTGTACATGAACGGGTCGGCGGAGCCGGTGGCGCTGCTCAACGCGGGGGGATTCCCGCAGGGGCAGTTCGGGCTGTACGACTTCACGAGCCCGGGGCAGCGGTTTGACAATGTCGAGGTGCGGTGCCTGGGGCTGGTGGTGCCGTTGACGGCGCAGAGCACGTGCCCGGGGGGCGGGGGCGAGTTCAACGTGCGTGCGGGCGGGCTGGGGCCGTTCACGTTCGGGTGGGAGTACGCGATCGCGGGCGATGAGCCGCGGGTGTACCGGCCGCTGCTTCAGGGTGAGAATGCGCCGGACGGGGATGTGCTGTTCACGGCGACGGTGACGCGGGCGAGCCGCGACGCGCGGGTGGTGATCGACGGGTACCGGCGCAAGAGCGATCTGATCTTGCGGTGCAACCTGGGCGGGGCGTGCGGGTCGGGGCAGTTCGAGGCTCCGCTGCGGGTGTGCCTTGGGGAGTACAACTGCGACGGGGGGATCGACGGCGGGGACGTGAGCGCGTTCTTCGCGGATTGGGAGGCGGGGCTGAGCGCGGCGGACATGAACGAGGACGGCGGCGTGGACGGGGCGGACGTGCAGGTCTTTTTCGCGAGGTGGGAGGCGGGTTGTTGATAACGGAAGGCATCGGGCATCAGGCATTGGGCATCAGGGGAAGCAAAACTCTCTGCTGCGCGGGGCTCGTGGCACTGTCGGCGGAATACCGCACGCGATCTGGGGTCGGTGTGGAGGTCGCGGTAACGGTATTGCCGCACAATGTGATGCCAGCAGCATGGCATTGGTGATATTGAGCGGGATGGAACGTGAACGCGCGCCCGTTGCGTCGGCGGCGTGCCTGGGGAGAGTGCCGCACTGGCGTGCGCCGCGTTCGGCGAGGTTGCAGCCGAGGGGTGAGGCGAGTTCAGCAGCCGCCGTTCTCCCAGGCGACGAAGAAGGTGACGACATCGGAGCCGTCGATGCCACCGTCGAGGTTGACGTCGGCGTCGGTGATGCCGGCGGACCAGGCCTGCATGAAGGCGTCGACATCGGAGCCGTCGATACCGCCGTCGTTGTTGAAGTCGGCGGGGCAGGGGTTGGAGGTGTTGCAGTGAGAAGCGGTCTGGTAGATCTTGAGGATGTCGGTGGGCGTGAGGACGGACTCGAGGAAGACCATCTCATCGAGCATCATGCTGCTGATGCGTGACGGCGAGGGGGGCAGGATGTGGAGCGGGCCGGTGTTGAAGGCGTCGATGCCGAGGAAGGGGTAGGAGGCGTTGAGGACGCCGTCGATGTAGATGCTCGCGACGCCGGCGGCGGAGTCGGCGGTGAAGGCGACGTGGTGCCAGACGCCGGGGGTGATGGGCGAGCTGGTGGTGGGGTAGTTGCTGCAGACGCCGAAGGCGCCGCCCGAGCAGAGGATCAGGTTGAGGTTGCCGCCGTTGGAATCCAGGCTGTAGAGCGCGCCGTTGTTCGGGTCGGTTTTGCTGAGGATGGGGAAGTTGTCGGCGATGGATGTCTTGTTGATCCAGAACTCGATGGTGAAGTCGTTGGCGTCGAGGTTGACGTCCTCGGAGTCGGCGACGGTGAGCGAGTCGTTGGGGCCGAAGCGCAGGGCGGAGCCGGGTGCGCCGCCCGCGGCGGGGACGGGGACGGGCGAGCCGGTGACGACGGCGTCGTTGCCGGAGATCATCTCGGCGACGGCGCGCTGTGGGGTGGGTTCGTCGAAGGTCCAGTAGGCGAGGGGGTCGCCGAAGGTGTCCTCGCAGGGTTCGCCGACGGTGAGGGCGGTGCCGCACTCGCTGCAGGCGGTGTCGATGTTGGGGTCCCAGCGGCCGTTGCGGTTGACGTCAACGACGAAGTAGTACTGGCCGCGTTGGGGGATGGAGCCCAGGGAGACGTGGTTGAGGGCGCCGGCGGCGCCGGTGTTGAAGGTGTTGGCGCCGTCGGAGGTCTGGTCGATGAGGATGGCGCCGGGGGCGCGGAGGGAACTCTTGCGGGTGACGTAGACATCGACGTTTGTGGACGGCGGGAGGCTGTCGCCCTGGAAGTAGATGGGAGTGTTGGGGGCGTATGCGTCGGCGTCTTCTTCGGAGGCGGTCTTGGCGAAGCCGTGGGCCTTGTGGTTGCAGAAGTAGCGGTCGGCCTCGCCGCCGCAGACGCCATCGTCGTCGCCGTCGAGGCGGTTGCCGGCGAGGTCGGTGACGGAGTCGCGGACGGTGAGGACGTAGGAGCCGGACTTGAAGTTACCGCCGCCCAGGGGCGTGATGAGAGCGGCGGTGTCGCTGTTCTGCATGGTGATCGTGACGGAGACGGGGCCGCCGTGGTCGAGCAGGATGTCGGAAGAGGAGAGGGGCTTGACGCGCTCGGAGAAGGCGATATGGATGCCGTTCATGTCGCCGTTGGCGTCGATCTGCTGGTTGATGGCGACGAGGCGCGGGCACTCGGCGTCGGCGCTGATGGCCAAGCAATGGCGGTTGGACTGGAGGTTGGGGGCGTTGGGGCAGGTGTCGATCTTGGCGGCGGCGTTGTTGTGGTCGAGAACGATCCAGGAGGAGAAGTTGAAGTTGCCGGGGCACAGGCCGATGCTGGCGGTGTCGATGCCGACCTCGATGCGGTCCTTGTTGGGCTCGAAGTGGAGCACGGGGGAGGCGATGGTTTCGGCGTGGCCGGCGCAGTAGGAGAGGAGCTGCACGCTGGATTCCAAGAGGTTGGTGGTTCCCTTGCGTCGCTGGGTGACGCGGCACTCGTAGTCAGCGCCCAGGTCCCACCAGTTGGTGCCGCCGGTGGCGGGGTTGGTGTCGATGTCGAAGTAGTAGTGCAGGACGCGGGTCTCACCGGCGGTCATGCCGGGCCAGACCTGATCGCACTGGGCGATGCCGGCGAAGATGGCGCGGCAGGCGAGTTCGCTGCCGCTGCGCTGGAAGAACTCGTACCTCAAGATCTCATCGCCGCCGTTCCTGGGTAAGACGGCGTCGAAAGAGGGATCGAAGATCTGCTGGCCCTGATAGCCCGAGCCGAGCTTGGTGGTCCAGAGGTACTGGCCCATGGCGTACTTGTCGTGGGGAGTGTCGCTGAAGAGGAAGTTGACGGTCGAGTCCGTGCCCGAGCCTTCGCAGACGGGGACGGGGTTGCCGTCTTCGGTGGATTCCTTGCAGGGCGGGTTGGCGTGCGGGAAAGCGTTCACGGCCAGCCCCGGGCACTGCTTGCGGGCGATGATGCGGTCGTTGACGGCGTTGAGATCGTTCTTGAGGAAGATGAAGCCCTCGGAGAGGTTGACCCAGGTGGGCGAGAACGTCAGGTTGACGACGCTCTCGAAGACGTCGAAGAAGGCGCGGACCGCGAGCATGACGGCGTCGAGGGTCACGAAGAGGTACTTGCGGTCCTGCTCGTGGACCTCGATGTCGAGGTTGATGCGGTTCTCGGAGATGTTGTTGATGATGTCCTGGTCGTTGGGGCCGTCGTTGAAATAGATCTCGTAGCCCAGGTCGTTCCAGCGGTAGGTGTGGCGGCCGGTGCAGTGGCGGTCGCGCTTGGGGTTGCGTTCGATCTTGTGCTCGACCTGGCCGAGGTTGATCTGCGGGCTGGTGTACTGGTCGATGATGGTGGCGGAGTGCTCGGGGCGGTTCTTCCAGACGAAGCGGCCCTCGCCCTGCCACCAGAGCGGGTCGCCGTCGCGGGTGAACCAGGCACGCTTGAGGGTGATGTGCTGCTGCCAGGCCCCCGAGGGCGGGAATGCGCCGCAGAAGTTGCCCTGGGGCATTTGCGACTGCACGAGGAGACAGTTGCCGATGTCGCACTCGTCGGGCACGCCGTTGCGGTTGCAGTCAAAGGAGGTTCCGGAGGCGATGTCGGTGGCATCGTCCACGCCGTTGTGATTGCAATCGATGAGCGTCCAGCGGGCGATGTTGTTGGCCGGGGCGTTGTCGACGATGCTGAAGCGGCCGGCGGCGTAGAGGCCGGGGTCCGTGGAGATAGTGCGGGGCAGGAGTGCGTAGACGCGGCCGTTGGTGCCCAGGCGGAGCTGGTCCCATGCGCCGGCGTGCCAGCGGGCGATGTGCGAGGCCGAGACGCCTCCGGCGTGCGTGAAGTCGCCGCCGATGTACAGGGAGTTGGTGTTCGGCGCGGGCGAGTCGGCGTATGAGACGAGCGAGTAGACGCCGCCGTCGACACCTTCGCCCGAAGCGCCGGCGAGCTTGGACCATGTTGTTCCGTTCCACGCGCCCACGTGGGTCATGTTGCCCAAGTTTCCGCCCAAGGGCTGGATGAACTTGCCGCCGGCGTAGAGCTTGTCGCCGGCGCCGTCGTTGTGCGTGGCCAATGCCCACACATCGTCGTTGAGACCGGGGCCGACGGCGGACCACGCGCCGCCCTGCCACTTGGCGATTCTCGTCGCGGAGATGCCGCCGGGGGTGGAGGTGGTGATGCCGACGTTAAAGAACGTGCCGCCGGCGTAGAGCGCGGCGGGGTGGGGTCCGGCGCCGTCATCGTCGTAGCTGGCGAGGGCGTAGACGGTGCCGTTGACATCGCCGCCGACGGGGGTCCAGGAGATCGTGTCCCACTTGGCGAGGTTCCTGTATGACAGGCCGCTGATCGTGTTAAAGGTGCCGCCGGCGTAGAGCTTGGGCGGGTTGGGGCCTGATCCGTCATCGTCAAAGACCAGAAGGGTCTGCACGGAGCCGGTGGCACCGGCGCCGGCGGTTCCGACGCTCGTCCAGGCCGAGCCGTTCCAGCGGGCGATGCCCGGGATCGCCGCAGTGCCGATCTGCGTGAACGAACCGCCGATGTACAGATCGCCGTTGTAGACGGCCAGGGCCTTGATCGCGCCGTTGAATGTGATGTTGGTGCCGAACGTGGACCACGAGGTGCCGTTCCACTTGGCGATGCGGCTGGCGCTGGTTCCGCCTGCGGTGGTGAAGAGGCCGGCGGCGACGAGATACTTGGTGCTCCCATCAGTCCATTCGACAAGCGCGGTGATCTCGCTGTTCGAGGGGCTCTGGGGGATGGTGACACCGGGGTTGGCTGCTTCGTAGTGCCAGGCTTGCTGTGCGCCGGAGAAGTTGACGGCGAGGGCTGTGCCCGCGGCGGCGAGGAGGATCGCGGCGCGGCGGAGGGGACGGCTCGGCGCGACGCCGCGGTGATGGGGGCGGAGAGGCGCGTTTGAAGCGGACTGAATGGTCATGGGTTGTGCCCTTGGGAGGCGCGGGCGGACGAATCCCGTTCATGCACGCGATGAGGGGTTCATCCTTCCCGGCTCAGGCACTTCGTTGCGTTTGCACGGGCATTTCATCAGATTGATGAGTTATTATTTTGTGCTGCGCCGGTGAAAGAAATGGCGCGACGCGCTCTGAGAGCGGAAGGCATCAGCCATCAGGCATCGGGCATCAGGGGAAGCAAACCTCTCTGCTGCGCGGGACTCGTAGCTCCGTCGAAACTGACCGCACGGCTCAAAAGGTCCGTGTGCTGCGGTCGCGGTAACAGGTGGACACGTGGCGCCCGGATGCCAGCGGCGATTGGTATGAGAGCGAGCGCGGCGTGATGCTCCTATCGTCTTGGCGTGCAGAACAACACAGAGAACACGGTGCGCGAGGTGAAGGGGTGGGCGGTGGCGTCCAACTTCGCGTTCACGGTGGCTGGGGGCGTGCTGCTGGGGTGGGGGTTGGAGCGGTGGGTGTGGCCGAAGGCGACGCCCTGGCTGATTCTGTCGTTCGCGTTCGTGGGGATGATGAGCGGGGGGATCCGGTTCGTGAAGGAAGCGATGGCGATCAACAGGGAAGCCGGCAAGAAGCGGTGATGGTCGGGCCGGTGCGGATCGGGTTGCGTCAGAAACTCAAAGGAAGGATGGAGCGCGATGCTGTACACAGTGTTGAGCGTTGTTCACCTGGTGCTGTTCGTGATCGCGGCGGTGGAGATCCTGGGGGGTTCCAAGCCGCTGGGGCAGAAGGTGCTGTGGCTGGTGCTGATCCTGCTGCTGCCGGTGATCGGGCTGATCCTGTACTTTGTGGTGGGGCGGCGGTAGCGGGGGCGGTGCGGCGCGCTAACAATTGGGCATGGAAGGCAAGCCGCAGACATCGACGCTGGTGGAAGCGTCGCCGGTGGTGGAAGAACTCCCGCCGTACAACGTCGTCCTGCTGGACGATGACGACCACACGTACGAGTACGTGATCGAGATGATGATGCGCCTATTCGGGCACCCGCTGGAGCGCGCGTTCGAGATGGCCAAGACGGTGGACAAGATGGGGCGCGTCATCTGCTGCACGACGCACAAGGAGCACGCGGAACTGAAGCGCGAGCAGGTGCACGGCTTCGGCCGCGACCGGCTGCTGATGCGTTCGATGGGTTCGATGTCCGCGGTGATCGAGCCGGCGCAGACGCCGGGCGGGTGAGCCGCCGTTTTCAACGTGAGCCGATCAACCCCCAAGCCCCTCGTTGTGGTCGCCGAGCACCTCGACGCGGCGGCGTTCGCGTGTCTGGGTGAACGGTGCGAAGTGGTCGCGTGCCCGGGCGCGGAGAAAGAACGATTCGCGGCGCTGCTGGCGCGGGCGAGCGGGCTGGTGGTGCGGACGTACACGCGGGTGGACGCATCCTTGCTGGCCGGTGCGCCGATGCTCCGGGTGGTCGGTCGCGCGGGCGTGGGGCTGGACAACATCGACGTGGGCGCGTGCCGCGGCAGGGGCGTGGAGGTGGTGCACACGCCCGACGCCAACACGCAGGCGGTGGTGGAGTACGTCTTTGCGATGCTGCACGACGCGGTGCGGCCGCGGGTGTTCCTGGATCGGCCGCTGGCGAACGCGGAGTGGGAGCGGGTGCGTCGCGAGTTGATCGCGCCACGGCAGTTGAGCGAGATGACGATGGGGGTCTGGGGGTTGGGGCGGATCGGCAAGCACGTTGCGCGGGCCGCGGCGGGGCTGGGTATGGATGTGCTGTACAACGACCTGCTCGACATTGCGCCGGAGGAGCGGCACGGGGGCACGCCGGTCTCGCGCGAGGAACTGCTGCGGACGAGCGACATTCTCACGCTGCACGTTGATCCGCGGGAGTCCAACCGCGGGCTGCTGGGGGCGGATGCGCTGGCGATGTGCAAGCCGACGGTGATCATTGTGAATACGAGCCGCGGGGTGGTGGTGGATGCCGGCGCGCTGGGGGCGTTTCTTTCGGCGAACGCGGGGGCGACGGCGCTGATCGACGTGCACGAGCCGGAGCCGATCGAGGCGGGGTACCCGTTGCTGGGGCTGGCCAATGCGCATCTGTCGCCGCACATCGCGGCGGCGACGGCGACGGCGCACGCGAACATGTCGTGGGTGGTTCGGGATGTGGACAGGGTGCTCCGCGGGCAACCGCCGGCGCACGCCGCGCCGTGAGGCGGGGAGCGGACCGTGCTGTGTGTCGTTCAACGGGTGTCGTCGGCGAGCGTGGTGGTGGACGGGGTCTGCACGGGCGGGGTGGGCCGGGGTTTGCTCGTGCTGGTGGGGGTGCATCAGACGGATACCGATGCGGACGCGGCGTGGATGATCCAGCGGCTGGTGAACCTGCGCATCTTTGCGGATGAGGCGGGCAAAATGAACCTGAGCGTGCAGCAGATTGCGCCCGCGCCGGAGAACGGCGTGATGCTGGTGCCCAACTTCACGCTGTGCGCCCAGACGGGCAAGGGCAATCGGCCGAGCTTCACGGAGGCGATGGAGCCGGCGCGTGCGGAGGCGATGTTCCGGGCGGTGTGCGGAGGGATCGCCTCGGCGGGGGTGCGGGTCGCGACGGGCGTCTTTGGTGCGGACATGAAGGTGTCGCTGGTGAATGACGGGCCGGTGACGATCCTGCTGGATTCCGTGCCGTCGCGGCGGGGAGCGTGACGTGTCGGCACGCGGATTGCGGTAATCAGGGCGGCCCCACGAACCGATTCAATACCTATGCCTCCCACTCAGGCTGACAACATGTCCCGCATCCTCACGATCGACGTGCCCATCGTGGTGCGGCTGGGATCGTGCGCGATGAGAGTCTCCGACGTCACCAACCTGGCGCCGGGCTCGATCATCGAGCTGCCCAAGCGGGCGGACGCGGAGCTGGACCTGCTGTGCAACAACAAGGTGATCGGGTGCGGGACGGCGGTGAAGGTGGGGGAGAACTTCGGGCTGCGGATCACCTACATCGGCGATATCAAGCACCGGATCGGGGCGATGGGAGCCGCGGCGTAGCGGCGCAGACAATCTGGGGTGTTCGCGGGTCACGGCCGCGCCGTGAACGATTCGATCATGTATCCTTGGAGCCGTCGGACGGTTCGGCCTCAGGGTAACGCTTCATGCCAAGAGACATCCCGGTCGGGAACGGCGATCTACTGATCACCTTCGATAAGCAGTATCGGGTGCGGGATATCTATTACCCCAACGTGGGCAGGTTCAACCACACGGACGGGCACGTGCAGCGGTTCGGGGTGTGGGCGGACGGGATGTTCGCGTGGATCGAGGACCTGGGGTGGGAGCGGACGCTCAAGTACCAGGCGGACACGCTGGTGACGGAGGTGGTGCTTCGGAACAAGCACCTGGGGCTGGAGATCGTGTGCAACGACGCGGTGGACTTTCACCACCCGGTGTATCTCCGGCGCGCGATGGTGAGGGACCTGCTGGGCAAGGACCGGGACATCCGGCTGATCAATCACTGGGACCTGTCGATCCGGGGCACGCCGGTGGGGGACACGGCGTCGTACGACCCGAGCACGAGCGGGGTGGTGCTGTACAAGGACGACTCGTACTTCATGTTCAACGCGTGCGACGAGAACAAGTGCGGGATCGACAACTGGTCGATCGGCACGAAGCGGGTGCGGGGGGCCGAGGGGACGTGGCGGGACGCCGAGGACGGGCTGCTGGGGCGCAACGCCATCAGCCAGGGGTCGGTGGACGCGACGATCGGGTTCAACCTGCAGGTGCCGGCGAACGGCACGGCGCACGTGACGAGCTGGGTGGCGTGCGGGCGGTCGTACCGCGAGGTCAAGACGATCAACCAGCGGATCCTGGAGCTGGGCCCGGACCGGATGATCGAGCGGACGCACGCGTACTGGCGGCTGTGGCTGAGGTCTGAGGTGGTCGACCGGGCGGGGCTGCCGCACTCGATCGCGGACCTGTTCAAGCGCAGCCAGCTTGTGCTGCGGACGCAGGTGGACAACGGGGGCGCGATCATCGCGGCGAACGACAGCGACATCACGCAGTTCGGCGGGGATCACTACTCGTACTGCTGGCCCCGGGACGGCGCGCTGGTGACGTACGCGCTGATCCTGCTGAACCAGAGCGAGCTGTCGCGGGCGTTCTTCCGGTTCTGCGCGCGGGTGATCCAGCCGGACGGGTACTTCCTGCACAAGTACACGCCCACGGGCGACATGGCGAGCAGCTGGCACCCGTGGATCATCGAGGGCCAGCGGGTGCTGCCGATCCAGCAGGACGAGACGTCGCTGGTGGTGTGGGCGCTGCGCAAGCACTTCGAGGAGTTCCACGACGTTGAGTTCATCAAGCCGCTGTACACGCCGCTGGTGCTTCGCCCGGCGCAGTGGATGCTGGCGTACCGGGATCACAACGGGCTGCCGCAGCAGTCGTGGGACCTGTGGGAGGAGCGGCGGGGCGTGCACCTGTTCACGGTGTGCGCGACGATCGGGGCGCTCAAGGCGGCGGCGGCGTTCGCGACGGACTTCGGCGAGCACGATTCGGCGATGGCGTTCCGCGAGGGCGCCGAGAAGATGACGGCGGCGATGCGCAAGCACATGTGGAGCCCGGAGCACAGGCGGTTCGCGCGCAACGTGATCCCCAAGAACGGCGGCTACCGGCTGGACATGACGGCGGACGCGGCGAACTACGCGATCTTCGCGTTCACCGGGCTGCCGGTGGACGACCCGATGGTGCGGGACGAGATGGAGAACGCCCGCGAGCGGCTGGCGGTGAAGACCGGGGTGGGCGGGTACGCGCGGTACGAGCGGGACTACTACCACCAGATCGAGCGGGACAACATCGAGATGGTGCCGGGCAACCCGTGGGTGATCTGCTCGTTGTGGCGGGCGCAGTGGGTGATCGCCACCGCGAAGAACAAGGACGAGCTCAAGGAGGCGATGGACCTGCTGGAGTGGTGCGTGTGGCGGGCGGAGAAGAGCGGCGTGCTGGCCGAGCAGTTCCACCCGTACACCGGCGACCCGATCAGCGTGAGCCCGCTCACCTGGAGCCACGCGACCTTCGTGATGGTCGTGATGGAGTATCTCAACAAGCTCAAGTCGTTCGAGGACCGGCGGAAGGGTTGATGCCGGAAGGCATCAGCCATCAGGCATCGGGCATCAGGGAAAGCAAACCTCTCTGCTGCCCGGGCTCGTAGCTCCGACGGAGTTTACCGCACGATTCAAGGTTCGGTGTGCTGCGGTCGCGGTGACAGGTGGACACGTGACGCCCGGATGCCAGCGGCGATTGGCATGAGATTGCCCGCGCGGCTCTAGAATCCGGGATGCGGGACCCACGGCTCGACAGACTGGCGGAGGTGCTGGTTGGTTACTGCGCGGCGGTGAAGAAGGGCGACCTGGTGACGATTGTCGGGGAGCCGGCGTGCATGCCGGCGGTGGAGGCGCTGTTCGAGCACGTTCTGCGGGCGGGCGGGCACCCGTCGTTCCACCCGCGGTGCGAGGCGCTGCAGGAGATTGTGCTGCGGCATGGGAGCGAGGAGCAACTCAGGCATGTCTGCCCGTTCGAGGAGTTTCGCCTATCGCGCTGCGACGTGCTGATGGTGCTGCGGTGGCAGGAGAACTCCAAGTTCCTGGGGCGGGTGGATCCCGCGCGGGCGGCGATGGCACAGGCGGCGCGGCGGGGACTATTCTCGATGTCGGTGCGGCGGGCGGCGGCGAAGGAAGTGCGGTACGTGCTCACGGAGATACCGGGCAACGCCGCGGCGCAGGACGCGGGGATGTCGCTGACGGATTACGAGGACTGGGTGTACCGCGCCGGGATGCTGCACCTGCCGGACCCGGTGGCGGCGTGGCGAGAGTTGCACGCGAGGCAGCAGCGCGTGGTGGAGTATCTGAGCGGCAAGAGCGTGCTGCGGTTCAGATCTCCCGCGTGCGACCGGGGCGCGTGGCGGCACGAGGGGACGGATCTCACGGTGGACGTGTCGGGGCGGGCGTGGATCAACTGCGGCGGAGCGGACAACTTTCCCGACGGGGAGGTGTTCACGGGCCCGCGCGGGGTGGAGGGGGTTGTGAACTTCACGTTTCCCTCTATCTACCGGGGTCGGCAGATGGAGGGCATCCGGCTCAGGTTCCGCGCTGGACGCGTGGTGGAGGCGAGCGCGACGAAGAACGAGGAGTTCCTGATCGCGCTGATCGATCAGGACGAGGGCGCTCGGGGCGTGGGGGAGATCGCGATCGGGACGAACTACCAGATCCGCGAGTACATCAACAACACGATGTTCGATGAGAAGATCGGGGGGACGTTTCATCTCGCGCTGGGGGCGGGGTTCCCCGAGACCGGCAGCACGAACGAGTCGGGGCTGCACTGGGACATCGTGAGCGATCTGCGGCCGGGGGGCGCGTTCCCGGGGAGTCCCGGGGGAACGATCGAAGCGGACGGCGAGGTGTTCCACAAGGACGGGGAGTTTCTCTTGGGCGGGTGGCCGGGGGCGTGAGGGCGAGTATTAGCGGCATCGCAAACGCGGCTTTGCGCAATCGGAGCGCGTGCCGGGTAGTCTTATGGCATCTCTCGGCGGCGCTTCGTTCGCGTCGCCGGGGGCACACGCGGCGAGCAGCAGAGTCGGGGCGTCACCACGGTTTCCAGCGGCGCTTGTGCGCCGCGTGCTGTCGCTCCGCCGCCGCGGGTGAGCAAGAGGAGCAGAAGATGAGCCGTAGTTTTGTACCCGCAGTGTTGGTCGGCGCTGCCGCCCTGGCGTCGACGTGTTTCGCGCAGTTGACGGGCCCGAGCACGCAGCAGTCGTCGTACATGATCCCGAGCGATCCGTCGTCGGGCGTGCGGTTCACGTCGATCGCGACGGCGGCCGATGGGAGGCCGGGCAACCCCAACGACCTGTTCACGAACCTGAGCACGGGCGTGCCGAACTCGTACAGCATGGTCGGCATTCCTGACGGGCTGGGCGCGTTCCGCACCGAGGAGGACATCCGCAACGGCACGTTCACGCTGCTGATGAACCAGGAGCTGGGCGACACCGGCGGCGTTGTGCGTGCGCACGGCAGCAAGGGCGCCTTTGTCTCTCAGTGGACAGTTCGGGCCGACGGGAACAACCTCCAGGTGTTGGGCGGCAAGGATCTCATCAACACTGTGAAGCTCTGGGACAGCGCCACGAACTCCTACACCACGTGGGACAGCAGCAACCCCATGCTGCGGTACGCGAACAACCAGTACGGCGCTGCGAACCCCGGGCAGGCCGGCTTCAACCGCTTCTGCTCGGCGGACCTGGCCCCGACGAGCGCGTTCAAGTTCGGCGAGTACGGCACCGAAGACCGCATCTTCATGAACGGTGAAGAGCGCGGCGGCGACGGCCGCGCGTTCGCGCACGTCGCGACGGGCGCCGAGGCGGGCACGACCTACCAGTTGCCGTCGGCGGGCAACTACTCGTGGGAGAACGCGGCGGCCAGCCCGTACGCCCAGCGCAAGACGCTGGTGATGGGCTTGGATGACTCCACGCCGGGCAACGTCTACCTGCACGTGGGCGAGAAGCAGGCGGCGGGCTCGGCGGTGGAGAAGGCCGGGCTCACCGGCATGCGGACCTACGGGTTCACCATCGCCGGAGCGGTGCGCAACGGGCTGGGGCAGGCTGTCGAGGACAACACGCAGATCCTGGGCGGCGGTGCGACCGTCAAGCGGTTCGGCATGGTCGACCTGGGGGATGTGTCGTCGCTGACCGGTTCGCAGTTGCAGACGGCGAGCGACGCGGCGGGCATCATGAACATGGCCCGTCCGGAGGACGGCGCGTGGGACCCGACGAATCCCAACCGCTTCGTGTTCGTGACCACCAACAGCTTCGACGGCCCCAGCCGCATCTGGTCGATGCAGTACGACGACATCGCCCACCCGGAGGCGGGCGGCGTGCTGTCGATGCTGGGCGACGGGAACAACCTCTCTTCGTTCGGCGGGGGATTCCTCTCGACCACCGGCGCGACCAACGCGAAGATGTTCGACAACATGTGCTTCACGCACAACAGCCAGATCCTGCTGCAGGAGGACGTGGGCGGCAACGCGCGGCTTGGCCGCCTGTGGCTCTACAACACGATCACCGACAGCATGGAGGAGGTGGGCATCTCCGATTCGGCCCGCTTCCTGACCGGGGCGACGAACTTCCTCACGCAGGATGAGGAGACCAGCGGCATCATCGACGCGTGGGACATCCTGGGGCCGGGTTGGTTCCTGCTGGACATGCAGGCGCACTACAGCATCAGCGGGGCTGCCGTGGAGGGTGGGCAGCTGATGGCGGTGTACATCCCGCAGACGATCCCTGCGCCGAGCGTACTGGGCGCGGGCCTGTGCGGGGCTGCTGGCGGGTCGCCGTCGGCGTCGCTGAATCGATGGTGCGCATTGGGGGGGGGTGATTCAGGCGGAAACGGAGCCCCGGCCCGTGTGGGCCGGGGCTTTGTGTTTTTGCGGCCGGCGCGGCGGGACGAGGGGGTGTACGCTCTGGCCTTTCCAGGAGTGATGTATGCCGCTGAGTTTTTCACGCCGCGAAGTTCTTGAGGCCGGGGTGGTGGGCGCCGGGATGCTGATGATGCCGGGGGTGGCGCTGGCGGCTCGGCGCGTGGAGGCCAGCGGGCCCAAGCGCGTGCTGCGGCTGGCGCACCTGACGGACCCGCATATCCAGCCGGAACTGAAGGGGGGCGAGGGCGTCGCGGCGTGCCTGACGCACCTGATGGCCCAGAAGGACCGTCCGGAGTTGGTGCTCAGCGGCGGCGACCACGTGATGGACAGTTTCTCGCAGGAGAACGGGCGGGCGTCGCAGTTGTGGAACCTGTGGAAGACGGTGTGGAAGGATCACTGCACGCTGCCGGTCCGGTCGTGCATCGGCAATCATGACATCTGGGGTTGGGACAAGGCCGGGAGCAAGACCACGGGGACCGAGCCCAACTGGGGCAAGAAGCGCGCGGTGGAGGAGCTGGGGATTCCTGCGCCGTATTACTCGTTCTCACAGGCGGGGTGGAAGATCATCGTGCTCGACACGGTGCAGCCGATGGGCGAGAAGGACTACCAGGGCGGGCTGGATGATGCGCAGTTCGAGTGGCTGGGCGGGGAACTCAAGGCCGCGGGGAAGACGCCGGTGTTGGTGCTGAGCCACATCCCGATCCTGCACGCGAGCATGCTGCTGGTGAAGGACGACGGCAAGGCGCGGCAGACATCGCGGGGCAAGGTGTGCATGGACGCGATCCGGATCACCTCGCTGTTCGAGAAGTATCCGTGCGTGAAGGCGTGCCTGAGCGGGCACATCCACGTGCAGGAGCGGATCGACTTCCAGGGCGTGGCGTACCTGTGCAACGGGGCGGTGTGCGGCAACTGGTGGAAGGCGAACAAGAACGACGGCACGCCGCACGTGAACCGCGCGGCGGAGGGGTATGCGCTGGTGGACTTGTTTGAAGACGGCACGCTCGCGTGCGGGTATCGGACGTACGGGTGGAAGGCGGTGGAGTAGGTGATTGCTGTGCGGGAAACTCGCGCGGATTCACCAAGCCGTGTAGAAGAGATTCGTGCTGGCGATGGGCCTCGCGCGGCGAAGGCCTGAATTGCACGCGGCGCGTTGCAACACCATCGAAGTGTCGACGCCGCGGCGAGCGGCCTGATTGAACCGGTGGCCGGCGGCCGCGCCGGAGGATACGGGAGACTTTAGCGGCGCCGTCGTTCCCGTGACCCACTCGACGAGTCGGTGTGCCGGAGTTCATGCGTTGTGCATGCCGGACAGTTCTCGGGCATGAAGCCGTGAACGTGATGAAGCCCCGCGTTTCGCCGCAGTTTGCTTGACAATTAATCAAACCAAAATCACCGGGGAACGCGACTGCACACCTTCTGCCGCTATGATGCCGAACAGGGGTTCATATGTTCAAACGCCACGCCGCGTTCCTTTTGCTGGCCCTCCTCCTTGTCTGCGCACCTTCGCGTGATGCCGGCGCACAGCCTTTCCCCGAGGGATTCACTTACACTTCTCTTGTGCCGTTGTCGGCGGACCTTTCGGCTTCAACCTGCATGGCCCTGACCGACGATGGCCGTCTGTTCATCGCGCAGAAGACCGGAGCCATCCTGGTGTGGACGCCGGGTTCGGGGCTGCTCGCCGAGCCCTTCCACGTATTTGCCGTCGACTCCCTGTACGAGCGCGGGCTCGTCGGGCTGGCGATTGATCCCGAGTTCGCGTCCACTCGTCGCGTTTACGCGTACTACACGCGTGCCGGATCGCCCAGCACAGGCGTGCTCGTCCACCTCACGGCGTCTCTTGATAACCCGAATGTCGCGGATCCGCTGAGCGAGACGCCGATACTCGAGTTCGGCGCGCTGGTTGCCCCGTTCCACGTGGGCGGGGCCATCCGTTTCGGCCCGGATGGCAAGCTGTACATGGGGGTCGGGGAGAACACGATCAGTTCCAACTCCCAGTCCGTGACGTCGCTCTTCGGCAAGATCCTGCGGCTCAATCGCGACGGCACGCCGGCCGCCGACAACCCGGAGTCGATCTCCGGGATATCCGGGACCACCCAGGGCGTCTATCGCGCCATCTGGGCCGCGGGGCTGCGCAACCCGTTCACGTTTGCTTTCCAGCCCGGCACCGGGCGCATGTTCATCAACGATGTGGGTGCGGAGGCGTGGGAAGAGATCGACGAGGGTGCGAGTGGCCGCAACTTCGGCTGGCCCGCCACCGAAGGCGACTTCGATGCCGCCCAGTATCCCGCGTTCACCCGGCCGGTGTACGCGCTCAGCCACGATGGTGATGGCGCGGCGATTGTGGGCGGGGTGTTCTACAACCCGCGGGAACACACGTTTCCGCCCGGTTACCACGGCGCCTACTTCTTCTGCGAGTTCATCCACGACTGGATCAAGCGGATCGACCCTGCTACACGCGAAGTCAGCGACTTCGGCCGGCTCTTCTACAACCCGGTCGATCTCATTGTGGAACCCGCGGGCTCGCTGCTGGTGCTGACGCGCCAGTCACCGGTCATCAAGTTGATCCGCATCCAGTATACAGCGCCCCTTGCGCCCGCGTTCCTTACGCAACCTTCGGCGCAGTACGCGGGCGCGGGGGATGACGTCCACCTGGACGTGTACGTCAGCGGGAATCGCCCCCTTACCTACACCTGGAGCCGTGACGGCGTGGAGATCGCGGACGGCGGGCGGATTACGGGAGCGACGACGGCGCGGTTGACGATTTCCGCGGCCGACTGTTCCGATCGCGGCGAGTACACCGTGGTTGCTACCAACGCGGAGGGGACCGCCTGGAGCAATCCCGCGTCGCTCATCGTCGACGTGCCGTGCCGCGGCGACTACAACTGCGACGGGGGGGATGATGGGAGCGATGTCGAGGCGTATTTCACGGATTGGGAGGCCGCACGCGCCAGCGCCGACGTCAACGCGGACGGGGGGATCGACGGCGGGGATCTGGAGGCGTTCTTCTTCGCGTGGGAGAGCGGGTGCTGATACGGCCGCGGCCGGGATCGGTGTCGGTTACAACTGAGGGTCCCTCGACGTGTGATCGCGTGTGCGGACAGATTTGATCGCTTCCAGCGGCGCTGCTGCGACGCGCTTCCACCGGGAGGCGAGGCATTGCTCGATGTGCCGCGAATGTCAGGTCGGGCGCGCGTTCCCCGATCGGTGCCATGGGCGGTTACGCCCAAGCGAGAGAGCGCGACGCCCGGTTTGGTCGGGGCGTCCTTGCGGCGACGAGTGCACCTCGTGTCAACCATGGTGGCGCCGTCGTCCAAACGAGCTGTGATGCGGAATGAAAAGCACGCGGCCATCACCGGGTGATGGCCGCGCAAAGAGAGACATTGGCAGGATCAGTGTTCTAAGAGGTGCGTCGCTGCTGGATCAGCAGCCGGCCTCCCAGCGGGTGAAGAAGGCTTCCACATCGGCGCCGTCGATGCCGCCGTCCTCGTTGGTATCGGCGAGGGGTTCGGCCGATTCCCACGCTCGGAAGAAAGCCTCGACATCGGAACCGTCGATGCCGCCGTCGGAGTTGAAGTCCGGCATGCAGAAGACGGACGTGCGGTTGTAGTAGACCTGGTTGGGCTGGGTGTCATCCCAGTTGGCCACCGCCATGTCGAGCGAGAGGGAGTAGGTGTAGACGATGCGCAGATCGGTGGTGGCCGCGGCGAGGGAGATCCAGCCGTTGTCGGCGTTCCAGGTGTAACGGTCGGGGCCGAGCACCACGCCGCTGTCAGACACCGAGACGATCGCCTGCACGGGTCGTCGCGGCAAAAAGAAGAGCTTCTGCGGCGACGTGATGACCGGCGCGAAGGTGCGGGTGCGCAGGGCGCGGTTGCGGAGATCTCCCAGGCAGATCTTCTCCACCGTGGTCGCGGGCGTGGGCGTGTTGGTCCAGGTGGGCGCGGCGGGCAGGCCGGTGCCGGTGTTGAGGAAGTAGCGCGTGCGGCCGAACCACTC
>JBGAMO010000219.1:0-6777 GCA_044222845.1 Phycisphaerales bacterium
GAGCGCGGTGCCGACCTCGTGGGCGTCGAGCGCGGCGACGGCCTTGTCGACGTTGGCCTTGATCTCGTCGGCCCAGGGGGTGACGACCAGGCAGGTGCCGGAGCGGAGCACGGCGGAATCGTTGGGGACGCCGATGGCGGTCTTCATCGCTTCCTTGGATGCGCCGCTGGGGACGTTGGGCTCGATCCAGGTGTAGACACCGTGGGGATCGGGCAGGGCGCCGCCGAAGTACTTGTCGACCATGTTGCCGACGCGGCTGGCGCAGTTGCCGATGCCGTTGGCGAGGTCTGAGTTGTAGACCTCGATGAACTTGGCGTGGCTGAAGTCGGCGTCGGCCCCGCTGAGGGGGCCCTGGGTGAGCAGGTACCAGCGGAGGGAATCCAGGCCGTGCTTTTCCGCGTACGAGCGGAGCTTGTCGAGGTCGATGAAGTTGCCCAGCGTCTTGGACATCTTCTGGCCTTCGCTGATCCACCAGCCGTGGCCGAAGATGGTGCCGGGGAGGGGCTCGCCCAGGGCCATGAGCAGGGCGGGCCAGATGACGGCGTGGAACCAGAGGATGTCCTTGCCGATCAAGTGGACCGACGCGGGCCACATGGCGCGGCGCTGGGGGTTGTCGACGACGGTGAGGTAGTTGAAGAGGGCGTCGATCCAGACGTAGACGCGGTTGGCGTCGTCGCCGGGGATGCGGATGCCCCACTGCGTCGCGGGGTCAGCGGTGACGGGGCGCGAGACAGGGACATCGTTGAGGACAGCGGGCGGGCGGAGGCGGCCCAGGACTTCCTGGCGGCGCGAGTCGGGCTGCACGAAGCGCGGGTTGTTCTGGATGTGCTCGAGCAGGCGCTGCTGGTACTTGCCAAGACGGAAGAAGTAGCAGGGCTCGGTGCGCTTCACGAGGGGCTTGCCGTTGACCTTGCTCTTGTAGTCGTGGTCGCGGGCCTCGGTCTCGGTGACGTAGGCCTCTTCGGAGGTGTCGTACCAGCCGGTGAACTCGCCGCGGTAGATGTCGCCGCTGTCCATCAGTCGCTTGATGTAGACGGGGACTTTGTCCTTGTGGCGGGGCTCGGTGGTGCGGATGAAGTCGTCGTTGGAGACGCCCATGAAGGCGAAGGCCCTCTTGAACTCCTCGGCGTTGCGGTCGGCCCAGGACTGGGGCGTGTGGTCGTGCTCGGCGGCGGAGGTGACGACCTTGTCGGCATGCTCGTCGGTGCCGGTCAAGAAGAAGACGGAGGCGGGGTCGCCGCGGCGGAGGCGTTCGAAGCGGGCGATGGCGTCGGCGACGGTGGTGCTGTAGCAGTGGCCGATGTGGGGCTTGTCGTTGACGTAGTAGATCGGCGTTGTGATGTAAAACGGGGGCATTGGAGGCAAGTGTAGCGACGGGGAGGGGCACTCTGCGCGGGGCTCGTGGCCGTCACCGCCGAGTGTGGGGCGGCGGGAGCGGGCGTTACGTGCGCGGGGAATTCTGAGCCGATCCGAGTGAGAGCCGATTGCGACATTTGGTTGGTCGGAGGGGCGCTCGGAATGCGTGGAGGTGGCGGAGGACGTCGCGGCGAGATTGGGAGCGTGGGGGCAGAACGCGCGGTGCAAGGGCGGGCGGCTCTAGCAGCCCTTCGGGCTGCGAGGGTTTTGGGGGAAGGGATCCGGGGGTAGCCGTCGCAGAGCCGACGGCAACCCCCGGCTATGGACGATCAGGCCTTCGGCCTGCAGAGGGGGAACGTGCTCTACAGGTTTGTCATTGCAGAGTCGACGGCGTGTCCCGGTTGTCTTCGATCAGGCGTTCGGCCTGCAGAGGGGAGAGGGATGTACGAAGTTGTGATAGCGGCGTGGGTTAGAAGCGCTGGATTGGGAGCGTGGGGGCGGAACGCGCGGTGCATGGGCGGGCGGCACTGGCAGCCCTTCGGGCTGCGGGGGCTTTGGGGTTGGTTCCCGGGGGTAGCCGTCGCAGAGCCGACGGCAACCCCCGGCTACGGACGATCAGGCCTTCGGCCTGCAGAGGGGGAACGTGCTTTGAAGCTGTGTCATTTCAACGCTGGCGGCACGTTCCGGTTGCTCATGATCAGGCGTTCGGCCTGCAGAGGAGGAACGTGCTCTGCGGGTTTGCCTTTGCAGAGTCGACGGCACGTCCCGGTTGTTTTCGATCAAGCGTTCGGCCTGCAGAGGGGAGAGGGATGTGTGGGGGTGGAGGGTGTGGTGCGTGGGCGCGGTGACCGTGCCGCGGGGGCGCGAATGGCGTGCGGTGGACGCGGCCGGGGATCGGTGGTGGTTGGGATCAGGCCTGCGTGGAGGCGCCGGAGGCGGCGGCGTCGTCGAACTCGTCGCCGCGGAAGAGGTTGCCGAGGTAGGCCTTCTTCACCATGGGGTCGTTGATGAGGGTGCGGGGCGGGCCTTCGGCGATCTTCTTGCCTTCGACGATGATGCAGGCGCGGTCGCAGACGCGGAGGGTCTGCTGGACGTTGTGGTCGGTGATGAGGAAGGCGATGCCGCGGTCGGCGAGGCGGCGGATCTCGGCCTGGAGTTCCTCGACGGCGATGGGGTCGACGCCGGAGAAGGGCTCATCGAGGAGGATGAGGCGGGGATTGGTGACCAGGGCGCGGGCGATCTCGAGCTTGCGGCGTTCGCCGCCGGAGCAGGTTCGGGCGGCGTGGCGGGCCTTGTGCGCGAGGGAGAACTGGTCGAGCAGTTCGGTGGCGCGCATGCGGCGCTCGGCGCGGGAGAGGTCGAGGGTCTCGAGGATGGCCAGGAGGTTGTCCTCGCAACTGAGGCGGCCGAAGACGCTGGGTTCCTGGGAGAGGTATCCCATGCCGCGGCGGGCGCGTTCGTACATGGGCAGAGCGGTGACGTCGACGCCGTCGAAGAGGACCTTGCTGCCGGCGCCGGCATCGGGATCAATCATGCCGATGGTCATGCGGAAGCTGGTGGTCTTGCCGGCGCCGTTGCGGCCCAGGAGCCCCACCACCTCGGCGCGCTCGACGTGGAAGCTCACATCGTGCACGACGGTGCGGCCGCTGTAGGTCTTGCGCAGGTTCTGGGCTTGGAGCAGGGGCATGGGCGGGACAGTGTACGTTCGCTACAGGCCCAGCTTGGCCCGCTTGGCGTCCCACTCGGCCTGTTCGCGCTTGTTGTCGGTGGCGAGTTTGCCGTCGCCGCCGGCGCGCAGGGCGCGGATGGCTTCGATCTCCAGGCGCGTCAGGTGCATGGCGTCGAACTCGTAGTCGCGGAAGGCCTGCACGGTGATGGGGACGATCTTCTCGATGAGGGTGCACATGGCCTGCGCGAAGACGCGGATCTCGAGCTGGGCGTGGGAGTCCATGCGCAGGGAGAGGAAGCGGAGCAGGTTGTGCAGATCGCACTTCCAGTACCACTCGGTGTACATGTTGACGGGCAGGCCGATGCGGGCGAGCTCGCGGGAGACGCCCTTGTCGGTGAGCTCGATGTACTTGGCGTACTGGGTTTCGACGGCCTTGAGGAAGTTGATGAACTCCTCGGCGGTTTTCACTTCTTCGGCGTCGGTGGGCGTGAAGGTCTGCTCGCCGCCCTGGCGGTTGGCGGCGCTCTGCTTGCGGATGGAGTCGACGGTGGGCGTGTAGAAGCGGTCGGGGATGATGGAGTAGCGGCCGGAGTACTCGTTGACGTTGGCGGTGCGGTGGCGGATCCACTGGCGGGCCACGAAGATGGGCATGCAGACGTGGAACTTGAACTCCACCATCTCGAAGGGGGTGGTGTGGCGGTGGCGGAAAAGGTAGCGGATGAGGCCGCGGTCTTCGTTGACGTGCTTGGTGCCCTGGCCGTACGAGACGCGGGCGGCCTGGACGATGGCCTGATCGGCGGTCTGGCCCTCTGGCACGAGGCGGGGCATGGCGTCGACGAGGGCGACGAAGCCGTGGTCCAGGACCTTGAGTTCAAGGCGGCTGGCGCCGTCCATGACGTCGCGCCAGGGCGCTTCGGGTTTGACGATGGTGATGGCGTCGGACATTCGGGGCAGGGTAGCGGGGCGGGGCGGTGTGGGCGCGGTGGTCGTCGCGCGGAAACAGGCTCGTGGAGGACTATGGTTGGGGCTGTGGGTCATTGCGATTCAGGACATGCAGGAACCAGGACATGTTGAAAATGCTGCTGGCGGTGGTTGTGTGCGTTCTGTTGGCGCCGGCGATCCGCGCGGCGGAGCCGGTGAAGCCGAACATCGTGCACATCGTGGCGGATGATCTTGGCTGGAAGGACGTGGGATTCAACGGCTGCACGGACATCAAGACTCCGAACATCGATGCGCTCGCGGCGGGCGGGGCGAAGCTCACGCAGTTCTACGTGCAGCCGATGTGCACCCCGACGCGGGCGTGCCTGATGACGGGGCGGTACCCATTCCGGTACGGCCTGCAGACGGCGGTGATCCCGTCGGTGGCGGCGTACGGGCTGGAGACCGACGAGTGGCTGATGCCCCAGTGCCTGGGGGAGGCCGGGTACAAAACGGCGATCATCGGCAAGTGGCACCTGGGGCACGCGGACAAGAAGTTCTGGCCCCGCCAGCGCGGGTTTGACTATCAGTACGGCGCGATGATCGGGGAACTGGATTACTTCACGCACGAGGAGCACGGCGTGCTGGACTGGTTCCGGGACAACGAGCCAGTCAAGGAAGAGGGGTACACGACGACGCTGCTGGGCAAGGAAGCGGCGAAACTGATCGAGGCGCACGACACCTCGCGGCCGCTGTACCTATACCTGACGTTCAACGCGCCGCACACGCCCTACCAGGCGCCCAAGGAGTACATCGACAGGTACGCGGGCATCGCGGACCCCACGCGCCGGACGTACGCGGCGATGGTGACGTGCCTGGACGAAGAGATCGGCCGCGTGGTGAAGGCGCTGGAGACCAAGGGGATCCGCAACAACACGCTCATCCTGTTCCACAGCGACAACGGCGGCACGCGGGACGCGATGTTCGCGGGGGTGATGGCGGATATGTCGAAGGTGGTCATTCCGTGCGACAACGGGCCGTACCGCGGGGGCAAGGGCACGCTGCTGGAGGGCGGCACGCGGGTGTGCGCGATGGCGAACTGGCCGGGGCACATCAAGCCCGGGACGGTGGACGGGCTCATCCACGCGGTGGACCTGTACCCCACGCTGGCGGGGTTGGCGGGGGCCAAGACGGACAAGTGCAAGCCGCTGGACGGCGTGAACGTGTGGGAGACGATCGCGTCGGGCGCGGCCTCGCCCCGGCAGGAGATCGTGTACAACATCGAGCCGTTCCGCGCGGCGATTCGGGCGGGGGAGTGGAAACTGGTGTGGCGCACGCTGCTGCCCTCCAAGGCGGAGTTGTTCAACCTGAAGGAGGATGCGGGCGAGAGCCGCGACGTGGCCGCGCAGCACCCGGAGATCGTGGCGCGCCTCAAGAACCGGCTGGAGACGCTCGCGAAGGACAGCGCCAAGCCGCTGTTCCTGGTGGAGCAGTTCAAGGTGGTGATGAAGGGCCTGAACGGCGAGCCGCTGCTGCCGACGGATGAGGAGTTCATGAAGGTTGAGATGCCTTGAGACGGGGACCGAGCTGAGGTGCGGAGCGGGTCGATTGTGATACAGGAAGGCATCGGGCATCGGGCATCAGGGGAAGCAATCCTCACTGCTACCCGGGTTTGTGGCACCGTTGGAATTTGCAGCACGATTCAAAGGTCGGTGTGCGGGAGGTCGCGGTCACACGTGGGCGGGTGACGCCCGGATACCGGCGGCGGTTGGTATGTCTCACCGCCGCGCCGACGACGAGCGCACGCAGATATCAACCTCAGAACGCCACCGGTCGCGCGGCGGCTTCAATCAAGCGGAACGGCGGCGACGCATGCAGGCGTACCCCAAGGCGAGGGGCGAGATCGCGAGTGATACGGCGGGCACCTGAACGAGTTCGAGTCTTGCGTTCAGCGAGGCCTGGGCCGACGCGCGGTCTCCAAACGACACGGTCAAATGGGCATCGGCGAACAGGCGCATCTGGAGGTTGTATTCGATGCCTTGCTGCAGTTGCATCCTCACGATCTGCGAGTATGGACCCTGGTTCATTCCCAGTTCGATCTCGCGGACAATCTGGTTGTTGGTCAGATCCGACACCGAGAAGTGCGAATCGGTGAGCGTTGCGCCGGGGGCAAAAATGTTGGCGATGATGGCGTATTCGCCGGTCTCGGTCACCGAGAACGCCTGCGAGATGGAGGGAACCTGTCGGAAGTTCAACGTCCAAACCCCGTAGCCGTTCTCGTAGGAGGCGGCCATCATGCCCCGGCAGGTCATTTTGACATACGCAGGACCGAAGGATTCCCGTGTGAGCGTCATGCCGTCGGCGGCCCGGATCACGCCGATGTGATACTCGCCCCAGGGGTCCCGCCACACATCCTCCCAACTTGTGGAACGCTGTGTTGTGGACGGGGAAGATGAGAACGATTCGTTCGTCAAGTACGGGTCCGGAGGAGGCCATTCCGTCAGACTGAAGGTGTGCAAGTGATGGGCCGTATAGGTGCCCAGATTGATCGCCGCGAGCGAAGCGCCCGGCGCGATGAATGCGAACGCCACCATCGTGAGAGCGGGGTGATGAGACCGTGCCATGTCTTGTCTCCTAGAGATTGTGCGAGTCACCAACGCCATGTCTGCACCGAACGGCGCTTCCATGACGACCCGAGCGTTGTCACTTGCCGGCGCAATTTGAACGAGCGCGGGCCACAGTTCGAGGAGACACCCTAATCGGAGTTGACGGAGATCGCAACAAGGAAGATTCCCCGATTCGAGCGGATGTTGCGTGGAGTGGCGGGGGATGAA
>JBGAMO010000012.1:0-48930 GCA_044222845.1 Phycisphaerales bacterium
TGGTCGTGCCCAAGGACAAGATGGACCTGCCCGAGAACAAGGACCTGCTGTCGCCCGACCTTGCCGCGTTGCTGGGCGGTTCCTGAACCCACTCGCGCAGCCTCGATGCCCCAGATCGCCAAGAAACTCCTCCCGGTCATCACGCTCCTCGCGGCGTGGCTGCTTTTCTGGGCGCTCCGCCCGGACAAACCGCTCACCGCGCTGGACGTCCGCACCATCCTGCTCCAAGCTTCGATCGTGTGCATCGTCGCCGTCGCCATGACGCTGGTCATCGCCTCCGGCGGCATTGACCTGTCCGTCGGTTCATCCGTGGCGCTCTGCGGCGTCGTTGCCGGGCTGGTGCTCCTGCCGCGAACACCGCAGGAAGTCGTGCCCGATTCCCGGCTATGGCTCGCCATTCTCGCCGCGATCGGCGCGGGTGTTGCGTGTGGTTTGTACAACGGCCTGCTTATCGCGGTGCTGCGACTCCCCCCGTTCATCGCGACCCTTGGCACGCTGGGCTTCTTCCGCGGCTTCGCGAAGTACGCCGGTGGCAACAACCCCGTGTACACGGGCCGCGCCTGGCTCAGCGGCTGGGTCCAGCCGACTCCCAGCCCCTCGTGGCTTCTGCTCCCGCCCGTCGTCTGGCTCACGCTCGTGATCGCGCTCGCCATCGCCGCCCTGATCCGCTTCACCGCCTTCGGCCGCCAGGCTCTGGCCATCGGCGACAACGAAGAGGCCGCCCGACGCTGCGCCGTTCCGATCGCCGCGGTGAAGACCGCCGTGTACGCCATCTGCGGCGGATTAGTCGGCGTCGCGTCCGTCGTGCAACTCGCCCGCCTGAGCGGGAGTGCCGATCCCACCATCGCCATCGGTCTGGAACTCCGCGCGGTCGCGGCGGCGGTGGTCGGGGGGGCCGCTCTTTCCGGCGGGCGGGGCTCCATCCTCGGCACGGTGTGCGGCGCACTGCTCATGGCCCTGCTCGACAACCGCTGCACCGCCCTGGGATGGCCCAACTACGTGCAGGAGATGGTGGTGGGGCACATCATCATCGCCGCCGTCGCCATCGACCGCATCCGCGGCCGCCGGTGAACCGGTGCCCGACCGCCCCTCCCGCGGGGCCCCCCAACCTCGCTCCGGCGGGTCGCGCGTACACTGAGTCCGCCATGGCCAACAAGATCTTCCCCACTCCCGCCGCCTGCTTCGCCGACCTGCGCGACAAGGGCATACTCAAGGACGGCATGACCGTGATGGTCGGCGGCTTCGGCCTCTGCGGCATCCCCGAGCAGTTGATCATCGCTCTGCGCGACAGCGGGGTCAAAGGCATCACCTGCGTCAGCAACAACGCGGGCGTTGATGACTGGGGCCTGGGCCTGCTGCTTCAGACTCGCCAGATCAAGAAGATGATCTCCAGCTACGTCGGCGAGAACGCCACGTTCGAGAAACAGTACCTGAGCAACGAACTCGAGGTTGAGTTCAATCCCCAAGGCACCCTCGCCGAGCGCATCCGCGCAGGCGGCGCGGGCATCCCCGCGTTCTTTACCGCCACCGGCGCGGGCACGACCGTGGCCGAGGGCAAGGACACCCGCCAGTTCTACCGCCCGGCCGACGGCGTGGGCGGGGCCACCATCCCCGGCCGCGGCTACGCCGGTCGCGCAGGATCGACCTTCGAGAACCGCGCCACCCCCCGCGAGTACGTGCTTGAGACGGGCCTCTTCGCCGATCTGGCGCTCGTCAAGGCCTGCAAGGCCGACGAGTTCGGCAACCTGGTCTACAACAAGACCGCCCGCAACTTCAACCCCATGATGGCCTGCGCCGCGGCGTACACAATCGCCGAGGTCGAGGAGATCGTGCCGCTGGGCGCCATCCCGCCCGACAATGTCCACACCCCGGGCAGCTACGTGAAGCGCATCGTCAAGACCCAGAGCGTCAAGCGCATCGAACAGCGCACCGTGAGCGACGCCGTCAAGGCGTCGTGATTCCCACCATGGGACAGAGCTACCTCATCACCGGTGTGAACCGCGGCATCGGGCTGGAGTTCGCCCGCCAGCTCGCCGCGCGGGGCGACACCGTGCTGGGAACCGCCCGCGAACCCGAGACCGCCGCGGAAGCCGCGAAGGTCGTCAGCCGTCTGATCCGTCTCGACGTGACCGACCCCGCCGCGCTCGCCGCCCTGGGCGCCGCGCTCGGCGATGCCCCCATCGACGTGCTGATCAACAACGCGGGTGTGAGTTCCAGCAGCAAGACGCTCGCGGACTGCACGGCTCAGGAACTGCAGCGGGTGTTCATGGTGAACAGCACCGCGCCGATCCTGGTCGCCCAGGCCGCGCTCGACCTGATCGCGAGGGGAAAGCGCAGGTTGATCGTGAACGTCACCAGCCAGTTGGGGAGCATCTCCACCAACACCGGCGGATCTTCGTACGCCTATCGGGCCAGCAAGGCCGCGCTGAACATGCTGACGCGCAGCATGGCCAACGAGCTGGGCCCGCGGGGGTTCATCTGCGTCGCGCTCCACCCCGGCTGGGTCCGCACCGACATGGGCGGCGCAAACGCTCCGCTCGTCCCGGCCCGCGCGGTCGCCGCGTTGCTGCGGCTGGTGGATCGCTTCGACGCGTCCGACAACGGGCGCTTCCTCAACTTCGACGGCGCGACACTGCCGTGGTGAGATTCCTTATTGCCCCCGCCCAGCCCCGCTGGGTCTGAGTATCGCGCGGGTCTGCGCCGCGTGTGACTGCGCGCCCGGCACGACCCGCCGAGCCGCTCACGCCTCTCCACGGAAACCCTCCCGGATCGCCGATGCAGTGCCCACTCTGCAAGTTCTGGAGATCACGGAAGATGCTCAGGAAGAACATCGAACGCCTTCGTGCGAGTTACAAATGGTTCGCCCCCTGCGGCCCCGCCCTCATCGCCACCGTGCTGCGCAATCTGGGCGATTATCACCCCGGCGTCCGGGCCCTCTTCCCCGAGGACACCTCGCACCTGCACAGGCGGTTCTTTGAAACCCTTGGTCAGGTGGTCAAGTCCATCCACCGTTTTCACAGCCTTGAAGCGCCGCTCGCGGACCTTGGACGCAGGGCCGCGGCGGAGGGCGCTAACCCCGGCACCTACCGCATTGTCCGCGATGAACTCCTGACCGTCATGGCCGAGTTGGCGGGCGATGATTGGACGCAGGCTCTCGCCGAGGATTGGGAGCAGCTCCTCGACGCCATGATCGGCGCGATGCTCGCGGGCACGATGCCCGAAGAACTCCGCAAGGCCGCGTGATTCAGCCCGCCGGGAACCGGGCGTCATCCTTGTACTTGCGCTTGAGCGTCCGGTAGTACCAGTTGAGCCCGGCGATGATCGTGATGATCACTCCGACCCCCGCCGCGAGGCTGGCGGGGTGGTGGGGGTCAAAGAACGGCACTTTCGAGAGTGCCTTGCCCGCCAGGAGCATCAGGGAGTTGCCGATCAGGGTGCCCGCGACGATCGCCACGAGAGTTGCCGTGCGGCTCATGCCCAGCATCCGGCCCAGGATCGCTCCGCCCACCGAACCGGTCGCCGCCACGGGGATCACCACGAACACCACCAGCCCGATGAACGCGAACCGTCGCATCCACGGCTGCACGCGCATGAAGAACTCGCCCTCTTCACGCAGCAGGAGCATCTTGGGCCCGATCTTGGGGATGCGGAAGATGAACCCGGCGTGGAAGATCAGCAGACACGCCGCGACCACGTCCATCCACGTCACCATGCCGAACAACTCGATCCGGGTCAGGAAGTTGAACTTGGAGGCGTCCTTGGCGAAATCGTCCAGCCCCACCAGTTCGCCCTTGGGGGCGTCGGATCCCAGGATGATGACGAACCGCCCCAGCCCGAAAAACGTCGCCAGAGCCGTGGCGCTCAACTTCACGACGAACTCCGTGCCCCGCAGGACCGCCAGGTACGCCAGCACCCCGCCGCTGGCCAGGATGGGCCCCAGCAGCGTGAGCCACCAGATCGCCGGATAATCACGGCGGAACGTATCGCCGAAGTGCTTTTCGTGCGCGGCGATATCGTGCGGCAAACTCGCACCGCTCGGGGTGGTGGGAGATGGTGGTTGCGACTTCGTGGGTGACGGCATCAGCGTGTCAGGCATGGTGTGATTCGGTGCGCTCCGTTTTCCGCCCGCAAGGGTACGCGGTTCCCTGTCGAGTTCTCGCGGTTGCCCGCCGGGGTTTACGCACGCACGCGTGCCTCCGCCGCCCGTGAGTGCGCCTCGAGCCCTTCGATCCGTCCCAGGGCCGCCGCGTCGCGGCACACCTCCCGCCACTGAAGCGAATCATCCATTTTCAACCACGTCCGTACCCGCAGGAAGTTCAGCACGCTCAAGCCCCCGACGCTCCGAGCCAGGCCGCCGGTCGGGAGCACATGGTTCGGCCCCGCCCCGTAATCGCCCAGCACCTCCGCCGCACGCCCGCCGATGAACAACGCGCCGTAGTGCCGCAGCCGCGCCGCCAGCGCATCGGCATCGACCGTGAGCAGTTCCAGGTGCTCGGGCGCGATCGCGTCGCTGATCGCGCACGCTTCGCTCGAATCCGCCGCCAGCACCGCGAAGCCGTTGCGGAGGGCTTCGCGCGCCGTTGCAGCGGTGGGGAGGGTGGCGAGTTGCGCCGCCAGTTCCGCCTCCACTGCGCCGATGAGCGGCTCGCTCATCGAGACCAGCATGGGGATCGCGTCGCAATCGTGCTCGGCCTGCGCGAGCAGGTCCGCTGCCACGACGGCCGCGCTCGCCGATGCGTCGGCGATCACCAGCACCTCGCTGGGGCCGGCCAGCATGTCGATCGTGCACACCTGGGTCGCCAGTTGTTTCGCCGCCGTCACCCACCGGTTCCCCGGCCCCACGATCGTGTCGCAGGCCGGCACGCCGTCAATCCCAAACGCCAGCGCCGCGATCGCCTGCGCGCCCCCGCACGCCAGTACCGCGTCCGCGCCCGCGATCGCCGCCGCCGCGAGCGTCTCTACCGTCGGCTTCGGTGACGCCACCCACACCTCGCTCACGCCCGCCGCCCGCGCCGTCACCGCCGTCATCAGCACAGAAGAGGGCAGCGGGAACCGACCACCGGGCGCATAGCACCCCGCCCGATCCACCGGCGACACGGTGTGCCCCGCCCTGCCACCGGGCACCGCGATGTCAAGATCACCGATGGCCCGGCGCTGTGCATCGGCAAACGCCCGGATCCGATCCGCCGCACGCTCCAGCACGCCCCGCGTCTCACGCGGAAGCGATTCCAGCGCGCGTCTGAGCGCCGGCGGTGCGATCACGAGTTCTTCGCCTCGCTGCCGATCGCCGAACTTCTCCGCGTATTCGCGCAGCGCCTCCGCGCCCCGCGACCGCACGTCGTTCATGATCCGGCCCGCGTCCGCCAGCGTGGCCGCGTCCAGCGGCGCACGTCTGGCTCCGGGGATCTGGTCCTTGGTGATCCGTGCCAGCAGCGTCATGACGCACCTCCGGCCCTGTTCGGCTTGGCGTTGCCCGGCCGACGCGACACCATGAGGGCACGCCGATCCAGTTCAGCGTCGATCTCCGCGAGCGAAATCCCCTCCTTCGCCAGCCTCGTGAGCGTGAAGAAGAGCACGTCCGCCGCCTCGTGGACGACTTCGCTCCGGCTCACCGCGGCGTTCAGTTCGCCAGCTTCTTCCTCGATTTTCGCCGCGAGCAACGCCGAGTCTCGCAGCAGGCGAGCCGTGTACGAACCCGGGTCACTCGCCCCGTCGCGGGCCGTTGTCGCCAGCCGCCTCGAGAGCGCACCCAGCCCCCGATCCTCCCCGAAGCACGTACGAGTTCCTTCGTGGCAGAACCCCGGGCCGTCCTGCGTCACCGTGAACCGCAGCGCGTCGCGATCGCAATCAACATCTGCCCGCAGCAGAGTCTGCGTCGCCCCGCTCTCTTCACCCTTGCGCCACAGCCGACCCCGTGAACGCGACCAGTAGACGCCGCGGCGTTCATCGATCGCCGCCCGCACACTCTGCGCGTTGCTGTAGACCAGCCCCAGCGCCGTGCCCCGCTCGTCACAGACCACCGTGGGCCACAGCCCGTCGGGCCGGTCGCTCACGAGCGGCGCCGCGAACGCGTCCGCCACGCTCATCTTGCCGGTGTAGATCGCCATTCCCACTTGCGAGTCCGCGCCGATCGCGTCCAGCGCGGCGACCTCCGCCGGCGTCGTGATCCCGCCCGCCGCCGTCACGCGACAGCCCTTGGCCGCCTCCACGATCGGCTTCACGCGAGACGCATTAAGCCCGCTCAGCGTCCCTTCGATCTCCACGAACGTCACGAGGAACCCGCCGACCAGGCTGCGCAGTTCCGCGATCCGTTCCAGGACGCCCCGGCCGGTCTTTGTCTTCCATCCTTCCACCACCACCTCGCCATCCCGTGCGTCCAACGCCGCGATGACTCGCTCACGCGGCAGTTCGCTCAGGATCTCCGGCTTGGCCGCCGTCCCCAGGATCACCTTGCTCGCGCCGGCGTCCAGCCATTTCCTCGCCGTCGCGGCGTCGCGGATGCCCCCGCCCACGCGGCACCTTGCCAGCGGCAGCAACTCCCGGATGAGCGCCTCGTTGCTTCCCGTGCCCATCGCGGCGTCCAGGTCGATCACGGCGATCTCGCCCACCACCCCGAACCGCTGCGCGATCGGACGCGGATCGCCCGCGTCCAGCATCTTCACCGCGCCCTGACGCAGTTGCACTGTCTGCCCGCCCTGGATGTCGATCGATGGCACGATCATGCCGTGGACTCCTCGATTGGTCGCACGGCGAAACCCGCCGCCGCGATCTCCTGCTTCACCCACGCCACGCTGAATATGCCGTCGTGGAAGATCGACGCCGCGAGCACCGCGTCGGCGCCAGCCCTGAGCGCCTCCACCAGGTGCTCCGGCGACGCCGCCCCGCCCGAAGCGATCACCGGCACGCCCACCGTGCCGCTCACGGCCTGGATCAGCGCCAGGTCGTAGCCGCTGTGCGTGCCGTCGCGGTCCACGCTGGTGAGCAGGATCTCACCCGCGCCCCGCTGTGTCGCCTCGATCGCCCAGCCCAAGGCGTCCAGCGGCACCGTCTCCTGCCCGCTGCGCACCACCACCCGCCACCGGCCCTTGCCGTACGCCAGCGCATCCAGCGCCAGCACCACGCACTGCGAGCCGAACTGTTTCGCCAGGGCCTCGAGCAGCGCGGGGTTCTTCACCGCCGCGGTGTTCACTCCGATCTTGTCGGCACCCGCTTCCAGCATCGCGGCGGCGTCGGCGACGTCCTGGACGCCTCCGCCCACCGTGAGCGGTATCGAGAGGACCTTGCGGATCGCCGCGACAGTCCGCAGCGATGCCCTGCGCCCCTGCGGGGTGGCGCTCACATCCAGCATCACGATCTCGTCCGCGCCCTGCCGTTCGTACAACGCGGCCTGCTCCACAGGGTCGCCCGCGTCGCGCAGGTTCTCGAAACGGACACCCTTGACGACGCGCCCGTCGCGCACGTCCAGGCACGGGATGACACGGGGCACCGGCATGATCAGGCTGCTCCCTTCACGGCCGCGTCCAGGTCGAGCATCCCTTCGCCCGCGAACCACCGCGACAGCATGCGTGCGCCCCACGCGCCGGACAACTCCGGGTGGAACTGGCATGCCAGCGTCGCCCCTTTCCACATCGCGGCGACGAACCGCCCGCCATGCTCGCACCACGACGCGCTCCACCCCGGCGGCGGTTCCGTCACCCGGTACGAGTGCGCGAAATACGCGAACGCCTCGGCTCCGTCCGTTAGCGGCGGCGGGCCGATGCGGCTCCATCCAAGGTGCGGAACTCGCACATCGTCGGAGAACCGCGTGGCCATCCCCTTCGCGATGCCCAGGGCCGCGACGCCCGGACTTTCTTCGCTCCCCGACAGGAGCATCTGCAGGCCCAGGCAGATCGCCAGCGCGGGCCGCCCATCCGTCAGGCGTTGCTGCAACGCTTCCACGATGTCGCGTTGACGCAACTCTTCCATCGCCGCGCCGAGCGTCCCCACGCCCGGGAGCACGAGCCGGTCCGCATCCAGGATCAGCCGCGCCTCGCTGGTCACGATGGTTCTGGCTCCCAGCCGACCCATCGCTCCGACCACCGATGCGAGGTTCGCGGTTCCCGTTCTGACTATGACGACCGAGTCCACTACAGCGTCCCCTTTGTGCTCGCGACCGCTTCCGGCTGCGTGGGCCGGATCGCGGTTCGCAGCGCGAGCGCCAGCGCCTTGAACGCGGCCTCGGCCTTGTGGTGATCATTCTCGCCCCGGATCACATCCACGTGCAGAGTGAACCGGCCTTCCGTCGCCAGCGTGCGGAAGAAGTGCGTGAGGTTCTCGCACGCCACGTCGCCGAGATTCTCCCGCTTGAGGTCCAGCGACACGCACGCGCACGGCCGCTGCACCAGATCAACCACGACCCTCGCCAGAGATTCATCCAGCGGCGCATACGCGTGCCCGAAGCGTGCGATCCCCTTGCGTTCGCCCAACGCCGACGCCAGGCACCGGCCCAGCACGATCGCACAGTCTTCCACGCTGTGGTGATCGTCCACGGCCAGGTCCCCCTCGCACGCGAGCGTGATGTCGATCCCGCTGTGGCACGCGAGCGACGTGATCATGTGGTCGAGGAACCCCAGCCCGGTGCGCACGCTCGCCTTGCCCACGCCGTCGAGCGTGACGGCGGCCTGGATCCGAGTCTCGCCCGTTGTGCGGGTCAGTGTTCCGGTCCGTGTTCCCGGGATCGTGTTCATGGCAGAATCTCCGTCAGTTGTTCGACCCGCTCGATGACGCGTCCGGCGCCCGTTCGCAGCAGCAACTCGCTCGCGCTGCCGCAATCATCCCCCGGGGCCACGCACCCGATGGGTGTGACGCCCGCCGCGCGGGCGGCAACGATATCGTCCGGAGTGTCGCCGACGAGCCACGCCTCACGCACTCCCAGCCGTTCGAGGGCGATCTGCACCGGCCTCGGGCTTGGTTTGGGAACGCTGTCCTCCATGCACACCACGCAATCAAAGAGGTCCGCAACTCCACGCTCGCGCAGGAACCGTTCCGCGTCCGCTCTGGGACGCCCCGTCACGATCCCCAGAGGCGCGGTCTTTCGCAGCGATTCCAGCCAGCCCCGCGAGGCGAGCAACCGTTCTGTCCGCCGCAGGCCGGGCTCTGCTTCAGTTCCTTGATAAATGCGTTCGAACGCCGCCGTCACGTCCTCCAGCGATCGCTGCACGCCCTTCTCCGCCAGCAGCGATCGGGTGACGATCCAGTCGTTGTTCGCGTTCCCCGCCGCCTTGATCCGCGCGATGTCCGCGCGGGTGATATCCACCCCGAACCCCGCGGCGGTGCGCCGGATCGTCTCGCGGTACGACTCGCTCACGTCTGCCAGCACCCCGTCCATATCGAACAACACCGCCCGGGGCCGCAGGATCGCGCGGAGCGATGCCCGCAGGCGTTCCCCGGCCGCCGCGTCCGCCGGCACGCTGATCCGCAGATAGTTCGCGAGCGAACTACCGTACCGCCGCACCGAGATCCCCAGCCCCGCCAGCAGGTCGGCCACCAGCGCGGCGTCTTTGAACCTCGCGAAGATGAAGTTCGCGTCCGAGGGCACGAACTCAACGGCGTGCTCCGACAGCGTCTTGGCCAGCAACGCACGCTCCTCGCGCACCACCCCCGTGAACCGGGCCATCGCGCTCCCGCCTTGCGAGAACCACCGATTCGCCACCTGCACCGAGTAGCCCGAGCACGCGTACGGCATGCCCACCGTCCGCATCCAGTGCGCCACCCGTTCGGGCGCGATCGCGTACCCCACACGCATCCCCGCCAGCCCCCAGGCTTTGCTGAACGTCCGCGTCACCACCACGTTCGGCAGTCCCAGCACCTCTCGGGTCATATCCGAGCCCGCGAACTCCACGTACGCCAGGTCCGCCACCACCAGCGCGGTCGGAGCCGCCTCCGCCAGCCGCAGCACATCCGCCGCCGTCGCCGACAGCCCCGTAGGGTTGTTCGGCGATACGACAAAGATCACGCGGGTCTCCGCGTTCAAGAGCGATTCGATCCCGTCCACCGGAAAGCCGCCGCTCATCCACGACGCCGTCCGCGCCGCCGCGCCGCACGCGGCGACCCACCGGGGCAGCATCTCGAACGTCGGATCGGTCATCAACGCTTCGCGCCCCGGCTCCAGTACCGCGCGACAGATCCGCTCCAGCGCGTCATCCGCGCCCGCCGTCACCACCACGCTTTGAGGCGCCACGCCCCAGTGCGACGCCAACCGAGTCTCCAGCGCCGCCGCCGAGGGATACGTCCCCGCGATCCCCGCCTCCAGCGGGACACTCGCGAGCAGGTCCGCGGGAGGCGCGGCCCCTTCGTTCGCGTCCAGCCGCAGGTCGATCGGCCGCGGATCACGCGTCCGCGAGTAGGGCGCCGCGTTGAGCCTTGAGATCGGCCGCACCTCACCGGCAGTGGTGGGAGCGGTGGTGGGGGAGGGCGCTGGGGTGGCGGCGTTCACGGCACCACCTGCGCAATCGGAGAGATCACGATGTCCGAGCCGCCCCGCGCCTTGAGCAGCGGGATCAGCCGCGGCAGCGATTCCCGAGGCACCGCCGACTTCACCGCGTAGCCCGCATCCCCAGCCAGTTTGCTCAGCGTCGGCTGCCGCATGCACGGCAGCACCTCGACGATCGCCGCCAACTTGTCCGAGGGGGCGTTGAGCTCCAGCATCACTCGTTTGCGGGCCTCGATCACGCTCTGAAGCAGCAGGGCCAAATCCGCGATCCGCCCTCGCTTTCCGGCGTGCTCCATTGCCGCTCGGCTCGCGTACAGCCGTGTCGAAGACGCCATGACCTCGCCGCAAATCGTCAAGCTGTTCGCCTCCAGGGTCGATCCCGTCGCGGTCACGTCGATGACGCAGTCGGCGTCCTCGGGCGGGAAGACCTCGGTCGCGCCGTAGGAACGCACGAACCGGTCGCCGCACCCGCGTGCTTCGATCCACTTGAGGCTGAGCGCTTGATACTCGCTGGCCACCACCAGCGGACGCCGCGGTAATGACCCGTTCTCCAGCACGCTCCCCGGCGCCGCCGCCACCACCTTCACAACGTCGAGTTTCGTGTCGATCACTTCCACCACGTCCGCGTCGAGTTCAGCCACCCAGTCGGCGCCGGCGAAACCCAGATCGCGCGTGCCGCTGTCGAGCATCTCGATGATGTTCTGCGGCTTGAGGATCTTGGTCTCCACCCCCTCCAGCGATGTGGTCGGTCGGTACCCGCGTGCCGAGATCGATACCCGGATCCCCGCGTCGGCCAGAAGGCGCATCACCCCTTCCTGCATCCGCCCCTTGGGCAACCCGAGCCGCAGAGTGTCGTTCGTTTTGTCGGAAATCGTCGTCATGTGCCGCTCCTGCCGTCGTCTGTTTCCGGCTCCGCGGCGGATTCCGATTCACGCGTCACACGCATAAACGAAAAAACGCCGGCTGAAGCCGGCGTTCCTGTGTCAACTGTTGGTCTTCGCAACCACGTCGCACCGTCACCGGCCCTGGGAATGCCCATGGTCATGATGATGGAGATGGAACGCGAACGTCATGAATGAAGTAAACGCTGGCTGACTCCCAAAGTCAACGCTCCGGGTTCTAGAACCTTCCTGAGCCGCCCGGGTCCGTTCTCCAGTTATCGGCGCGCCGACTCCGCCATGGTCTGCGGGATAGCCGGATCGCAAATTGGATACAAAGCACCCCACGAGCGACTGTAACTGTGCAACGCTCTCGTGCGTACCATGGCCGTTCGCAGTCGTTCCCCACATCAAGGCCTTCCCGGGAGAACATCCCGGAGTCGGAGTTTCGACGGATGCTTCCCAAGCCACCGCCGCGTGAGCCCAGTATGGGCTTCCTGTATCTTCCGCCCTTCCGGATTTTCGGCGAGTCCATCGCGGGCGAATCCACCTGCCTCCAAGTCCCCGAGCTCGATCTGGGTTTCGACATCGGCGCTTGCCCGCGCGCGATGCTCTCCAGCAAGCATCTGGCCATCACCCACGGCCACATGGACCACATCGGCGGCCTGGCATATTTCTGTTCGCAGCGCCGCTTCCAGGGCATGGGCAACGCGCGGATCATCTGCGATGAGCGAATCGCGCCCGCCATCAAGCGCATGATGGACGGGTACGTCGACCTGGAGCGGCAGCGAACGCCCTACGACCTCATCCCCATCAAGGCCGACCAGCCGGTGGAGGTCAAGAATAACGTATTCCTCCGCGGCTTCGAGACCGAACACACCTGCCCCTCCTTCGGCTACACCGTCAGCGAGCGGCGCACCAAACTCAAGCCCGAGTTCGTCGAACTCCCGCAGGAAAAGCTCCGCGAACTCAAGGAACGGGGCACCGAGATCACCCGCTCCTTCGAGATCCCCCTCTTCGCCTACACCGGCGACACCGCCCCCGGCCCGCACCTGGTCCGCGAGGATGTCCGCAAAGCCCAGATCCTCATCACCGAGTGCACCTTCCTGGAGCCCGACCACAAGGAACGGGCCCGCGTCGGCATGCACATGCACATCGACGATCTGGCCGAATGGCTCCGCGTGGTCGAGAGTCAGTGGATCGTCCTCGTGCATGTCTCGCGCCGCACCGACATGGCCGCCGCGAAGAAGCGAATCGCCCAGATGGCCGGCGAGAAGACCGCTCAGAAACTCCTCTTCCTCATGGATTACAAGGGCAACCGAGAGCGGTACGACCGCCAACTCGCCGAGGCCGAGGCCAAGGAAGGCAAGAAGGCCGCGCCCGTGTCCGCCAAGTCCGCGGACGACGACGAAGAAGGCGACTGACGCTTGAAACCGCGGGCAGTGTCCTCCTGCGTGCTGACGTGGTGACGGCTCCATCGTGAGTGCTCGCGGGTGTTGAAAGCGTTCTCCTTTCTCCCCCCCGTGGGCATCGGCGCGCGGTCGCCGTAGGAATGGGAAGCACGTCGCAGCGTCGCCCTAACATAATCCGTCGTCACGTTTCGATTGACAGACGGTCTTTTTATTGGTATCTTGTGCATCGAGCCTGCCCGCTGGGGGTAAGGCCTCGGGTGTTTCCGCACCCGTTCCGTTCGCCATTTGTGGAGAGAGACAAGATGAATCTGCGTTCCTGCGTCACCGCTTCGGCGGTTGTGGTATTGTCCGGCATCGCCGCGGCGTCACCCACGTTTTCGGGTGTGGCGGGTGTCAACCTGTCGGCCGGCAATGTGCTCAGCGCTCCGATTTCGCTTGAGGAAGGCGACATTTTCAATGCGATGACCGCGCCGGTCGGCACGCTCTTCAGTTCGCCGGACACCCTCATGCGTCTGGTTGATCCCTCCGGCGCCGAAGTTGTGTTCAATGACGACGGCGGCTCCGGCAACGGCCCGAGCAGCCAGTTCGGCTCCACGATCCGCGCGGCGATCCGAGTCTCCGGCGTCTACACCCTGCAGATCACCGGCTTCAACGATCGCTCGTTTACAGGAGCGCACCCGGAAGCCGGCCCGCTCATCTTCACCGGATCGGTCCTGGGCTCCACGCCCGGCGATTTCGCCGATTCCGCCTCCGACAACACCGCCGCCGGCGCCGTCCCGACGGGTCTGGGAGTGGGCGCTGCTGTGGGCTTCGGCACTCTCACCGCCGGCGATGTGGACTACTTCGCCGTCACCATGGGAGCCGGCGATGTGCTCTCGGCCATGACCACCGGCCTCCAGTCGCAGAGTTTGGACACTCTTCTGGGCGTGCTCGATGCCTCCGGCCTTTTGCTTAACAACGACGATGCCGGCGGCGACTCCCGCGGCAGCAACTTCGAATCGTCACTGCGCTTTGTCGCCCCCGCCGCGGGCACGTATTACATCGCGGTGACTGGCTACGGAGATAGCGACTTCAACGGCTCCGGTCACACCGAGGACGGCGCGTACGGCCTGACGCTCAGCGTCGTCCCCGCCCCCGGCGCTGCCGCGTTGCTCGGCCTGGGAATGCTCGCCGCGGGCCGCCGCCGCCGCTGATGCCCAAGTATTCGCCAACCCTTGCACGGGTATTGGCACAAACATGAACGCCCCCGGGCCAGTCTGCCCGGGGGCGTTTTTCATCATCGTGTTGTGCGGACTCGCGTGATCGCGGATCAGTTCCCGCCTGCCGGCGGCGTTACTCCGGGAGGAGGAGTGGGGGCGTCGCCGGAAGGCGGCTGCTGACCGGGAGCGCCGCCGGGCCGACCGCCCCGTCCGCCGCCTCGCCCGCCCCGCGGCCATTCGTCATCCGTCGGCCGCGGCAGCAAATCCGGCGCGCACGCCAGGTTGTACGCCGTCACCGCCGCGCACGTCGCCGACTGCTTCAGATACTCGGGGATCGCCTGATCCAGCCGGTCGTACTGCGTGTGATGCGTGTGGTTGTAATCCGCCCGGCCCGTTTCATCCCAGAAGAAGCCCGGGACCTTCTCACGCATGAACGAGTTGTGGTCGCTGCCCTGAACCTGGTTGAATACCTTCTGCTTGTGGATGTTCACGTCCAGGAACTTCTTGTCGGCCTCGCTGTAGAACACGCCGTTCACCGGCGCCGTCGCCGCGGCCAGGTACTGCACCTGCGATTCCACGCACGGGAGCCCGCCCTCCCAGTTCGTCCCGCCGTCGTCCACGAGCACCGCCGAGATCTTGCCGAGTTGGTCCTGCTCCTTGAGGTACTTGACGTACGCCACCGAGCCGAGCAAACCCTGCTCCTCGCCCGTCCACAGGATGAACCGGATCGTGCGCTTGGGCTTGGCGTTGGTCGCCGCGAGAATCCGCGCCGCTTCGAGCGTCACCGCGCTGCCCGTGCCGTTGTCGGTCGTGCCCTGGCTGCCCGGGCCGTTCCATGAATCCAGGTGGCCCGAGACGATGATCACCTCGTCGGGCTTCTCGGTGCCCTTGATCTCCGCGATCGTGTCGTACACCGGGATCGGCCCCTTCGTGAACGTGTGCTTGAGGTCGAACTCCGCCTCTACCGGCACTCCGTCCGCGATCGACGAGTTCATGCAGTCATAGTCGGACTTCCGCACCGTCACGATCACATCGGGCGAGAGGTTGTCCATGTCCAACTTGTCCCACCCGGGCGCGCCGCCGGTGAGCACGAGTTCGCTGCTCGAAGGCAGGATCCATCCCGCCGGCTGCAGCGCGAGCACGCGTTCCTCCATCGTCGGGCCCTTCTTGGGCTCTTCGATGGCGGTCTTCTTTCCCTCGTAGGTCATGGTGCCCGCGTTGTCGGGCAGCACGGTCTTGCCCTTGAGCGCGTCGCCGTCGAGCGTCAGGATGTACTCCCGCTCGCCGCGGGGCGATTCGGTCTTGAACTTCAGTTCCTTGGTGGCCGGATCAAACGTGCCGTCCTTGATGTCGGTATTGCGGAACCCGCCCAGCGAAATCGTGCCGGTGACGGCCTTGGGATCGGCGAGTTTCACATCCAGCGTGAGGGGCATGCCGTCGGGCATCGGCCCGCCGGCGACGGTGCCCTCGTAACGGATCATGTCCTTGTCCACAGTCGGGGCCGCCGCCTCTTCGGTCTTGCCGCCCTTCCACTTCTTGCGGATATCCGCGAACAGCGACATGCGGGCCGAAGCCCCGCCGATCACGCCGCGCCGCCCCGCCTGCGGGGGCTTCACCAGCACCCAGGCCCCCTTCATCTTGTCCTTGGCGGCCTCGAACTGCTCATCGTTCTCGGGCATCTTCACCACCGGCGCCCGCACCGGGCCATCGGTGCCCGCCGACCACGCCAGCGTCGTGAACTCCATGTCGCGCACCGTGCGGTACTCGGGCTTCTCCGCGTTGGGGTTGCGCGTCGCCACCACCTTGCCGGTGGAGGGTCCGCGATCGAACCGCACCGGGATGTCCTTCCACTGCCACAGTCCCCGCAGTTCATGATCCCCCGACGTTTCCCCGGTCGCGCCTCCGAACGGCGGGATCGTCAATCCCCACTTCTCGAACTGGTCGCGGCACCATTTGTTGGCCTTTTCGGCGTTGCTGGAGCCCGTGAGCCGCGGCCCGATGTCGTTGGAGATGTACGTGATCCAGTCCATCACGTGGTTGTTGTTCTTCCCCTCCGCGATGATCTTCGCGACCGTCGCCGGGTCGCCCATCGGTACGTCCGGGATGGCCGCCTTCTCGCCGTCGATCATGGCGTACGGAGTCGTTCCATCCGCCCCCGGCTCAACCGCCCAGCCGGCCATCGCTAACAGGGACAACGCGGAAACGGCCACGGCGCGAGCGGCCACGCGATCACATGTGCACAGCGACATACCGAACTCCTTGGGAGATTGTGCCGACTTCGAATACGGGCGCGAGAACGAGCGCGACCGCTTCATCATACGGGAACACCCCGGCCCGGGCCAACCGGTGGGCACGGGGCCGTCCCCCCGCGGCCCTATGCTCATAGGCGATCCGAGCGTGAGCCTCCGCGAACTCCGCCGGCCGACTGTCTGGAAAGGACATTCATGGAAAAGGCCCTGACGTTTTTGCTGAGCGTTCTGCTCTTTCCCGTCACCCTGCTGGCGTCCTGGCTCATCGTGCACCCGCAGGAAGAAGTCGTTGTTCTCGGCTGGGGCAAGCTCTCCAAAGTCGTCAAGTCCCCCGGCCTCTCGTGGGTCAACGTCTGGGGCCGCAAGCTCATCAAGATCTCGACCAAGCAGCAGGCGATCGAAGTCCACCGCACGGTCGTGGCCGACGGCAACGGCAATCCCATCGTGGTCGCCGCGGTCGTCACCTTTCGATTCGTCGATTCCCGGAAAGCCGCGCTGGATGTTCAAGACGCGCCCTCCTTCGTCAAGACGCAGGCCATGGCCGTGCTCAAGCAGGTGGCCTCCCGCTATCCCTACGAGTCCGCCACCCACCAGACCAGCCTCAAGAGCGAGACGGGTGTCATCGCCAAGGAGATGCGCGAGATCCTCCAGTCAAAGGTCGAGATCGCCGGCGCGGAGGTCGCCTCGTTCGAACTCTCCGACCTCAGCTACGCCCCAGAGATCGCCCAGTCCATGCTCGTCCGCCAGCAGGCCCAGGCCCTCGTCGACGCACGCAAGGTGATCGTGGACGGCGCCGTGCAGATCGTTCATCACGCCGTAGAACTGCTCGGCGAAAAGGGCCACAAGCTCCCCGCCGGCGAGGAGGCCCGCCTGGTCTCCAACCTGCTCACCGTGATCTGCGGCGAATCCCACGTGCAACCCACGTACTCCATCCAGAGCGGCGAAGGCCGCGACGCCGCGGCGGATGACCGCATGGGCAAACTCCTCGAAACCATCGCGAAGAACACGACGCCCAAACCTTCGTGAAGTGGACGGCGTGTCGATTCGTGTTGGCGGCTCTCCTCGAATCCAGATCGGCGCCACACGCCGCGGATAGCATTCCCCAAGGAGCCCCCTCATGAAACTGCCCCCGCCAGTCATCGTCGTGCCCGGCATCACAGCCACCTACCTCAACGACGAATACCCGATCTCACCGGAGGTCGTCTGGTCGGTCATGACCAACAACTTCGATCGCATCCGGCTCCACCCCGATCAGATCCGCTTCGAGGCCAGCCAGCCCGTCCGCGTCACCGCCGGCCAGGTCTTTGAAGTCGCGTACAAGGAACTCATCTCCGAGCTACGGCACAACCTCAGCGCCCGCGAAGACGAGCCCGTCCCCGTCTACCCGTTCGGCTACGACTGGCGTCAGCCGCTCGACACCACGGAAGCTTCCCTCGCCGATTTCATTCTCGAAGTCATCGAGCGAACCAAACTCACCCGCCACTACGCCAAAGACGGATACGACAAATTTCCCACCGTCAACCTGGTCGGCCACTCCATGGGCGGCCTCATCATCGCCGGGTACCTCGCCAACCAGAAGGGCAAAGCGCCCGTCTCGAAAGTCGCGACGCTCGCCAGCCCGTTCCGCGGCTCTTTCGAAGCGGTCGTCAAAGTCCTCACCGGCACCGCCGACCTTGGCGGCTCCGCGCCTTCGTCGCGAGAGCGCGAAGCCGCCCGCGTGATGCCCGCGCTCTATCACCTCATGCCCACGCCCCAACGCGGCCTCACGTTCGCTCCCAGCCTCCCCAAGTCCATCTTCAAGCCCGATGTCTGGCAGCCAAGCATTCTCGAGACCATCCGCGAGTACGTCCGCCTGTACGCGGTTGATCCCGGCCGCGCTTCCGACCGGATCAAGCAGGCCGATGATCTGTTCCGTTCCCTGCTCAAGACCGCCGCGAACCACCGCGAGAAGCTCGAATCAGTGTCGCTCCCGGATGTCGGCCTCGCCCGCGAGGACTGGCTCGCCGTGGTCGGTATCGGCTCGGTCACCCGCACGCAGATGCGGATCGACACCGATCCCAGGGGCAACCCGCTCTTTGTCCTTTCTTCCCGCGACCGCATGAACAAGTGGACCCCCGAAGCGCCCCCCAACGGACCGGACGAACGCTACCAGACCGGCGACGGCACAGTCCCCTACGACGGCGCGGTGCCCGCCTTCCTGGGCCCTGAGAACCTCGTCTGCGTCACTCCGGATGATTTCGGCTATTGGGAAGTCGGCGACAAGATGCTCGCCAAAGTCGGCGGCTTTCACGGAATTCTGCCGAACATGAACGTCGTCCAGCGACTCATTGTCCGCCACTTCACCGGTGCGCCCGACAGGCACGAGAACACCTGGGGCAAGCGAGCCCCGGGCGTCGCCCCCGCCGACTGGTCACCACCCATGGACCTGACCGACCGTACGACGCAGTAACTCCAGACAACTCGTACGCGGCGGCGAGTGCCCGCACGTCGTTTCTTCCCTAGTTCCTCTATTTTCGTACCCTTCTGTTTGCTCATTTCTCGCCGCGCTATGCTCATCACGACGCACCCCCGCGTCACCCGGAGTCTTCGCAAATGGCATCTTCCAGAATACAGGGCGGCCAGCGCAACAACATCACCAGTTCCAGCGGCCGCAAGAAGCGCTCTCCCACGAGCACATCTCACAGCGGCAGCCGCGTCGAACCCTCCCACGTCACCGAGCTCGCCCGCGAAACCCGCGACAAGCAGGAAGTCCGCAAGACCACGAAGAAGGCCAAGAAGAAGTAAGCGGGCTCCCGAAGAATGTCGGTGTGGGCAGAGACGTCGCGCACCAACACACCGCGCAGCACGCCGCGCGGCTCCGCGCTGCTATCTCCGCCATGCGCGGCAGAATCGTCCCGGATACGCCTCAGCGATTTCAGTCTTTGATCGCGAGGAGCATTTCAGGCATCTTTCGGCCGGCAGGGGCCGCGGCCGCTCTCAGCGAGAACGCGGCAACTACTTTGAAAGATGACTCGTTCAGTCGTCGCGGTTCACCTCGCGCGGATTTGATGATCGCCGTGATCGGCGTTCTCAATCAAACTGGCCCTGCCGTGCGTCACGCCCGGCGGTCGCTTCCCCGTGCATTCATCCATTCGACTTGACGTCGCCCGGAGCGACATCGATCCCCGCAAGATCGCCGTTCCCCTCGCGACATGCCCCCGGGCGAATCCCCTCGCTGATTTCTCCCATTTCCAGAATTCCGCTTTACCCATTTCCGCCCCCCGCCGTACCCTCTCCGCGAACCCCCAATCCGGAGTCCAGCCCCCATGCCCGACATTTCTCGCTCGAACCTCTACGGCAAACTCAACTCCATCGGCTACAAGGCCCTGGAGGGCGCCGCCACCTTCTGCAAGCTCCGCGGCAACCCGTACGTCGAGTTCGTCCACTTCCTCGCCCAGATCATGCAGGCCCAGGATACCGACCTGCACCGCATCATCAAGGCCTTCGAGCTCAACCCCAGCAAGCTCGCCAGCGACCTCACCGCCGCGCTCGACCGCCTCCCCCGCGGCGCCACCAGCATCTCCGACTTCTCGACCCACCTGGACGACTCGGTGGAGCGGGCCTGGGCCTACGCCTCGCTCAAGTACGGCGAGAACGCCATCCGCACCGGCCACATCATCCTGGCCATGCTCCGCACGCCGAACCTGGAGCACATCCTCCGCAGCGTGTCCCGGGAGTTCGAGAAGATCAAGAGCGAGCAGTTGGCCGACAACTTCGCCAAGATCACCGACGGCAGCCCCGAGGCCGTCCTCTCCGCCTCCTCTCAGCGCGGCATCTCCGGCGCCCCAGGCGAGGGCAGCGGGGCCATGTCCCCGGCCGCGATGGGCAAGCAGGAAGCGATCAAGCAGTACACCACCGACCTCACCGAGCAGGCCAAGAGCGGCAAGCTCGACCCCATCGTCGGCCGCGATGAGGAGGTGCGCCAGTGCATCGATATCCTGATGCGCCGCCGCCAGAACAACCCGATGCTCACCGGCGAGGCCGGCGTCGGCAAGACCGCCGTCGTCGAGGGCTTCGCCCAGAAGATCGTCGCCGGCGATGTCCCCCCGGCCCTGCGCGATGTCCGCCTGCTGGCCCTTGACCTCACGCGCCTCCAGGCCGGCGCGAGCATGAAAGGCGAGTTCGAGAACCGCCTCCAGCAACTCGTGGACGAAGTGCAGGCCAGCACCAAGCCCATCATCCTGTTCATCGACGAGGCCCACACACTCATCGGCGCCGGCGGCGGCGCGGGCGCTGGTGATGCGGCCAACATCCTCAAGCCCGCGCTCGCCCGCGGCACGCTCCGCACCATCGGCGCCACCACCCAGGCCGAGTTCAAGCAGTACTTCGAGAAGGACCCGGCGATGACCCGCCGCTTCCAGGTCGTCAAGGTCGACGAGCCCGACGAACTCAAGTGCCTCCGCATGATCCGCGGCCTGGCCGGCGTGATGCAGAAGCACCACAAGGTGGAAGTCCTCGACGAGGCCCTCGAAGCCGCGGTCAAGCTCAGCAAGCGGTACATCCAGGGCCGCCAGCTCCCCGACAAGGCCGTGAGCCTCATCGACACCGCCTCGGCCCGCGTCGCGACCGCCCTGCACAGCGTCCCCGCCGAGATCGACGACACCCGCAAGCGGATCGACAGCCTCAAGGTCGAGCTCGACATCATCGAGCGTGAAATGAAGACCGGCGCCGACCACTCCAAGCGCCGCGATGATGTCGTCGCCCTGATCGACGCAGACACCGCCAAGCTCAAGGAACTCGATGAGCGCTTCGCCAAGGAAAAGGAGATGGTCGGAAAGATCCTGGACCTGCGGGCCAAGCTCGAGGGCCCCGCTCCCGCGGCGAACGGCGCACCCGCCCCGACGCCCCTCTCGGACGCGGACCGTGCACAGATTCTGGAAGACCTCAAGAAGACCAAGTCCGAACTCGCCGCCTTCCAAGGCGAGCACCCGATTATCACCCCCAACGTCGATCTGCAGGCCGTGTCCGCCGTTGTCAGCGACTGGACCGGCATCCCGCTGGGCCGCATGGTGAAGAACGAGATCGAGGGCGTGATCAAGCTCCCCGACACGCTGGAGAAGCGTGTCATCGGCCAGCGCCACGGCCTGGAATCCATCGCCAAGCAGATCGGCCTCTCCCGGGCCAAGGTCGCCAACCCCAACCGCCCCATCGGCGTCTTCATGCTGGTGGGCCCCAGCGGCGTCGGCAAGACCGAGACCGCCGAGGCCCTCGCCGAGGCGCTGTACGGCGGGCCCCAGGGCCTCATCCGCATCAACATGAGCGAGTACCAGGAGGCCCACAAGGTCAGCCTCCTCATGGGCTCGCCCCCCGGTTACGTCGGCTACGGCAAGGGAGGCGTCATGACCGAAGCGGTGCGCCGCCGCCCATACAGCGTGCTGCTGCTCGACGAAGTCGAGAAGGCCCACGCCGACATCCACGAGGTCTTCTTCCAGGTCTTCGACAAGGGGATCATGAAGGACAGCGAGGGTGTGGACATCGACTTCAAGAACACCATCATCCTGCTCACCAGCAACGTCGGGACCGACTTGGTGATGAAGATGTGCAAGGACCCCGCGCTCAAGCCCGATCCCGAGGGTCTGGTCAAGGCGATCCGCGAGCCGCTGCTCAAGGTCTTCCCCCCCGCGCTGCTGGGCCGCCTGGAGATCGTGCCGTACTACCCCATCTCCGACGAGATGATGCGGGCGATCATCAAGCTCCAGCTCAAGCGCGTCGGCCAGCGCATCCTGGAGGGACACAAGGTCCCCTTCACCTTCGACAAGGAAGTGGAAGACACCATCGTCTCCCGCGTCACCGAACTCGACAGCGGCGCCCGCGCCATCGACGCCATCATCACCCGGCAGATGCTCCCCGCCATCGGCTCCGAACTGCTCAACCGCATGGCCAGCGGCAGCGAGATCAAGAAGGTCCACGTCGGCGTCAAGGACAGCGAGTTCCAGTATTCGTTCGAGTAATTGCCGGACGAATGCCGACTAATTCGCAGCCCATGCCCGCAACGGCCGGACGCCCCACGCGATAACCCGGCGGCGGAGTGCACCCATGAAGCGAGTGATCCCCGGCACGATCGGCTTTGATCCCTTCCAGGAGGATTCCTGCGGCTGCGTCTTCGAGCCCTGGGACTCCGGCGATGCGGGCTACCACGTCAAGTGCGGCTTCTCGCCCGCCGAGATGCACTGCGCCTGCGTCGGCACCGAGTTCAATGACGACGACGAGACGGCCGTCGCCCAGCCGGTGATCCAGTTCAACATCAAGCGCAACGCCAAGGGCAAGCACAGCGTGCTGGGCGATTTCGAGATGAAGTGCGAGGGCGTCTTCGAGCCGGTCACGGGCGTCACCCTCGAACTGCCCCGGGGAACGTACGACATGGGCATCGGTCTGGGCTCCAAGCCCTACCCGATCCCCAAGGGTGCGTACACCGGCAAGCACACCAAGAACCGATTCGACAGTTTCATGATCGCGTTCGACTCCGTCCCCGGGTACTCCGGCGTGCAGATCCACAAGGGCAACCACCCTTGGAACAGCCACGCCTGTATCCTCCTTGGCGTCAGTTCGGCCGTGAACGTGCCTGTCAAGAAGTCCGACGTCAAGGCCCACGAGCGGGTCACCGCCGAAGACCGCTGGAACTACGCCGTCAAGGGCGGGCTCATCAAGGCCCCGCCCGGTGCCGACAAGGGCCTGACCGACGCGGTCTACCAGAGCGGCAAGATCCTTGCGACGATCGCCGAGCGGTACGAGAAGGCCGAGCAGAAGTTCGGCAAGGGCAAGGTCACCTTCGCGATCACCATCACCGAAGGCGACGAAGCCAAAGACGGCGCGATGTAGCCGCGGACGCTACGGTTGTCGTCCGCATGATCGCTCTCGTCACCGGCGCTTCGGGCTATATCGGTCACCACGTCTGCCGCGAACTGCTCGCCGCGGGACACAGTGTGCACGCGCTCGCCCGTGCCGATTCCGATCTCCGGAATCTCCCCGTCTCGCGACACGATACCGATTTCTCGTTCGAATCGCTCCGCGCCATCGTCGCCGTCACAAAGCCCGACGTGGTGTTCCACCTGGCCGCTCTCGCCCGCGCCGAGCACGGCCCCGCCGAGATCGGGGCCATGATCGCTTCCAACATCACCCTGGGAGCAAACCTCGTCGAGGCGATGCTCGCCTGCGGCGTCAGGACAATCGTCAACACGTCCACCTACTGGGCCTACGGCGAGCACGCGGAGCGTCGGCCCAACACGCTCTACGCCGCCACCAAACTCGCGTTCGAGGACGTGCTCGCCTACGCCGCCGCGTACAGGGGCCTGCGCGCCGCGTCGCTGGTGCTCTTCGATGTCTACGGCCCGCACGATTGGCGCAACAAGCTGCTCACCAAGGTGGCCAACGCGCCCGGCGGGTCCCGAATTTCGCTCTCTTCCGGCGAGCAACTCATGGACTTTGTCCACGTGCGTGATGTGTCGCACGGCTTCGTGCTCGCGGCCCACCTGGTCTCGCGCCAGGCCGAGCCTGGGCTCGCGACCTACGCCCTCGACACCGGCGACCGCCGATCGCTGCGTGAAGTGCTGACCCGCCTCAACGAACTGCGGCGTCAGCCCGTGGCGCTGGATTTCGGCGCCCACCCCTACCCGCCCTTCCAGATCATGCGGCCGGCCACCGGGTTGACTCGTCTGCCCGGCTGGGCGGCACGCACCGCCATCGAGGCCGGTCTGGCGGAACTGGCCGCGCCGCCTACATCGGCGACTTAGGAGCGGGCCGCTCGACATACTCCGCCGCGCCGCTGTCGCGGATCGCCTGCATGAGCGCCGGCAAGGCGTCTTCACTGATCCCCGGGATCGTCACCGTGAACATGCGTCCCCGGTTGCCCCTTGTGCCCGCCGGGAAGACCCGCTCGATCCTCGCGGCCTTGCCCGGCGCATGCCGAGCCGCCGCCGCTTCAACGATCGCGACGATCTCGCCCTCACGCTCCGGGGTTGATTTCAGCACGATCTGCATCAGGCGATCTTGAGCGCCGCGTCGATGTTCAGCCGGCCGGCGCCGTATTCCTTGTTCCACCCTGTCTGCCCGGGCACCTTGTCCGCGCTGTCCATCAGGATCTTGCGCACCTGGGCGGGCTTGAGCCCGGGCCGCTTGGCGAGCACCAGCGCCGCCGCCGCGGCGACATGCGGCGTCGCCATCGAGGTGCCGTCCCACGCGTCGAAGTTGAGCACGTTGGAATCCTGGCACGGGTAGTGCGGCACGGTCGAAAGAATCCGCACCCCCGGGGCGCACAGCGCGATGTGAGCCCCGGTGTTCGAGAACGACCCGCGCCGGTCCATCTCGTCGGTGGCGCCCACGGCGATCACGCCCGGGTAGGCGCCCGGGTATTCAACCGGGTTGCCCTCCTCGTACTCGTTGCCCATCGCCGCGACCACCACCACGCCCCCGTCGATGAGGTCGGCGATCACGTCGCGCTCACCGGGATCCACCCCGCCTCCCAGGCTCAGGTTGAGCACGCGGGCGCCGGTGTTGAGCGGGTGGGCCAGAGCCCGGTAGTAAGCCTGCGCATCCCAGAAATCATCGCGCGGCAGGCCCTTGAAGTTGTGGATCGGCGAGCGGCAGATCCCCGCCACGCCCACGGCGTTGTTCCGCTCCGCCGCGATGATGCCCGACACGTGCGTGCCGTGCCCGATCGCGTCGTGATCGTCCTCGTGCGCCGCCAGGAAGTTCTCGTAGATCTTGACGGCGGCGTCGAGGTCCGGGTGATCCTTGTCCACGCCGCTGTCGACGACCGACACCGCGATCGCGGTGGAGTCCTTGAACCCCTTGCGGGCCCGCGCCGTCATGATCTTGACCGCCCCGTGGGCCCACTGACGGTTGAAGAGCGGGTCGCCCTTGGCCTTGGCCGAGAGCTTGGGTTCGCACAGGTACTTGACCGGCGGCACGTACGCGTACTCGAACTCCGACCCGCGCTTGGCGAGTTCCGCGGCGATGCGGTGGGGGTCCTCTCCGGGCGCGACCTTGAGCGCCATCAGCCCTTTGGAGTTCTTGTTCTTCGCGTTGGGGTCGGACATCGCGGCCGAGAGCGACCGCATCGCCCGAAGGCCCCGCGTAGCCCCGTCCACCATCGGCCCCGGCGCCGCGAACACCGGCGAGGCGTGCTCGAGATACCCGTTGTCCAGCAGCGAGGTGATGCTCGGGAGCGGGTCGCCGCCGCCGCCCCGGGTGGCGAGCGCAAAGCGCCGCATCGACTGCTGGTTCTGCTTGGGCTTGACCACAATCGTCGTGACCTTGAAGGTCCGGCGGGCGCGCGTGCGCGGCGGGGGGCTTGGGACGTGGCTCATGTCTGCTCCCTTGATTGGGGGTGTGGGATCGCTACACCGTAGGGCCGGTGACCAAGAAAGGCGCGAGCGGGCCGTGACCGGCGCGCGTCAGACAAGTTTCATGGCGAAGAACACCGCGGTGAACGCCAGGTCGGCCATGACGATCGCGACCACCGACTGCACGACCGTGAACGTCGTGGCCTTGCCGACGCCCGCCGCGCCGCCCTCGACGCCCAGCCCGTTGGCGCACGCGATGACGCCGATGAGCAGCCCGAAGACGGTGCTCTTGGCGATGCCCGTGCCGAAGTCCACGAGCTTGGCCTGCTCCAGCACCTTGGTCATGAACGTGGTGTACGGAATGTCCAGCACGGTGACCGAGATGAGCAGCGCCGCGCCCACCGCGACCACATCCGCCATGACCGCGAGCACCGTCATGCTGATGACCGAGGCGATCACGCGGGGCACCACCAGGAAGCGGATCGGGTCGAGCGCCAGCGATTCCAGCGCCTCGATCTCCTCGCTCACGACCATCGTGCCGATCTCGGCCGCGATGGAGGCTCCCGCGAATCCGGTCAGCACGATGGCGCCGATGAGCGGCCCCAGTTCGCGCAGGATCGCGACGCCGACGATGTTCGCCACCGCCTCTTTCTGACCGAACTCTTCCAGCGGCGGGGCCAGCTGAAAGGCCAGGATCAGCCCCACGCAGAACGACACCAGCGACACGATGAACACCGACCGCACGCCCACCCGCACCAGCTGCGCCACGATGCCCGGAACGCCCAGCCGCACCCGCCGCGTGAACACGGCCCGCAGAATCCAGCCGCTCGTGTCCATCAGCAGCCACGCCCCCCCGCCGACCTGCTCGAGGGCGTTGAGCGACTTGGAGCCGATGAGTTCCAGCGGGAAGAGCGCCGCGCGCGCCGCCAGGTGCATCGCGGACCGGTGGTGATGACGCGTTCGTTCGCTCATAGCGCGGTCGCGGCGTCAACGCTGTCGGCGATCTTGAAGATGGTGTGCAGCTTGGCGATCTCAAAGACCGCCCGCACCCGGTCCGTCAGGTTGCACAGCACCAGCGGCGTCTGGGTGCGCTTGGAGATCTGCAGCGCCTCCACCAGCGTCGCCAGCCCGGGCGTGGCCATGTACGAGACTCCCGCGAGGTTGGCCACCAGCCGCTTGGGCTTCTTGTCGAAAGCCTCGCGCAGCGCGGTGCGAAGCGTCGGTGCCTCGTGGTACCCCACCTCCCCTTTCGGAGACACGATCAGGGCGCCCTCGCGCTGTTCTGTCACGACCAACAGCGGTCCTTTGTCAGCCACACGTATCTCCTCGGGGTTCGCAACCGCACGAGGAAGCCACCTCGCCCGGATTGATCTTCTTCGTCATCGTCAGCCGCATGCCCACCCGGCCCTCGCGCTTCTCGTACAGCACGCTGTCCATCACCTCGCGGATGATGTGAACGCCCAGGCCTCCGGGGCGGATGTCCGACAGGTCGCGGCTCTTGATCGTCGCGGGGTCCACCTGCCGGCCCTCGTCCTCGATCACGATCCGGATCCCTTCAAGGCCGGCTCCGTTCTCGACGCGCCGGATCTCCATCACGATCCGCCCGTCGGTGCGTCTGTTATAGCCGTGGTTCATTACGTTGGCGAGGGCTTCGTCGACCGCGAGGGCGATTTTTCCCGCCGCGGCGTCCGGGAATCCCGTCCGGCGCGACACCAGGTTCACCATCTCTCGCACCGCGCACAAGTACGCGGGGTTGCTCGCCAGGTCCAGGCGGATTTCCGGGGCGGGGGTCATCGGGTCGCGTTCTCCGAGCCGGGGTGCTTCGCAAGCCAATCTCGCCATCGCTGCACGCCCCTTTCGCGTTCGTACGGCGGTGCGCCGTAGTCGAATCCGTTCCGCTCGCCGGTCATCCGCTCCAGGGCGGTAATGGCCAGGAGCCGCGTCGCCGGATCGTCGCTCTCGAGCATCCGAACCAGGTCCGGGATGGCGGCGCGGTTGCCATCCGCGCCCGCCTTGACGATCGCCGCGTTCCTGGCGGCGGGTTCCGGCGAATCGAAGGTGGGGTGGATCGTCGGCCCGCACGCCGCGGGGAGCACAAGGGCCGGGATCACAAGCCACGATCGCATCTGGGATTCTACACGATGTTCGGACGGTGGGTTCGGATGCACGGGTATTCACCGGATGTCGGCGTGCGGGCCCTGTGTGGTTGAAGTTGGGTATGCCCCGTACCGGGCGTCTCCGTACGCTTGGGCGTGCCCGTCTCCTCAGCGCAACACCCGGTGATGAAAGCCGCGACGATCGCGGTCCGGGGGCACACATTCTCGCTCCTGCACCACCGCGCCGCGTACTGGCACGAGGCCCGCACCCTCCTCATCGCCGACTTGCACCTGGGCAAGGCCGATGCCCTGCGGGGATTGGGCGCTGCACTTCCGGCCGCCGCGATCCTTGACTCGCAGTTGCGCCAACTCGACGCCGCCATCGCCGCGGCGGACGTCGCAAGGGTCCTGGTCCTTGGCGACCTGCTCCACGCCCCCATCGGCACCACCCCCGACGTGATCGAGCGCGTCGCCGCCTGGCGCGATCGTCACGCGGCACTTTCCGTGGCCCTCGTGCCCGGCAATCACGACCGCTGCATCACCGACGCCGCGCAGGCGTGGCGCATCGACCTGCTGGAAGCCACGCACCGCGAAGGCCCGTTCGTTTTTTCGCACTACCCCGACGCCGCGGAAGGCGCCTTCGTCTGGGCCGGCCACCTCCACCCCGCCGTGAGCCTCCGCGCCGGCGCGGACCGGCTCAAACTTCCCTGCTTCCACGTGGGGCCCGATGTGGCCGTGCTGCCGGCCTTCAGCCGCTTCACCGCCGGTGGCCCGGTGCGGTGCAGCGCCGGGGAGCGGGTGTTTGTCATCGCCGATGCGCACGTGCGGGAGTTGGCGGCAAAGCTCTGAACTTGGAAGAGGCACGGCGGCGGATTGGGTGAGGGCACTTGGGTGGGAAACGTGGGTGCGTATGAACTTTTGGTGGCATGTGCGCGGCGCGAGGTAGCGGTTATTGGGACATTGCGATGATCGGAGGCCGCGTGGGGCGGTGCGGGGGCGGGATGAAGAGGCGGGCGGGAGGAGTTGAAGGTTTGGCGTGCGGATGAACTTTTGGTGGAGCGGACGAAAGTGGGAAAGGGGGAAAGTAGGAAATGGGGAAATGAAGAGCGGAGATAACGTGCGGTCAGGATGGGGTGCCCGAGCGGATGAAGTTTTGGTGGCCTGTTCGCGGCGCTAGGCGGAGGTTATTGTGACATTGGGAGCGGTTGAAGGCCGCGTGGGGCGGTGCAGAGAGGGGATGAAGAGGCGGGCGGGAGGAGATGAAGACTTGGCGGGCGGATGAACTTTTGGTGTTGAGCACGGTCAGCGCGATTCGTGGGAGGATGGTGGTTGAGCGGCGGCGGACGGGGAGCCGCGGTGCCCGGTGAGGATGAACTTTTGGTGGGATGTAGGAGCGGCGCCGACTGGGAACGACGGGTGGCGTTTTGCGCGATGAACTTTTGGTCGCGGGCGCGGTGGTGGCGGGGAAGCGAGCCCCGCGCGAGTGCTCAGCGCTGGCGGAGTGTTCTGTTCGATTTTCAAAGAACAACGTCCGCACGCGATTTGGCGGGCGGCTGAGGGTGATACGCCGGGGACGGGTGAAATTGCAGGGATTTTGGCGAGAGTGCGCGAAGTGTGCGCACATCGGCGGGTGGTGGGTGAGAAAGGGCAGTGGCGTAGGAGTGGGCAGTGGGGCCGTCGTGCCTGGGGCAGGTCAAGCAGAGGGAAACGGGATTCGGGACTCGGGATTCGGGATTCGGGGGGAGGGAATCGGGGGAAGGAAGAGGGAACAGAGGAAGAGAGGAAGTGATGAAGGGGGAAGCGGGTTTGGAATGCAGGTGATCGGTGAGAGCGGGGCAGGTCCGGGGTGGGTTGGTGGTTGGGGTGGTTAGAGCGCCCCGTTGGGGCTTGGACGTTGCGCGGCATTCAACCAAGGGCTTGCGCCCTGGGCAAGGGATAGGGCGCACCGTTGGTGCTCAGGAGGCCGGAGGCCGGGCTCCTGCAAGGCCGGGGCGTGCCGTTGGGACGCAGGAGGCCGATCTACCGCCCGGGCAAGGCCGCGTACTGGCGATGGGAGTGAATGGCTGAAGCCGAAGGGAGAAGCCCAAGCGTTGCGGATTTGGAGTTGAACAATGTCAGCTTGTGGCATGGGGGCCGAAGATGGAAGTCAAGTGAACAGACTTAGGGTCACGTGATGCGTTTGGAAGCGCATGTTTCCAACGCTGGAGGCATGCGACGCGCCGAGCCGCTCGGTTTTCTTGGTGCCACGCGCCATCACACTGACGTGGACTCACCCCACATCCGCCAGCCCCAGGTGTTCCCCGAAGGTCTTCACCACCCCCGCCGCCGGATCGTCCGTTCCTCCGGCTTGGCGAGATCAGGAGACGCCGCGATCCACGCCGCGGCGTCGCGCCGGGCCATCCCGAGCAACTCGCGATCCCGGACCAGGTCCGCTACCTTGAACGGAGGCAGCCCGCTCTGCCGCTGGCCGAACACCTCGCCCGGCCCGCGCAGTTCCAGGTCCTTCTCCGCCAGCGCAAAGCCGTCGGAGGTCTTCTCGAGCACCGCCAGCCGCTGCGCGGCCAGGTCGGTGGTCGGATCGGCGATCAGGTAGCAGACCGAGTCCGCCGCGCCGCGTCCCACCCGCCCGCGCAACTGGTGCAACTGCGCGAGCCCGAAGCGGTCGGCCTGCTCCACCACCATCGCCGTGGCGTTGGGCACATCCACGCCCACTTCGATCACCGTGGTGGCGACCAGCACGTCGATCTCGCGCCGACGGAACCGGTCCATCACGTCCTCGCGCGCTGCGCGGTTGAGCTGCCCGTGCATCAGCGCCACGCGCCGCCCGGGCAGGTACACCGTCTCCAGTTCCTTCGCGATCGTGCGGCAATCCCGCAGCGGCGGGGCATCGGCGTCGGCGGTCCCGCCGGTCTCGGTCCCCGCGCCGTCGATGGCCGGTGCCACGACATACGCCTGCTCGCCGCGTTTGATCCGCTCCTCAATCTCCGCGTACACCGCGGCCCTTCCCTTGCCCGGGCTCACGCGCGTCGTGATCGGCTTTCGCCCCGGCGGCAGCCCGCGGATCGAAGAAATGTCCAGATCGCCGAACAGCGTGATCGCCAGTGTCCGCGGGATGGGCGTGGCGGTCATCACCAGGGCGTGCGGCGTCGTGGTCTTGTCGCTCGCCTTGGCCCGCAGGCCCGCCCGCTGCACCACGCCGAACCTGTGCTGCTCGTCGATGATCGCCACCGCGAGGCTCTTGAACTTGACGGTCTCCGTGAGCAGCGCGTGCGTGCCGATCAGGATGTCCACCTCGCCCGCCGCGAGCCGCTCCAGCAGCGACTCGCGGGCATCCCGAGGCGTGGCCGAAGTCAGAAGCTCAGTGCGCACCCGCGACCCCTCCAGCATGCGAGAAATCGAGGCCATGTGCTGTTCCGCCAGCAGTTCCCGTGGGCGCGCTGAGGCTCGCCTGGTGCCCGCTCGCCACCGCCATGAGCATCGCGTAGAGCGCCACCACGGTCTTGCCCGAGCCCACATCACCCTGGATCAGCCGGTTGGCAGGGACCGACTTGGAAAGGTCCTCGGCGATCTCCTTCACCACCTCGTTCTGGCTGGCCGTGAGTTGAAAGGGGATGCGCTCGCGGATGTGCTTGTCGATGCCCGGGTTGCTCTTGAGCGCGGGCGCCTTGAGCCGTTCGCGCAGGTGCGCCCGCTTCATATGCACGCCCAGTTGCAGCATGAGCAGTTCGTCGTACGCCAGCCGCCGCCGCGACTCCGCCGCCTGCGCTCGTCCGCCGCGAAGTGCTGCATGCGGTACGCCTCGCGCAGCTCCGGCAGATGCCGCTCGCGCCGGTACTCCTCGGGCAGATGGTCGTCGATGAGCGGCAGCGCCTGCGGGGCCGCCACCGCCATGATCTTGGCGATGAGCCAGGGCTTGAGCTCCTCGTTCGCCGGGTAGATCGGCTTCATCCGCGATTCGTGCTCCGGCGGCTCCTCATCGTCCGGCCGCAGCACCTCCCACTGCGGGTTGGCCATCTGCAGGCCCGGGCCGCGGCGTTTGGTCTTGCCCTGCACGCGGGCGCGAACACCCGGCACCAGCCGATCGCATGAACGTCTGGATTGAACCACACCAGGTCCAGCCGGCCGGTGCCGTCGTGCAACACGGCTTCGAACCTCGGCTTGCCGCTCCGAACCACGCGCGTCGCGGTGATCTGCCCGCGGGCGCTCACTGTCTGGTCCGCCACCAGGTCGCCGATGCTCGATTCCGCCTCGACCTTCTCATGCCGCGCGGGCAGGTGCGCAACGAGCCTGCCCAGGTTCGTCAGCCCAAGCGTCCGCAGCAGCATCGCTTGCCGCGGCGTAACGCCCGGGATCTGGTCGACCGGCGTGGTCAGTTGGATGGAAGTCGGGTCGGGGGGCATCGGTGCACAGTCACAGTGAACGCGGCGGCGCCTCGGGGTCGATGCTCCGCAGGTACTCCCACGTGTAGATGCCGGTGTTGTGCCCGTCGCTGAAGTTGATCTTGAGCGCGTAGTTGCCCGCCAGTTCCGCGCTGGAGCGCGGTCAGCGGCCCGCGCGCGGGCTTTGAAGGCAGAACGGTCAGCGGGTTCTTCTGCATCTGCTCCCGCAGGTTCCGCATGTCCGCGCTCGGCGACATGCGACGCAGGTACGCGATCGGGTGAACGATTCCGTGCCGTTGCCAGCGGATCAGGCCGTGGTCTTTCTTGAGGTCCAGGTGGGTGGTGCGGGTTCCATGGGAAGATTGGCGGTGCTGATCCGCGAGTACGCTTGGACCATGAGCGACCAGAGCTACCTCGCGGCCGATGCGCTGTGCGCCGCCATCGTCAAGGCCGGTTCCCCGGTCTGTGTCGGCCTTGATCCTGTGATCGAGCACATCCCCGAGGAACTCACGGCCCGTCACCACGAAACGCTCGCCGCGATCGGCGAGTTCTGCCGCGGCGTGATCCAGGCGGTCCGCGGCGTCGTCCCCGCCGTGAAGTTCCAGTCGGCCTGCTTCGAGCGATACGGCGGCAAGGGCGTCGTGCTGCTGGAAGAACTGAGCATCGAGGCCGCCCGCGCCGGGCTGTGCGTCGTGTGGGACGCCAAGCGAGGCGACATCGGCATTTCAAGCGCCCATTACGCCGCCGCGGCCAAGCGCATGCACGCCCACTACATCACCGTGAACGGCTACCTCGGCGAGAGTGGTCTCTCCCCGTTCCTGGATGCCGGCGTCGGCGTCTTCGTGCTCGTGCGCACCAGCAACCCCGATAGCGACGCCTTCCAGAACGCCAAGTTGGCCGGCGGCGACACCGTCGCGGCGATGATGGCCAGGACCGTCGCGTCGCTCGGGCGCACGCGGATGGGCCAGAGCGGGTTGAGCGCCGTGGGAGCGGTGGTGGGGGCGACCAAGGCCGGCGAAGGCGCGGCCCTGCGGGCGTTGATGCCCGATCAGATCTTCCTCATCCCCGGCTACGGCGCGCAGGGCGGAACCGCGCAGGATGTGCGATCGATGCTGCGGCAAGATGGCCGCGGCGTGCTGGTCACCTCCAGCCGCGCGATTATCTACGCCAAGCCGCAAGCCGGTGAGACGTGGGAGGGTGCCGTCGGGCACTTCCAGATCCGCGCCCGAGTGGTTCGCGGTGATCAATATCTTACGCCGAAGTTGTACATGCAACCACGGACACGCCTTCTCTATCGTTCGACCCTTCGGAAATGAGAGACTCTGGAGGTCGGACGACGCCGTGGCATCGCGCGTCGGCGTTGTTGCCGACGAACTGTGCGCGGCTCAGCATGCACTAGTCATAGGAGAAGAGACATGTCGATTCGTAGCACCGCGGCGCTCTCCGCCATCTTGGTTTCCTCGGGCTTTGCCTTCGGAGACGTCATCACTCGCTGGGATTTCAACGGCCCCTCCTCGACCACCGTTCCGGGCGGCTCGGAGCACCGGCGTTGCCGGAACCGCAGGCCTGCTCGCGACCGTCCTTCTCCAGCGGCACCGCCAACGGCGCAGCAGCGATCCCACCGCCGGCAGCCCCCCGAACTTCGGCTGGCAGACCACCGGCTACGCGGCGGAGGGCACCGAGAACGGTCAGCGCGGCGTGGTCTTCTTCGTGAGCACCGTCGGCTTCACCGATATCGCGGTGTCGTTCGATACCCGCCACAGCAACACTTCCTCGCGCTTCGTCCGCTTTGATTGGTCCTCCAACGGCGGCGGTACCTGGAACAACGGAAACGTCTTTGAAGCCACCTCCGGCGGCGACACCTGGTACAACGGGCGTGCGTCCGGCCTGCTTCCCGCCGCGGCGTCCAACAACGCCGCGTTCGCGTTCCGCATGGTTCAAGTCTTCGCTCCCGGAACGAGCGCCGCCCCGGCCACCTCGACCTCCACCTACGCGGGGTCAGGCACGCTCCGCTGGGACGTCACCGTGACGGGCATCACCCCCGCCCCTCAGATCGGTCTGGCCGGGCTCGCCGCGGCGTCGCCGCCGCGAATCTGCGGTCAGTTTCCATCAACCCGCTGCCAATCCACGCGGCCGACATGGGGTCGGCCGCGTGCGTTTCTCTGTCGCGTGATCCGACATCCCGCCGCGTAGAATTCTGCGAAGTGCCCGAACTTCGGACTGTTCAGCACACACGACACCTGCGCGAGATTTCCATGCACCCCATCGCTTCTGCTGTCTTGGTCACGTGGCGTCGCAACGGCGGATACGCCCTCCGCCTCGTCGGCGATCTCTCAGATGATCAGTTCTTCGCCCAGCCAGCGCCCGGCGCGGTCATGAACCACCCGGCGTGGATTCTGGCGCACCTGAACCTGTACCCCCCGGTGATCGCGGCCCTGCTCCGCCGCGAATCAGTGGTGGAGAAGGTCACAAGTTCGGTCAGAACTCCAAAGTGCTGACCGATCCAGCCGAGTATCCGGCCCCCGCGGTGCTCAAGGCGGAGTTCGAGCGGATGCACGCGCTGGCGGAGAAGGCGCTGGTCGAATCCGATGAAAAAGTCTTCGCGGAAGCAAACCCCATCGAACGCCAGCGTGAGCGTCACCCACCATCGGCGACATGATCGTCACTCTGACAGTCAAGCACGAGTCGGGCCATCTGGGCCAGTTGTCGGCGTGGCGGCGGGCGATGCGGCTTCCCAGCGTGCCGATGTGATTCAGCGCGGCACCACAAGCCGCTGAAGCGAGATCGCCAGAGCCGTCGCAAGGTTCAGGGAATCGGTCCCTGGGGCCATGGGTATCCGGGTACGCACGCGGCACGCGCCCATCGCACCCGGCGTGAGCCCCGGTCCTTCCGCGCCGATCAGGATCGCCGGTTTGGGGATGCCCTGGAGTGAAAGCTCCGCGATATCCGTGGCGTTTGGATCCGGCGTCATCGCCAGGGTGGTGAACCCCAGATCGGTCAGCCCCGCCAGCGCCGCCGGCCATGGCTCGATGAACGCCCACGGGATGGACAGCACGTGCCCGATCGACACCCGGATCGCTTTGCGATAGAGAGGATCGCAGCAGGAGCGGGCCAGAAGCACCCCGCCGCCCTTTCCCGCGAGGCAGGCCACGTTGCGAAAGACGGCCCCGACGTTGTCCGGGTTGGCGATGCCTTCCAGAACCACCAACGTGCGGGCCGCCGATGCGACGGCTTTCCAATCTGCGTCGGCAGGACGAACACCGCAGGCGAGCACCCCCCGGTGGAACTGGAAGCCCGCGATGGCTGTCATCGTGGCCGCGTCAACGGTGAAAACCGGCGTGGTGGGGGGGAGGTGGGCGAACGCGTCGGCCATCCTGTGCAGGTGCGACCGGTCAATGAGGACGGATTGGACGCGATAGGGAGATGCGATGAGGGTGCGGACCACCAGCTCGCTCTCGGCGATGAACCGGCCCCGCTCACCCCGGAACTCGGCCTCGCGGAGTGCCGCGTCCTTGAGATTCGCGTAGTCCGCGATCCGCGGATCGTCGGGGCGGTGGATGTCGATCAGGTCGGGCATGGATGATGCGAGAATACGGCCGCCCGGGGCGTTGGGGCGGAACGCAGGGTGGGGCGCGCAAGCCAACAGGGGCGGGGGCCAGGGCCGCTGGCAGGGAGGGGGGACCCCAAGTCCGGGAATGCTCCAGTTGGGTTTTGATGCTGGAATCGGAGGCATCAACTGGTATTTGGCGTGTGTTGGGCATTGGGGGTGCAGAACCCGGGCCCCGACGTCTGTAGGATGAAACCATGAGGATGCAGGTGCGTAGGGCCTTGTATTGTTCGGTATTCCCCGTCGCGGCCGCGCGGAGGGTTCGTCTTCGCCGGGTATGACTACCCGCGGAGGTCTTGTTGATGGAAGGGTCTCGGCAGGGTACCCTGACCTCTTCCAGTAGTAGTTTGGCAGTAGTAGTTTGGCTGAAGGTGTTGGATGGCCAGCAGTGCCGGACGATGAGCGGCACGGGTCTGGGACAGAGCGGTGTGTATCGGGAGGTTCGCGCCGTCACGGGACGGGGCGGTTGTGTTTGTGTGTGTGATCGGGGTGTCCCCGGGGGGACAGTTCCGTCGGTCGCTCAGGAGTTGCTATGGCACGCAAGAAGATCGAGAATCGCCCGTACGTCCGTCAACGTCGGAACAACAGCGCAGCGGGCGCTTCTCTGAGTAACGCGGCACGCTTGGCGCAGGTGGCCGGTGTTACGCCGCGAGCGAGCGTGGAGCAGTTGGAGCGGCGGCAGATGCTGTTCGCCCTGACCGTGGGCGCCGACAACGTCGACCCGAACACTGGTCTCGGCACGGTGCGGGCCTACTTCGTCTCCGCGATTCCGTACCTGGGCACGAGCCAGGTGATCACGGACCAGCAGCCAACGTCGGTGGTCGAGGACTTTAACGACGAAAACTACGGCGGCATCGGCAGCGGCCAGATCTTCCTCCAGTCCGCGTTGCAGGTGCAGCACAACATCTCGCCCGCGGACAACATCTCGGTGACAGGCGTTCCTCCCACCCAGGACAACCAGCAGCGGTTCATGCGGGTGGTGCTGGATGAACGCGCCGAGTTCTTCCAGTTCCGGTTCTTCAACGATCCGCAGAACCCCACGCAGAACATCGCCGTGTCGCGCTGCGAGTTCACCGTGAACCCGGACATTACCTCCGACAACACGGGCATTCTCACCGATCAGACGACCGTCAGCCTGTTGTTCAACAACCAGGTGATCGCGTCATTTACCGGCGCCGCCCTGCGTGCCCGCGTTATCGCCGGCGATCCCGCCCGCGGCGTCGGCACCTTCCAGTTTACAGCCCCCGCGAACAGCCCCGCGTTCGACACCCTGCGCGTGGAACTCAACTCCGCGGTCAACCCCGGCTCGGGCGTAAACCCTGCGTTCACCGTGGACACCGTCTCGTACCAGGTGCCCCCGCAGACCTACGCGACGCTGATCTCCAACCGCGCTCAGTACGGCATGCTGGCGGTGCTCACCGGCCCGGTCGGCGCTTCGGCCTCGTTCTTTGATCTGTGGCCGGACGCGACATGCGGAACACGCTGGCGGGCATCCCCCCGCCGCGTTCTTCAGTTCCCCCGATCGACGCCAACTCCGACGGCGTGCCCGACTACAACGACGGACTTGGGTCGATCCGCTTCAGCGGCACCGACTCGCGGACCTCGTTCCAGACGTGGGGCGGCAAGATCACGACCTCGGATACAGCTCCGCAGGGCTACGACGGCTCTCTGATCCCCCAGATCTATTGGGACGGTCGGTATGTCTTCACGCTCACCTCGGACCCCGTCGGGCAATACGACGATCTGGAACGAGACGGCTTCGGCTACGCGATCGACGTGCGGGCCAACAACCAGGTGGTCATCACCGGCCTGCCCCCGGGCCCCGGCAGCGCGATCCTCGGTTCTCCCTTCGTGCGAGACAACTCTTCGCCCAACGCGTACAACCCGCGCGGGCTGATCCCCAACACGGCGACGCCCAACCCCTTCGACAGCATCACGCTCGTCACGACCGGCTTTAACCGGTCGGATCAGGGATTCTTTCTCGAAGACGGCAGTTCGATCGGCAGCATCACATTCCACGGCATCGTCCACGGTTCTTCGCATTTCACAGGGTTCGTGAACAAGATCTCCGTTGGCGTGCTGCTCGGCTCGATCAAGGTCGAGGGCGATCTCGGTCAACTTGTGGTCGGCGGTGACGCCGGCATCTGGTCGCCCGACCCCAACTTCCGCTTCCAGAACGGCGATCGGATCGATCCGAACAACAAGACCAACGGCCAGGTCATCGTGGGCCGCACCGCGGGCGAGATCATCATCGGCGCCCGCAGCCAGTTGGACGTAACGATCGTGGGCGACATCGCCTCCCCGCAGACCAAGCCGGCGCAGGACATCTATACCTATAGCGAGTTGGAGGGGTACGCCCCGGTGGCCCCCGCCGCCGGTCGCGCCGAGGGCATCCGCCAGGTGATGATCGCGACGGCCAGTTCCTACACCGCTTCCACGACGCTCCTGCGCGCCGGTCAGCAGCCGGTCATCCTGGGCTCCAACTTCCTCCGCAACGACTCGATCCTCGCCGCCGAGTACATCGGCAACTCCGGCACCGCCGTGCGCATCCAGGGCGATCTGTCGGCACAGGACCCCTTCTCCGGCGAAGACCGCTCGGACGTGTACGCCTTCGCGGTCGACGCGGGCACGGCGGTCAATATCCAGGCCACCATCAACAGCGCCACGCTGTCGCCCTACTTCCGCATCGTCGATCAGGACGGCGTGATGGTGGCGGCGCCGGCGTCGCCGGCGTCAGGGTCGGTTCCGTCGCGACGCAGCTCACCTGGACCCCCAAGTCTTCGGGCGTGTATTACCTCGTGGTGATGGACCCCAACGGCCAGGATACCGGCACCGGCGCCCTGCCGTACACCGTGAACATCACGGGGATGGCCCCCGCGACGCTCGGCGCGTTCCGCACCGGCGGCGGCAACGGTTTCACCGATCAGGCCAGCGGCGAAGGCAGCAGCATCACGGTGCTCTCGGGCAACGTCGGTTCGCTGCGCATCGGCACCGGCTTCCTTGATCAGGCCGGCGAGACGTCCCCACCGGCGTACCAGCACGGTGCAGAACGCCGACGACCATGACGTGGCAGGGCGGCAGCGTCAGCGTGTCCGGCAACCTGTACAACGTCACCACCGGCTCGGACATCGGTCCGGCCGTGACCAACGGCAATCCGCGCATCAGCCTCACCGTCGGCGGCGACCTGGGCTCGCTGGTCACCGGCCTCTCGCCCGTCCCGGGCGGCGCTCGCCCCAACGAGGGCGACGTCAACTTCCTCGACCTCAACGTCGGCGGGCGCATCGGGATGATGGACATCCGCGGCGGTGTGGGCATGGACCAGGACGAGGCCGACCCGCGTGCGCAGGTCGGCGAGAACTCGCTCAACATCACCACCGGACGCAGCGGCGGCAACGGCGACATCGGCATGATCCGCGTGGGCTTCCACGTGGCCGGCGACTCGTTCAACATCACCACCTCGCCCAACTCGGTCATCGGCGCACTGCTCGTCAGCCAGGATGTCTACGACGATGGCAACCCCCGCTCGGGCATCTACGAGGGCACCCGCGGCATCCGCATCAACTCGGGCGCGGGCTCCGACGTGCGCTTCGCGGACACCCCCTCCATCGGCCTCACCGGCGGCGTGGACATCACCTATCAGTTGATCGGCGGCGAAATACTCGACCTGATCGACGACGGCGGCACACGCGTGCAGATCAGCGTGGCCAACGCCCCCCCGGGCCAGCAGGTGGGTCTCGTGCGGGCAATGCCCGTCGACGGCTCGCAGGGCGTGGTCATCTCGCAGATCCTCGCGAACCTCACCGGCGGCCGCACCCTGCAGATCAACGGCGTTGATCGGCCCGGCGCCCGGGCCGCGAGCATCGGTCACATCCTGGCGTTGGGCGACGGTGCGTCCTCGATCCAGATCAACGGCAACGTCGAGATCGACGTCTGGCGCATCGAGGAGCGCGACACCCGCGCCCAGATCGCTGGATTCCCCGGCGGCGGCGGCACAGGTGGCGGTGCCGGCGGGTTCGCGTTCATCGAGAACAACACCCCCGGCGGCGACATGGTCTCGATCGACGTGACCGCGGCCGGTCGTATCTCCACCCGCGGCGACCTGGGCATCACCCAGGCGCCCTCCTTCGGTCCCGACAAGTTCGGCCCCTTCCTGGGCCTGTCGGTGGGCCTGGTGGGCGACGTGGGCGGCGCGCTGGGCATCCCCGGCGGCGCCCTGCTCGACAACGACCTGACGGCGACCAAGATCTTCCGCGCCGTCGCGGACGACAACTACAACTCCGGCCAGGCCTCGCTCGACGACATCGGCGCCCCCTTCGACGAAGCGCTACCTCAACGTGGTCGCCGCCTGCACCGGCAACGTGACGAAGGCGACGGCGCCAGAAGGACGTGATCCTCCAGGCCAACGGCGTCGGCGCAAGGACGGCTAACGCCGATCGCTCGACCGCCACCGGTCGGTTCGACGGCATCGTGGGCACGATCTTCGCCTTCAACATCACTAACGCCAATGTCGGCGATGGCCGCGAAGCCGACCCCTCGCCGGTCTCTTCCACCGGCATCTTCGCCAGCAACGACATCGTCGACATCCAGAGCGACGTCACCACCGGCGTCACCATCCAGGGATCGACCAGTTGCAGTCCAACTTCAGCCCGACGATCAGGGCACGCTGGTGACCAACGGCCTGGGTGGCATGTCGCTCGCCAACGCCCGCTTCAACGACGCGTACATCGGGAGCCAGCAGATCGACGGCTTCTGGAAGAGCTTCCTCTTCGACGACGAGCAACGTCCTGCTCAAGGACATCGGTACCACACTGTCCGCCCACCTTCAACTCGTTCATCACCGGCGATAACGTCCAGGAAGTGAACCTGACCGGCGGCGTGTGGGACGCGTCCCGCCTGCTCGCCACCGCCCGCATCCACAACGTGCCTGCGGGCACCTTCCGCAACTCCACGCTCACCGGCAGCACCGACGAGCTGCGCCTCAACGAGATCACCGGCGGCGGCGACGCCGACCGCATCGAGGCCGTCAGCGGAGACATGAACGACCTCACGATCGACCTGGCCGGCCGCGTCCGCGAGAGCATCGCCGCCGTCAACATCTCCCGCACCTCGATCGATGTCGACAACGAACTGCTTCTGCTCCGCACCACCGGCGACATCCGCGGCAGCCAGATCAACTGCGGCGAACTTCCCTCAGTCACCATCGGCCGCAACGTGACCGCCTCCACGTTCACTGTCTCGGGCCTCATCGGCAACTTCACCGCCGGCAACGAGATCATCAACAGCCACATCGAGGTGACCGGCCCCGCCGGCGGCATCACCACCGTCACCGCCAAGAACATCACCGGCAGCATCACCGCCAGCGCCCCCATCGGCACCGTCTCGGCCACCGCCGGCGACCTGGACGCGTCGATCACGACGACCGGCCCCCGCGGCGACATCGACACGCTCTCCGCTTCCCGCGATCTGGCGATCCGCTCGACGTAGCCTCCGGCAACACACTTCGCTGGTGGCGGGCCGGCACATCGGCCGCCTGGGGCTCCACACGGCGATCCTTGTCCGCGGCGACCTGACTGGGATCAACGCCCCCAACGGGCAGTTGTACAGCGACCTGCGCGTCGGCGGGAACGTCCTGGGCACCATCACCCTGGGCGCCGCTTCCTCCAAGCCGGAGAACAACCAGCTCGGCCAGGGCTCGATCACCGCCTTCGGACGCATCGCCGGCGTGGTCGTCAACGGCGACTTCGACGGCAGCGTCATCAGCTACTCGGGCGGCATCGCCTCGGTGGCGATCAACAACGGCTCGTTCCTCCCCGGCAACACCATCTCGGCGTACGACGGCTCGATCTCGAGCATCATCATCACCAACGGCAGCCTCTTCGGCGACGTTCACGCCGACCTGGATATCACGCTCCTGCGCGTGGCCGGCCCGGCGGGCGGCGTCTTCGGCGACGTGGGCGTCAACCCCAACCGTTCCGCCGGAATCCCTGTCTCTGGCGACGCCAACCGCAACTGCTGCCCGGCGCTGCTGCCCGGCACCGGCTATCAGGGCCCTCCATCACGGCGGGCCGCAACATCACCAAGATCGAGGTCACCACGGGCTCGGTCTTCGAAACCTCTGGATCTACGCCGAGCGGGCCATCGTCGGGCTCACCGTGTTCGGCTCCATCGGCAACGACACGGCCTCCACCGGCAAGGGCTCGTCGATCGCCGCGGGCGACAGCATCTCCGGCGTCGCCGTGACCGGTCGCATCAGCGATACGGCCTTCGTGGCCGGCGTGCGTGATCTCGGCGCCGACGGCCGCGTCGGCGGCACGGGCGAAAACGCCGACACCGTCGGCTCCGGCAGCATCGGCGTCGTCTCCGCGGCGGGCGGCACCCGCAACGTGTCCTTCTCCGCCGGTGATCGACCTTGTGCCGACGGCGTCTACACCGCCGACGATCGCCAGGCCTTCGGTACTTCGACCATCACGACGCTGACGCTGACCGGCTCTGTCGTCAACACCAGCGCCTTCGGCGATGCGCTCTCTTCCACGGTCGCGGGCGACGCCCGCCTCATCCGGGGCGGCACCAACCTCCCGCAGGTCAACTCCCTGGTCGACAGCGGCACCGGCACCCCCGGCACGCAGTTCACCGGCACGCGGTCCTTCGACGTGGCCGGCGTGCGGTACACCATCACGCTGACCGCCGGTCAGGCGTTCTTCGATACTGGCACGCTCAAGCTGACGATCCGCAACACCACGACCGCCTCCGGCCACCGCTCGTGGGTTCCTCCACAGGCGTCCTCAACAACTTCGACATCTCCGGCTCCGACGACGCGGGCCTGGCCTCCCTCACCCTGCAGGGGTCGCTCACCGGCAGCTCCGACATCGTGATCGACGGCGGAGTCACCAACGTCATCACCGGCGCCGTCAACACCACCGGCGTCTTCTCCATCGGCGGTGACGTCAACGCCGCGACCTTCGCGAACCTGGCCGGCGGATTCCTCTCCGCCCGCAGCATCGCGGCCCTGGTCATCACCGGCGACTTCGGCGCCGCCAGTTCCTTCGTCTTCGACGAGGCCCGCGTCACGCTCCTGCAGGCCGGCACGATCTCCATCGGCGGGGCCGTTCGCGGGGTCGCGGTCGACCGCGACGCCACCAGCCTCACCATCACCGGCGTGACCGAGCGTGCGGCGTTCCGCTTCGGCGGCGCGATCGGCGCCATCACCACCCAGCGTGTCTCCCAGACCCTGTTCAGCGCCGGCGACTCCATCGGAACGGTCTCCGTCACCGGCGACTTCTTCGACTCCGGCCTGATCGCCGGCGTCGATCTGGGCGCCGACGGCGCCTTCGGCGGCACCGGCGCCAACGCCGACACGCTGAGCACCGGCTCGGTCGGCAACGTTACCGTCTCCGGCAACTTCCGCGAGTCCGACATCACCGCAGGTTACAACCGCGGCGGCGACGGCTTCTTCGGCACCAGCGACGACACCATCGCCTCCGGCCGCGGCAGCATCGGCGCGGTCACCATCGGCGGCACCGGCGTTGGCTCCACCCGCAGCAGCGAGTCGTACCGCATCGCCAGCAACGGCACCGTGGGCGTCGTCCGCGTGGGCGGCGCGACCCTGACCGGCATCACCGGCAACTTCGGCGTCGAGGCCGCAAGGCTGCCGCCCGTGCCCCGGCCCGCAGGGTCACCGACATCCGCCTCAGCGTCAACTCTCGCGTCTTCACCGCCAACATCTTCAACCAGCCCGTCGACTTCTGCGACGATGAAGGACGCCCTGAGCGTGTCCCCGTCCGCGGCGCACCGGCGACATCGAGATCCGCCTCATCGAGGGCGGCGGATCAGACGCTCGCCGCTTCGACGCACGCCAATGAACATCGTCCGCGTCGTCTTCGCCTCCAGCGCGTCTGTCGCAACCTTGCCCGCCGTCCTCGGCGAGCCTGGGCCATGCCCGCTCACCGCTTCTTCATTCCCCTGAGAAACTCTCTCCGTATGCCCGCCTGCGGGGCATCGGCCTCGACGGCGACGGCAACGGCTTCTCCACCGAGGGCGACAACTTCTCCCAGGACAACATCGTCGGTGACGCCGGCGACAAGGTGACCCCGTTCGTTGCGACCGCCCGCGGCATCAACGGCGAAACCCTCCGCGTCGACATGTACGGCGCGACCAACCTCAACTTCATCATGGACAACAACCGGGCCTCCGACGGGCTGCCCGATCCCAACACTACCTACACCGTCCGCGGCTTCATCGGCGACCACCCCGACAACGACAGCAACCTCTTCCGCTTCGCCGGCGACGCCGACGTGTACGGAATCACGCTCCAGGCCGGCCAGATCCTGCGGCTCGGCGCACTCCAGGGCACAGCCCTGCGGGCCAACGTTCAGCTGTTCACCGCCAACGGCACGGCTCTCACCGGCTTCGTTGATTCGACGATCGCCCAGACGCTGCCGTCCCCGACCGCACAGGCCACGGACCCCACCGTGGCCCAGACCTACCTCATCCGCCAGACCGGCACGTACTACATCGTCGTGGGCAACTCCAGCGCGGTCTTCAACCCCGCCGTCGTCCCCAACCCCGACACCACACCCAACTCTCTGGGCGATTACAACTTCACCGTCAACGTCTTCGACGACGGCGACTCCGGCTTCAACTCCTCAACCGACTCCGGCGACGGCACTCTCGTCGTCAACCCGCCCGCCGCCTCCGACTTCAACGGACCCAACGGCACGACGATCCCCTCGATCATCTCCGGCGGCTACACCTTCGTCCGCAACGCCGACGGCAGCGTCACCGGCACCAACGGCCAGGGCGTCGTCAGCACCCGCTCGGCCTCGGGCACCACGACCACCAACACGATCTCCGCGGCCATCGGGCCCGCCGGTCACGCCGGCGTTCCCAACGCCCTGATCGCTTCCGACATCGACGTCTTCCATCTCAACAACCGCCTGCCCATCACCCCGGGCACCAAGATGAAGGTCACGATCAAGCTCTCCGACCTGGGCGCCGACCTGGGCAGCGCCAACCCGGAGACCTTCGAGGACAACCGCGGCGTCGTCCAGTTCGGCCTCTTCGACACCAGCGCTTCCACCGCCATCGACGACGCCGTCATGGTCTTCAGCCCCACCGACTTCCTGCCCTTCGGCGGCACGCCCAACACCACGATCGCCCAGAACGACTCTACCCGTTACGGGTACGACGCCAACGGCGATTTCTACATCGAGTTCGTCGTCCCCGACCGCGCCGGCTCGCCCGGCACCGCCGGCACCTTCGCCGTCTACGTCCAGGGCGCGTTCAACACCGACTACGGCGTCGAGGTTGTCACCGGCGGCACGGGCGAGAACATCCGCCGCACCCAGAACGTTCTCCTGGAAACCAACGGCGGCAGCATCTCCTGGCTCCAGGCCGGCGGCGTCACGACCAACCTCAACAGGTTCGACCTCAAGAGCCTGGGCTTCTCGGGCGGCGCGGGCAACGGCCAGACGATCAACCAGTACGTGCTCAGCCAGTTGGTCTCCCAGCTCAACGCCCTGTTCCAAGGCTCCACGGCGGGCAGCGGATTCGACGTCCGCTTCTCCACCGACCCCTCCGACTTCGAGTTCCAGCCCTTCTCCACGGTGTATGTCACCACCACCAGCGACCCGGTCCTGCCGCTGACCGCGTCCTTCGGCGACTCCTTCAACTTCTCGCTGCTGAGCAACGGCTTCGTGCTCACCCAGCCCTACGGCTTCAGCCAGCACTCCGACCCGCTCAACACCGACATCGAGGACGACGCCGTCGTCTTCCTCCCCTCGTTCGCCACCAAGGGCGTCGTGCCCGACGTCGCCGGCGCGGACACCATCGCCCAGGCCCTGACCGGCGCTGTGGCCCGCCGCGTGGGTGAACTCATGGGTCTGCGGGTCTCCAACGTCGTCGGCACCGGCACGATCTTCGACCCCTTCGCCTCCGACTCGGTCGACAACCAGCCCGGCGCCGGCCGCTCCTACACCATCACGAACACCGCCCGCGACCTCTCGGGCTCGTTCGACTCCATCACCCGCACCAACTTCTTCCTCGGCCGCCAGAACGCCTTCTCGCTGCTCGACAAGGTCCTCTCCCGCCGCTGATGTTCTGAGCGGTTCATCGCATGCACGACACGGCCGGGGCGTTCCGCCCCGGCCTTTTTTCTGCGCACGGTGCGTCTTTCATGCCCGTTACCCTCCGTCCTCACCGCTTGCGGGCCACGATGTGGAACAGGTGGTGGTGCTTGGGCGTCCCCAGCGCGTCGCCCCCATCCTTTTCCACTTCTTCAAAGTGCTCGTGGTCGAACGGCTCAAGCAGGGCGAGCACCTGCTCGCGGCTGTAGTGGCTGGCCGGCCGCACCGGCGCCCATTCATCCCGCTCGCCGAAGATCTGCCCCGCGAACCGGCCGCCCGGCGCAAGCGTCCGAACGATCCACGCCCACAGCGCCGGGAACGCCGCGGGATCACAGAACGGCAGCGCAAAGCTCGCGTTGATCAGGTCCACCGATGCCGGCAGGCGGCCGCACGCCGGCGCATCTTCCATGCGCAGCTCCAGCGCCGTCAGCCGCGGCCTGTCCGATTCCGCAACGCCCGCGAGCAGCCGCTCAACGCCCAGCGCGGTGCCGTCAAACGCGACGACCCGCCAACCCCGCCGGAGCATCTCGCGCGTATCACGCCCTTCGCCGCACGCCACGTCGATCGCGACCGGCTCCCGCCCGGGCGCGACCGGCCCGAACAGGTCCAGGGCCCGCACAAGCGTGTCGCGTGGGCCCAGCGAAGCAACAGCCTCGAAGTACCTGGGCCAGTCGCGCTGATAGTCCGCCGTGATGGTGGGGGGCAGTGGTGCGGGCACGGGGCATTGTTGGCCCGGGGGCCCCCGCCGCGGCCCCGCGGGCCTGCTATCTTGTGGGCTCATGTACAGCAACCTACAGGAGTTCATCAACGCCCTCTCCGCCGCGGGAGAGTTGAAGCGGGTGTCGTCGAAAGTGTCGCCCGTACTGGAGATCGCGGAGATCGCCGACCGCGTGAGCAAGAGCGCCGCGCCCAACCCGCCCAGCAAGAGCACGGTCCTCACCGACCCGCGCTTCCACCGCATGGGCGGGCATGCCCTGCTGTTCACCAACGTCGAGGGCAGCGACATCCCCGTGCTGATCAACGCCTGGGGCAGCTACCGGCGCGTGGAAATGGCCCTGGGCTGCGACGGCCACGGCGGCCTCGAAGCCCTCGCCGAACGCGTCGGTAAGCTCGTGAAACCCGAACCCCCGCCGACGCTCTTCGCCAAGCTCCAGAAGATCCCCGAACTGATGGAACTGGCCGCGCTGCCCCCCAAAAAGGTTCGCTCCGGCATCTGCCAGGAAGTCGTCATCCCCCAGGACATGGTCGATCTCACCCGCTTCCCGCTCCTGCGCTGCTGGCCCCACGACGGTGATTTCGCGGCCCTGGGCTACCCGCCGGACCTCAACCACGGCATCCACGGCCTGGGCCACGGCAAGGAATGGGACAAGCACCACCGTGGCCGCTACATCACGCTCGGCACCATCCACACCATCCACGCCGACGACATCGGCAACCCCACGCCCCCCAGCCGGAACATCGGGATGTACCGCGTGCAGTTGTTCGGCAAACGCCACATGGCGATGCACTGGCACATGCACCACGACGGCGCCCGACACTGGCGCTCCTGGAAGCAGCGCGGCGAGCCCATGCCCGTCGCCATCGCCCTGGGCGGCGAGAGCGTCATGCCCTACGCCGCGACCGCACCCATGCCCCCGGGCATCAGCGAGATGCTCCTGGCAGGGTTCCTCAACCGCGGCGGCATCCCGCTCGTGGATTGCAAGACCGTCCCGTTGAGCGTGCCCGCCAACAGCGAGATCGTGATCGAAGGCTTCGTGAGCCACGAGGCCGGCGGCATCGGATTCTGCGCCGACAAAAAGCCCGCGGACCTTGGCCCCGGCGCCGTGTTCGAAGGGCCCTTCGGCGACCACACCGGGTTCTACTCGCTGCCCGACCGCTACCCGCTGCTCGAAGTGACGTGCGTGACGCACCGCCGCGACCCGGTCTACCCCACGACCATCGTGGGCCTGCCGCCGCAGGAGGATTACTACCTGGGCAAGGCTACCGAGCGAATCTTCCTCCCGCTGCTGCGCACGCTCATCCACGACATCATCGACTACGACCTCCCGATGTTCGGCGCGTTCCACAACTGCGCGTTCATCAAGATCCGCAAGGAATACCCGCTCCAGGCCCGCCGCGTGATGCACGCCGTCTGGGGCGCAGGGCAGATGGCCTGGACCAAGATGATCGTCGTCGTCGACGAGGACGTCGACGTGCACGACCACGACCAGGTGCTCTTCCACCTTTGCGCCAACTGCGACCCCGGCCGCGACGTGGAGATCGTCAACGGCCCCCTTGACATCCTCGATCACGCCGCCCCGCGCCTGGGCGCCGGCCACAAGATCGGCTTCGACGCCACCCGCAAGATCCGCGGCGAGGAAGTTGGAGGCAACCCGGTCCGAGAATGGCCGCCCATCATCGCCATGAGCGACGATGTCCGCAGGCTGGTCACGCAGCGCTGGGGTGAACTCGGGCTGTAGCCCAGGCACGCCCGGGCCGGCGCGTGCCAATGATTTGTCTCTTGAGGTCGGTCTGTCGATCGATCGCGGTGCCCGACAACCAGGATCGTGTGGGAACAGCGTCGCAAGACAGAAAGAGCGTGTTCCGATGAGAGTGAGCCTGCAGTTTCTCGCCACGGCTGTGCGCGTGCTGACAGTGGCCGCGGCGGTGAGCACCGCGGCGGCGCAGAACCAGCCGCCGCTGGCGCCCGTCATCACCGAGCCCATCGTCGGTCGGATCATCAACCCGGCCGACCTGCACATGGAGACCGGCCCGTTCTCCGACCCCAACCCCGGCGACACGCACGTCTGCACAGATTGGGAAGTCTGGACCGTCACGCCTTCTCAGCGGGTGTGGGTCACGGCCTGCATCGGCGGCGTCGAACGCCTCCACACGCACCTTGGCGACGGCGTCTTCGAGAACTCTCACGCCGGCCGCCGCACCCTGCTGCCCGACACGCAGTACACCCTGCGGGTGCGCCACCGCGACAGCAGCGGCGACGCCGCCACCGAGTGGAGCGCATGGTCCACGCGCAACTTCTTGACCGGCGCCGCCACCGCCACGTTCCCCCTTGAGACCGACGACGTTCGCACCACGCCCACGCCCGCGCTCCGCGAAACCTCCGGCGTGTCGTACGCCCTGGCGTCCGGCGCCGTCGTCCGCGTCCGGGGCGATGCCGGCGGCGTACTGCTGGATGTCACCGGCCGTGGGTGGGGGGGC
>JBGAMO010000220.1:0-6643 GCA_044222845.1 Phycisphaerales bacterium
TGCTCTGCGGCGTGGTAGTGCGCCAGACGTGGAATGTCTCGGGGGCCCGCTGGCCGAAACCGCCCGGGGGCACGGGGTTCGGCACGGGCGTCGGCGGATCATTTCCCACCGAGGGCGGTGGCGCGCTGGGATCGACGCGCTCTTCCAGTTCATCTTCCTCATCGCGCGTGCAGAACTTCTGGGCCTCTTCGATAGCCTTTTTCATCTCCGGCGAGAAGACGGGCGGAGCGTCGTAGATTCTGCCGATGCCGGTCTTGCCGGGCCCCACACTCCCGATCATGGACTCCGCGGAGCCGGAGGCCGAAGGCAACCTCGGATAGGTTTGACCCTGGGCCGCGGCCGCGAAAAGGACCGCGGTGGCAAAGAAAAGTCGTTTCATGGGTTCTCCTCTGAGAAAGACGACGCCCGTGAGGCGCTGCGGGTTGAACATACGTCAGGTCGCCGGGAACACACCGGGGCCATATCAATCCGTCGGCGGGGTCGTATCAACTGCCAGTATACAGGACAAGCGGCTATGTGCAAGCCCAATTCACCGCGGTCAGCGCCGGACGCGTGATTCCGTCCTCGGCGTGCGTACGCAACAACTGCCTTTCTTCGCAGGCGTCTAGCGATTGCGGCGGCGGGCGGGGACGACCTGAGGCAGTCGATGGCGCCTGTGTCGGAACCTCATGAGCAGCGGCGGCCGTCCTTTGCCGAAGCAGATGTCGAACTGGTCGCGTCGATGGGCGCCGGTCACTGCAATTCCAGCGTGGTCGGGGTTCTTTCGGGGGTGGTCGGGTCAAACACAGGCAAAGAACAGGCGCGAGTGGCTTCCACGGTGAGACCGTGTGAAATCGCACTGCCAGAAATGGCCGATTGGGCAGTACCGGAACGATGCGTCGGCCAGGTTTCGGGAACAGCGTCTCCTTGCGTTTGGCCGCACGATGAGTCCCCGGACACTCGTGGGTTTGCTGTCAGCGTGTCGCGTGAAGCGGCCGAGAAGTGTTCGGGCTGGCACCGCGACAGACCTCTGCACTCCGGTGCGAAGGGCGATCGCCGCTAAAGGCCCGTGGATTTGCCGCGCTCATCTCATCAGGCTCTTCGACCTTCTTCAGCAACCCCCTGATTCCCACGCGGCGAAGAAGGTCTCGACGTCCGCGCCGTCGATGCCGCCGTCGAAGTTGACATCGGCCGCGGTATCTCCGCCTTCCCACGCCGCGAAGAAGGCTTGGACATCGGCGCCGTCGATGCCGCCGTCCTGGTTGAAGTCGGCGGGGCAGGGGTTGCAGTCCTGGAGCGTGAGCAGCGCCTCGTTGCTGATGGTGGTGGAACAGCCGTTGGTCGCGATGCAGCGGAATAAGAGGCCGGGGCTGGTGGGGTGGTTGATGTACAGTGTGTCGGTGGCGGCGCCCAAGACCGTGCCCACATCGGGGACGTCGCCATCCGCGAGCGTGACCCACACGCCGGGGTCACCGGGGAGTTGGGCCTCCCACTGGTACGCATAAGGCCCGCCGCCGGTGGCGTTGACCCGGAACGAGGTGCCGTCGCTGCCGCAGAGGATGAGGCCGTCGTAGGGGCCGTCGAGCTCTGTCGGGGCCGCGCAGCGGTGTAGGCGGAGCGTGCCGCCCCAACTCTCGAGGATCCCCGCGTTGCAGCCGCCCTCGGAGCCGATCGCCTCGATCGAGAGCGTGTGGGGTCCCGGCGCGACGGGCCCAAAATCTAGCAGGCCGGTGTAGTCGTTGGCGTTGAGCGTGGGGGTGGTGTACACAAGCCCGCCATCGAGCAAGAACCGCAGTTCGATGGGTGAGCAGTGGGTGGGTGCGACGAAGAACTCAGCCTTCAGCAGCCCGCACGTGTCGAACGCGACATCGAAGGCGTTGCCGCAGGGCTGCCCGTCGCCGATGCAGGGCACGGCCACCTCGAACTCCTCGACGAAGTGATCGCACGACTGCGTGGTCGCGAACGCGGCGCCCGTACCGCGGAGGAACTCGACGCTGGAGATCGCGGCGGTGAACCCCGCCTCGGGCGTCTGGGTGTAGTTGAGGTAAGTGATGCCGATGCTGTAGCGGGTGCCGGGGAGGAGGACGCCCGCGGGAATCTGGAAGGCCGTGTCGCCGGGGAGCAGTTCGGCGGACCAAGTAATCGCCGGCACGCGGTCCTGAACCACGGACAGGTAGGTGGCCGCCATGTTGGTGCCCAGCGCGGGCGTGAAGCCGTTGATGGTGCCGTCGAAAGCGATCGTCGAATCAAGCGTCTGCATGCGGGTGAAGGTGTCCCCGGTCAGCGCGGGGACCTCGGCGCAGAACTGGTCTTCGGGCAGGAAGAGCTCGCCGATCTCCGGGCCCACGCCGCGATCGGCGGAGAAGGTATAGGTGGTGGCGGGGAAGTCGAGGATGTACTGGCTGTAGTCCGTGTAGTAGTCTGAGCCGTAGAACATGAGCATTGGGTGAGACTGGTACATGCGGATGGTGACGCTCGGGGGCCTGTCAAAGGAAACGGAGGCGTCGAAGATCTCGTTGTCGAGATCGGTGCCGATCAGGGCGCTGAAAGCCCAGGTCTCGGGGGCCGCGGGTGGGGCGTCGGAGGTCTGGGTGTAGCTGACGTAGCGGGCGGCGGCGTACGTGGTGATATCAGCCGCGGCGAGCGTGGAGACCAGGGCGGCCCCGGCGATGGCGGCGAGAAGACGTGGGGTGTGGCTGGAGGTGTGCATGGGAGAACTCCTGACGAACGAATGCCGATGAGGTCGTGATGAGGGGTGGCGCGGGAAGATCCCGCACGCCACTCCCCCGGGAGAGAAACGCGAGAAATGCGCCGCCGACCGGACACGCTTGGGCCAACAATCTGTCTGCATGGAAAGATCGGGACCGAACCACGAACTGACACAGGCCCTGGAAGGTCTCGTTAGAGGTCGTTCCGAAAGCGTGAACGCGCTCCTGCCGCTGGTGTACGAGCGTCTTCACGACATGGCCCGGCGGCAGCTGGAGCAGGAAGGGGCCGGGCACACGCTCCAGCCGACGGCGCTGATTCACGAGGCGTACCTGAAGTTGGTCGATCAGGAACAGGCGCGGTGGGAGAACGAGGCCCACTTCCTGGCGGTCGCGGCGACGGCGATGCGTCGGGTGCTGATCGATCACGCACGCGGGCGAGGGGCCGATAAGCGGGGCGGGAATCGCCGGCGAGTGTCGATCACCGATGCCGAGCTGGCGACGCCGGTGCGGGAAGTGGATGTGCTGGCGCTGGATGAGGCGCTGGAGCGGCTGGCGGCGGCGGATGCGATCGCGGCCCGCATCGTCGAGATGCGGTTCTTCGCCGGGATGGAGATGGAGTGGATCGCGCAGGTGCTGGGCGTGACAGACCGGACCGCGCGCCGGCACTGGGTCTACGCCAAGGCGTGGATCGCGCGGGAACTGCTGCGCGAGGATGCTGGGGAGCCCACCCCGTGAGCGAGCCCGGCGCGGGAGTTCCGATCGATCGCGTGCGCGAGGTCCTGGACCGGGCGCTGGAGCACCCATCGGGTGAGCGCGAGGCCTTCGTCGCCGCGGCGTGCGGGAGCGATGGCGGGCTGCGGGACGAGGTGCTCTCGCTGCTGCGGGCGCTGGCTCGGGGCGGGGAGATGCTGGAGCCAGCGTCCCCGGTGGATGAGCCGCCCGCTGAGCCGCTGACGGGCCTGCAGTTCGGCGCGTACCGCGTGGGCACGCGGATCGGCGCGGGCGGGATGGGGGTGGTGTACGAGGCGACCGACGCCCGGCTGGGGCGGACCGTCGCGGTGAAGGCCCTGCCGCCGCGGCTGGCACGCGACCCGCACCGACGGGCCCGGTTCGAGCGCGAGGCCCGAGTAGTGGCATCGCTCAATCACCCGAACATCGCGTCGATCTACGGCGTCGAGGAATCGCCGGTGGGAACCGTCATGGTGCTGGAGTACGTGCCCGGGCCGACGCTGGCGGAGCTGCTGCGCAAGCGGCCGCTGCCGGTGGATGAGGCGCTGGGCATCGCCCGGCAGATCGCGCGCGGGTTGGAGGCGGCCCACAACGCCGGCATCGTGCACCGCGACCTCAAGCCCGCCAATATCAAGATCACGCCCGATGGCGTGGTGAAAGTGCTGGATTTCGGCATCGCCAAGGTGATGACCAGCGCCCTGGGGAGCGCGGGCGCGGAGGAGGGGCAGACCCTCGCGGGGGCGATGATCGGCACCGCGGCGTACATGAGCCCCGAGCAGGCCCGGGGCCGGAGCGTGGACCGGCGCACGGATCTGTGGGCTTTCGGATGCGTGGTCTTTGAGATGCTGGCGCGAAGCCGGGCCTTTGAAGGCGATACGGCATCGGACACGGTCGCTGCGGTGCTGCGGTCCGAGCCGGACTGGTCAAGACTTCCCGGAGAAACTCCGCCGGGTGTTTGTCGCACGCTGCGGCGCTGCCTGAGCAAGGACCCCGAGCAGCGGCTGAGGGATGCCGGTGATGCGGCGCTGGAACTTGATGCGACAGGAGAGGAGCGCGTGCCCTCCGCCGCGGGCGGTCGGAGTTGGTGGTGGATTCCGACGGCGGGCTTCGCGGCGGGGTTGGGGCTCGCCGTGGGTTGGCTGTGGAGCGGGTCGGGGCGGTCGGAGCAGGCGCCGGTGCGGTTCTCGATCCACAGCCCGCTGCCCATCGCGGGCTCGTACAACGGTTCGGTGGCGTTCTCGCCGGATGGGCGGTTGCTCGCGTACGCCGCGGGCGATGCGTGGAATACCCCCCGCTTGTATTCGCGGCCGCTGAACGCCTTTGCCTCCGAGCCCATCCCTGGCACGGAGCGGGCGAGCATGCCGTTCTTCTCATTCGATGGGCGGTGGATCGGCTTCTGGGAAGGCAAGGGGGACGGCGTGAGCCCGGCGACACTGCGGAAGGTCCCGGCGGAGGGCGGGCCGGTGCAGGTCGTGATGGAGCGGGCCGAAGCGGTGCTCGGCGCGAGTTGGGGCGATGACGGTTCGCTCTTGCTGTGTCTTCATCCCGGAACACTGTGGCGCTTACCGGCGGGCGAGACCGCGCCGACACGGATCGGCCCCGAGATCAATGCTGAAAAGGAGCTGGTCTCCCATCCGGAGGTGCTTCCCGGCTCGCGGGAGGTGCTGGTCACGCGCTGGGTGCGCGATGGGCAGGATTGGAAACCCAGCATCGACGCGGTGGTCATCCGCACCGGCGAACGGCGCGAACTGCTGGCGGGGGCCGCGCAGCCCCGCTATGCGAGGGAGCGCGGGACGCTGGTCTACCTGCGGGGTCCGTCGCTCATGGCCCAGCCCTTCGACGCCTCGGCGGTGCGGCTGACGGGCGAGGCGCGGCGGCTGATCGATCCCGAGGGAGATGTCGGAACCGGGGCGTACTCGCGGTACGCTCTTTCGGCCACGGGCACGCTGGCCTACGTGCCGGGGGATGCGCCGGCCCTCTCGACGGAACTGGCGTGGTTCGGGGTGGACGGGTCTTCGTCCTCGGTGTACCGGAGCCAACTCCCGATCTGGACGCTGCGGCTCTCGCCCGATGAGACCAGGGTAGCGTTCACCACGCACGTGCCGGAGCGCGACCTGTGGGTGCTGGACCTGCGTCGGGGCACCTCGATCCGGCTGACGACCGCGGGCGGGGCGTTGTATCCGGTGTGGACACCCGATGGCACTCGCATCGCTTTCGAGCGGGAGAGCGACCAAGGCACCAACATACTCTGGGTGCGAGCGGATGGGGGTGGGGAGCCGGAACTGCTTTACTCGCACCCCGACGGGGCCAAGTGTTTCCCCTCCAGCTTCACACCCGACGGCCGCACTCTGGCGATCTGCGTTCTGGCGCCCAACGGCTTCGATACCGACATTTTTCTGATGCCCATGGAGGGCAATCGCGTAGCCACCCGCATGCTTCCAACCGCGGCGGACCGCGTGGCCGCCCGTTTCAGCCCCGACGGATCGATGATCGCTTATTGTTCGGCCGAGACCGGGCATGCGGAGATCTACGTGCAGCCTTTCCCGGCGCTCGACCGCAAGGTGCGGGTTTCGACCGATGGGGGCGAGCGGCCGACGTGGTCGGGCGACGGAACTCGGCTTTTCTTTCGCTACGCCCAGCGGCTCTACGCAGCGGACGTCACGCGAGAGCCCGTGCTCAACGTGTCGAATTTGAAGGTGCTGCTGGACATGCTGCCGGGTGATCGGTACGACACCGCCGCCGATGGCGCGAGGTTCATCATGGGGCGGCCGCGGGGCGAGTGGCGGCCGCAGACGACGATTCATGTGGTGACTGGGTTGGTGCAGTAGATGAGGGGCGAGGTACGACGAAGAGCCGTAGCGAACAAATGGACCGGTCTCCGACTCGTTGGCGGATGCAAGGTTCTGCTTCAAATCGGGACGGACTGCCCGAAAGGCGTACTGGCTGGTGCGGTCTGAACTCCTTACCGCGTCAGTTCCGCGAGTGACTTTGATGCGTGGCCGGATTCGCGATTGTCCGGTGTCCTTGCCGCGGTTTCGAGGGTCTGGGGTTCTGGTCGGCCAGAGATTCCACGCCGGGGGAGACGGTGATGCAGTGGAGGTATCAACGTCGATTCTGTCGTCGGCGATCGGAGCAATCGAGCCTCGCCGCGAGTCACTGCGCATTGGACCCGGTTGAACTCGCGGAATCTCGAGCGCCGGTGCCGCCCCGGACAGAAAATGGGCGAG
>JBGAMO010000221.1:0-6631 GCA_044222845.1 Phycisphaerales bacterium
CCCACCAAAAGTTCAAACGCACGCCCGTGCGACCCACGGCGCCCCGGCCCGAATTCCCCCATCGCCCCTCCTACCCTCTGCCTTTCGCAATCACTCTCACACCCAGTAGGAACTCACATGATCAGTCGTATCTCCGCCGCGGCAGCGCTCGCTCTTTCCATCGTCAGCCTGTGCGGCGTTGCGCAGGGGATGGTCCGGGCCGATGACTCCGCGAGCATCTCCAAGCTCGTCGAGACCCGCGGCCCGGCGCTCGTCACCGTCAAGTTCATCCTCAAGGGCGGCGAGCAGGACGAGGAATCCGAGACCACCGGCGTCGTGATCGATCCCTCCGGGCTCATCCTCACCTCCAACAACGCCTTCGACGGCGTCATGGCCCGCTTCGGCCAGCCCGCCCGCACCCCCAGCGACATCAAGGTCCTCATCGGCGAAGACACCCAGGGCCTGGAAGCCAAGTTCTACGCCCGCGACAGCGAGCTCGGACTCGCCTGGGTCCAGCTCAAGGACGCCCCGGCCAAGCCCCTCGCGGCGGTTGATTTCGAGAAGGGCGGCACCTGCAAGCTCGGCGACGGCGTCTACACCGTCGCCCTCATGGGCAAGTTCTTCGATCGCGCCCACGCCGTGTGCGAGGGCCGCGTCTCGGCCGTCACCAAGAAGCCCCGCGAGTTGTACATCCCCTCCGTGGGCCTGGCGGGCTTTGAGCCTGGCCTCCCGGCGTTCAACGGCGCGGGCCAGGTCGTCGGCTTCACCACGCTGATCCTCCCCGATCAGGAAGAAGTGCAGGGCACCGCCGGCGGCATGCGCGCCGCGATGCGAGGCATCATCGCCGGCTGCATGATCCTGCCCTCCAACGAGGTCGTCGCCGCCACCAAGCGCGCCAAGGAAACCGCCGCGAGCGGCGCCGCCGAAGCCCCCAAGGCCGACGCACCCAAGGAAGAAGCCCCCAAGGCCGACGCGCCCAAGGCCGACGCCCCCGGCAAAACTGCTCCCGAGCAGCCCAAGTAAGAACTGCCAAGTCATCCTGTAGTTTCCACCAAAGGGGCCCCGCGGCCCCTTTTTTCATGCGCGTGCGGAATTCCGCTCCCGCCGCGTGAGTGTTTCCCCGCGCCTCCGTTCTCTCCTTGGGCCGCGACAACGTTCGCAAGCCCGCACGCGGCACGACACCCACACGGAGACAGAGCCATGTTCACTCTCGCAGCACGCACCTCGTTCATCCTGTTCACCCTCTGCGGCGCGGCCCAGTCGCTCGCCATCTATACCTACGCCCCCGCCGCGGCGGACCGGCCGCACTTCGCGCAGGAGACCGACCGCTACTGCGGCCCCGCCGTGGCGCGGATGATCCTGGCCAGCCGCGAGATCAACAAAGACCCGCTGCCCAGCCAGGATGATCTGCGCGACCGGATCTACCGCAGCAACAACGGTTGGAACGGGTTCAACAGCGCCAACACCCGCGCGGACTTCGTGAGCAGCGACCCCGACGGCATCCGCGGCGCCCTCGCCCACTACGACCCCGCGCACACCTGGGTCTCGTACAAGAAGGACACGGTCAACGCCGCCAACAGGCAACTGGCGTACAACCTGGAGCGGTACCACGTCCCCGCCGCGGCGGTGCTCTACGAGGGCGGCCACTGGGTGAGCGTGTACGGCTTCAAGTCCGACGTGCGGCCCACGCTGGGCGGGGCGTACACCATCGACGGCTTCTACATCAACGACCCTGCGGGCGTCGCGGGCAAGCACAAGTACATGGCCAACGACGCCGACGCCTGGCGCAAGGACTTCCTGCCCATCAAGGCCGAGTGGGGCAAGGACAAGGGCTCCAACGTGCCCAACGGCCTGGGCGGCAAGTACTGCTTCGTCGCCGACCCCGACCCCGAGGTGGACATCCCCTCGGATCCCGCGCCGCTCCCGCGGTTCGTGAACCCGCTCACGCCCGCGCAGGCTGTGGTGTACGCCACGAGCTTCCTGAACAGCACAAGCGAATTGCGCTCCGAGTACGGCTTCAGCATCATGGGCGGGGGGTTCATCTCCTCGCTGGCCCAGAGCCTCACGGCGTACAACGACGCGACTTCCATCCACTGGGCCCTGCCGTTCATGGGGTTGGACAGCATGGGCAACTCCATCTACACCGGCGCGATGGTGGTGGACGCGTGGACCGGCCGCGTGAAGCAGGCCTCGTGGCTCGACTCCGGTGAGAACGGCAGTTTCGACAGCTACCTGACCGGGCTGCGCACCGAGTACTCGGGCCAGTACATCATCGACAACATCCCGGCCCCCGGCGGCCTGGCGGCCCTGGGCGCGGGGTTGATTCTCGCCTCCCGACGGCGGCGTCACGCCGCACGCTGAGTGATCCGCGGGGCCTTGGCCCCGTCACTCGGGCACACTGCGATGACCGGCGGTTCCGGAGGGGACCGCCGGTTGTCGTTCGGTCACTCAACCGGGTCATCGGTAACTCCCGATGCCCTGACACGAACCAAATGACGCGGCGTCCGTACATTCACCGAGAAGATCGGCAACCTACCCTCCAAGCCGTTCGCGGATTCGGCCGACGTACGAGTACACCATGGGCGAACTGTTCAGCGCAGACAACATCTGGAAACTCGGCATCGTCGCCGCGGCGGTGGTGAGCATCATCTTCATGATGCTCAAGTCCCCCAAGGGGGGGCTGTACCTGCTGGCCGCCATGCTCTTCCTCGCCGGCCTGGGTCTTCCCAAGGACGCGGAAAAGGGCACCGAGTACCGCACCTGGCTCTTCTCGATCCAGGACAAGCGCAACTTCATGTACGCCGGGTGCGCCGCCCTCATGTGCCTGGGCCTGTTCGCGCACGCCTCCAAGATCAATCCCCGCTACACCGCGCCCCTCTCCTGGCTGTACGTCTTCCTCAACGTGCTGATGGGCATGATCATCATCATCCAGCCCAGCGGTGGGCCGATGGCCGGATTCCTCGCCATCATCTTCGCGGTGCTGACGATGGTCCCGATGATGCTGCTCATCTCCGCCGTCCTCAAGGAGTGGGACGACTGGATCGTGGTGCTGCGGTTCCTGGCCCTGGGCGCCCTGGCCTGGACGATCGCCTGCACCGTGCAGTTCGGCATCGACCAGAGCGTGCTTATCACCGGCTCGGGCCGGCGCTTCGTGGGTCTCTCGGGCAACCCTCAGCACGCCGCGGGTCTTTCCGCCGTGCTCACCGTCACGTGCACGTGGCTCTTCCTCAACGACCCCAAGAAGCGGTGGAAACTGCTGTGGGCCGCGATCGCGGCGAGCCACGTGGTGTTCGTGCTGTGGACGGGCAGCCGCACCGGCCTCATCACCACCGTCGCGGGCCTCACGGCGATCTTCTACGCCCGCATCGGCAAGGCCGTGCTCTTCGCCCCAGTCGTCGCCGGCGCCGTGTACGGCCTGGTGCTCCTGGCGACGGAGATGGGCGTGAAGTTCGGCTTCGAGCGACTCACCAGCAGCAGCGACACCCGAAGCGACAAGTGGTCCACGATGTGGGAGACCGGCATGTCCAACCCCGTCATTGGCGTGGGTTTGACCGAGGCCGGCGGCAGCGAGAACGGGTTCCTCTACGGCTTCGCCAGCTTCGGCATCACGGTCCCGATGGTCCTGCTCGTCATGATGATCGTGACCGGCTTCCTGTGCATGCGCCTGGTGGCCAACCGCTTCGGCGCCCAGCCGCACGTCAAGCGGCTCATCGACCTGTGCATCGGCTTTTTCACGATGTACTGGCTGGGCAACATGGCCGAGGGCTACGGCGTGGCCCGAATGTCCCCGCAGTTGGTGTTCTTCCTCACGTTCTCCACGCTCGCGTACGGCCTGCTCATCCGCCTGAAGGACGAGGCCGCGGCGTACGCCGCCGGCTACGGCGAATACGAGCAGCACGCCGTCGACCAGTACGGCCAGGAGTACGGCTGGGCGCCCGCGGAAGGCCAGTCGTAAACTCGGGCGGTCCATGCCGCTGCGATTCCTCATCACGACCGTCGGCTCCTCCGGCGACATCAACCCCTTCGTCGCCATCGGCGCCGAGCTGCGGCGGCGCGGTCACGCCGTCGAAATGCTCGTGAACCCGCACTACGAGCCGCGGGTCCGAGCGGAAGGTCTGGGCTACCGCTCCCTGGGCAGCGAAGAGCAACTCCTCCGCGTGCTCCACAACCCGCACCTGGCCAACCAGAACCGCAGCCCGGGCCTGGTCATCCGCGAACTGATCGACGAGACCGTCGAGCCCACGATCAAGGGCGTCGAGGACTCGCTCCGCGAGTTCCGGCCCGATGTCGTGCTGCGGCACCACATCAGCCTGGGGAGCCGGTGGGTCTGCGAACGCGAGAACATCCCCTGCGCCACCGCGATCCTGGCGCCGGTCTTCTGGTTTAACCGCCAGGACCCGTGCGTGCACACCTCGTATCAACTGGAGAACGCCCCGCGGTGGCTCATGCGCCTGCGCCTGGCGATCAGCCGGTTCGGCATGCGGATGATCTTTGACCGCCCCCTCAACCGCCGCCGCCGCGCGTTGGGGTGGCCCCCGGCTCGGGATCAGTTCTTCACCGAAGCGCTCGGCACGCCCCGCGTGCTGGGGCTGTGGTCCCCGCACTTCCGAGGTCGCCTGCCCGACGACCCCGAGCCGGGCGTGATCTGCGGGTTCTGCTTCTTCGACCGCGCGCACGCCAACGAGACCGCGCCCCACGAGGTCGAGCGGTTCCTGGAGGAGTGCCGCGGTGCGGGCCAGCCGCCGATCGTCTTTACGCTCGGCACGAGCATCGTCCATCATCACAACGGTTTCTACGAGATCGCCGCCCGCGCCTGCCGCGCGATCAACCGGCGGGCCGCGCTGCTCGTGGGCAAGATGGAATACGCCCCGCGTGATCTGCCCCCCGGCATCCGCGCCTTCGCGTACGCGCCGTTCTCGACCATCTTCCCGCACGCCGCGGCGGTGGTGCACCACGGCGGCGTCGGCACCACCGGCCAGGCGATGCGCGCCGGCAAGCCCACCGTGATCATCCCCTTCGCCAACGACGAGTTCGACAACGCGCGCCGGGCCAAGGCCCTGGGCGTCTCCGTCACGCTCCACGCCGGCCGCCTGAACGAGCGCCGTCTGGCCGACGCACTTTCCCGCGCTCTAGAACCCGGCCCGGCCCAGGCCGCGGCGTCGCTGGGCGCGAAGATCGCGGTCGAGAACGGCGCGGCCCGCGCGGCCGACGAACTCGAGTGCCTCGCCCGCCAGAACACCGCCGTTTAGAAATCGCGCCGACAGAAGACCACGCACGCGATGCCCAGGATGACGATCTCGAACGTCACCGAGGTACCCGCGACCCAGTACGCCGAACGCGAACGCATCGCGGCCTCGATGCGGTCCTGCACCTTGCCGTTGGGCCCGCCGCGCCGGCGCTTCGGCGGCCCCTCGACGTCTTCGTCGTTCTCGTCGTCCTGCGGCATGAACTTGCGCAGTTCGTCCATCGAGAGCAGGTTGCGGTTGAGCAGCGCCGTGGTCTCGTTGGTCTTGGGGAGCACCGTGCGGATGAAGAAGAAGGTGCGGGCGGTGTTGGTCCAGGTCTTGACCGACTGCTGAGCGTCCTTCACCTGCGAGCGTGCGTACTCCACCATCGGATGCTTGGCCACTTCGGCGTCGCGGGCCGCGTCGTCGGGCAGGTCGGCGGGGAGCAGCTTGCGGACGTTGGCCTCGCGGGTGGCGAGCATCTTTTCGGAACTCTCCAGCCGGACGATCGACGACTCTCGCTGCGCCACCATCACCGCGTCAACGGTGTTGAGGATAAACAGCAGGAACCAGAAGAGAATGGTCAGCAGCAGGGCCGCGATGGTCGAGCGCGTGAGCAGCCCCACCAGGGCGCACACGCAGTAGAGGTAAGAAAAGCACAGCAGCACGATGGGCACCGCCAGCCACAGCCGCCACTCCCACGTGTGGCCGCGGAAGCCGATCACCAGGAAGCACGCCCCCGCGAACACCGCCACTTGGAGCGCAACAAAGAGCAGCCCGCAGCAGTACTTGGTCAGGAAGAGCCGCAAGCGGCCGATGGGCTTGCTCAGCGTCATCTCCACCGCGCCCCCGGCGATGAAGTCCGGGATCATTCCCGCCGTGGAGATGAGCGCCAGGGCCGAGGCGATCCACGTGAGCCAGATCGGCACGCCCAACTGCACGAACACGAACTTGTAGAAGACCGACGGCTGGATCACGTTGGTGTTGAGCATCGGCAGCGGGAACTCCCACCACATGATGGTCAACCCCTTGGAGTTGATCCCCACCAGCCCGAACGCCAGCACGACGAGCCCCGAGAGCATCATCGTGATCCAGAAGAGCTTCTTGGCCTTCAGCTCTCGGTACGCATCCACCAACAGCGCCCAGGACTGGATCATGGCGTGGCCTCCTTGCCCGCCGCGCCCGGCGCCAGGGCGCGCCCGGTGTTCGGGTCGGTCACGGCCTCCATGAACAGGTCCTCGAGGCTGGGCCTCAGTTCGCGCACCGTCTTGATGACCGCCCCCCGCGCCCGCAGCGCATCGATGATCGGCTGCACCGTTTCGGGCTTCTCCGTGCCGACGCGCAGCGAGCCGCGTTCCATCCACACCGGTTCGCCGGTGGCGAGCCGGCCCATGAGCGATTGGCCCGGCGGCGCGGGCCGCGCCGCC
>JBGAMO010000222.1:0-6600 GCA_044222845.1 Phycisphaerales bacterium
ACGGGCTTACCGAGGAGCTTGGCGAGGCGTTCGGCGCAGAGCTTCAGGGAGTCCTCGGCGGAGTAGCCGGTGCCTTCGGGGCGGCCCAGGTGGGACATCAGGATGGCCTTGCCGCCCCGGTCGATGATGCTCTTGACGGTGGGCACGGCGGAGGCGATGCGGCGGTCGTCGGTGATCGCGCCGTCCTCGATGGGGACGTTGAAGTCGACGCGCACGAGGATGCGCTTGCCGGAGACGTCGAGGGAGGCGACAGTGTTCTTTGGCATGGGTAAGCCCTCTCTATTCTGTTGTTGTGGGGGAAGGGATCAGCCGTTGTTGTCGACGATATTCTCGATGCGGCCGCGGAGCGCCGAGGTGCCGTCGCGTTCCATCTGGTCGCGGAGCTGGCGCAGGCGGGTGGCCAGCGAGGCATCGACGAGCTGGTCGCCGATGCGGAACTTGACGCCGCCGATCATCGCGGCGTCGGTGTACGGGTAGAGGATGACTTCCTTCTTGATGGCGGCGCCGAGCTTTTCGCGCATCATCTTGAGCTCGTCGGCGGCGAGGGGCTCGGCGGTGAAGACGTCGACCTCGACGCGACCGAACTTCTCCTGCACCAGCGCGTCGAACGCGGCGGAGATGGAGGGCAGGTGGGCGAGGCGGCCCTTGCCGTTGAGCACCATCAGGAAGCGGAAAGTCAGGTCGCTCACGCGGCCCTTCAGGATCGTCTCGAGGCTCTTGGCGCGCTGCTCGGCGGGCACGACGCGCGAGGAGAGGAACTCCCCGAACTTCGCGTCGGCGCGGGCGATCTCCAGCAGGTCCTCGAGCTCGGCCTGGGCGGTCTCGACGCCGGTGCGTCCGCCGGTTTCATCGGCGAGTTCCAGGAGGCTGTGGGCGTAGACGCGGGCGATGGCGTCGGTGGGGTTTTCCAGGAGCGGCATGGGAAGGTCCTGACTGCGTGGGCGGGGAGCGAAGGTCTGGTGGAGGGACTTTAGTTGCGGGCGCCGCCGAGCTGGGCGAGGGATTCCTGCACCAACTGCTGGGTGTCGCCCGCGTTGACATTGCGACGCAGGATCTTGCCGGCCATCGTGGAGGCCAGGTCGGCTGCGTGGCCGTAGATCTCGGAGACGGCCAGCCGCTTGGCGGCTTCGATGTCCTTGAGGGCGCGGTCACGCATCTGGGCCAGTTCGGCGTCGCTCTTGGCCTTGAGGTCGGCGGCGAGGGCGGCCTGCTGAGCGCGGGTCTGCTCGAGCATCTTGCTGGCTTCGGCGCGTGCGGAGGCGAGGCTCTTCTGGTATTCCTCGAGGGAGGCCTTGGCCTGCTCGCGGGCCTGCTCGGCCTCCTCGATGGCGGTGCGGATCTTGTCTTCGCGGTCCTTGAGGCCCGTCAGGATCTTGGGCCACACCTGCGTGGCGAGGAAGGCAAAGACGATGCCGAAGACGACCAGGGTGGCGACGCCGGAGATGATGCCCTGCCGGACGCTGGGGATCACGCCCGCCGCGTCGTGGCCTTCGGCGGCGTGCTCGGCCGTGGCGTGCTCATCGCCGGTAGCGGCTGCGCCGTGGGCGGGAGCGGCCTTCTCGGCAGCCTTGGGCTCGGCGGTCTTGGGAGCGCCGTGATCCTGGGCCATGGCGGGGGAGGAGAAGCAGACGGCCGCGGCGATGACGGCGGCGATGACGAGCAGGAGTCGGGCGAAGCGGGACATGCAGGAGTCCTTTTCAAAGACGCAGACGATTGTGGGAGCGGGCCCCGTGGCACGCCCCGTTCGAAACCGGAACCGGCCTGTTGGGGCGGTTCCACCGCGGACCGAAAGCCGCTCGCCGGCCGGTGGGCCGGCGAGCGGTGGAAGTTACTTGAGGACGACCAGGAGGCCGACGACGACGGCGAACAGCGTCGCACCTTCGACGAGGGCGGCGCCCAGGATCATGTTGGTGCCGATGGGGCCGGCGGCCTCGGGCTGACGTGCGATGCCTTCGACGGCGCCCTTGCCGATGATGCCGATGCCCAGGCCGCCGCCGATGACGGCGAGGCCGGCGCCGATCGCGGCGAGACCGCGGCCGAAGAGGCCGGCGGCCGCGGCGTTCGCGACGACGTCGGGGCTGGCCTGGCCGGTCTGGGCCATGGCGAGGGAAGCCAGGACGGCGAGGGCGCCGGTGGCAATGACAGCGTTGCGGAAGAACTTGTTCATGCGGATCTGACCTTTCGTGCTGCCTTTGCCTGTACCGGCAAAGGGGGGAGTGAAACATCCACGAGGGAACATGACGCCGCGGGGCATGCCCGGGGCGAGGATCGGCCCGTCATTCACGCGTGAGCGTGCTCGTGGCCGTGAGCATCATCATGCTCGTGGTCATGATGATGGCTGAGTTGCGAGATAAATACGGTGGTGAGGAACATGAAGACAAAGGCCTGGAGGAAGGCGACGAAGAGCTCCAGGAAGTAGATCAGGACGTTGGCGATGCAGGAGATGAGGGTGACCGGGGCGCCCACGGCGTAGCTCATGGCTCCGGAGAGGCCCATGCCGGCGAAGCCGAAGAGCACGGCCATCAGGATGTGGCCGGCGGTCATGTTGGCGAACAAACGCAGGGCGAGGGCGACGGGCTTGATGAACGTGCTGAGCAGTTCGATCGGGACCATGAGCGGCCAGAGGTAGGCGGGGGTGCCGGCGGTCAGGTGCTTGACGTACCCGCCGATGCCCAGCTCACGCATGCCGGAGATGTTGATGACCAGGGCCGAGGTGAGGGCCAGGGCGCCGGTGACGAACAGGTTCTGCGTGGCGGTGCCGCCGACGGGGGCCATGTGGTTGTGGTGCCAGCTCTCGGGACCGACGAGGGCGATCAGGTCGAGGATCGGCACGAGGCCCAGGATGTTGTTAAACAAGATGAAGAAGAAGACGGACCAGAGGAAGGGGATGAAGCGGTCGGTGCGCTCGCCCAGCAAGGGGCGGGCGATGGTGTCGCGCAGGTAGTTGCAGATGACCTCGATGGCATGTGCGAAGGGGTTGCGCGTCACGTACCGGTTGGTGCCTTCGCTCGCGGGCCCGGTGGCGATCTTGCCGGCGGCCCAGTACAGGACGATCACCGTGAGGATCGCGGAGAGGACCAGCGAGCCGGTCTGCGCCGACCAGAGCCAGAGCCCTGATTCGGACTTGAGGAACGGGTGGTTCACGACGTGAGCCACCGGGTCCATCTTCTGTTCTTCGGCCAGGATCAAGAAGGGGGCAAAGGACATTCAGGAGACTCCGACCACAGGTTGAACGGCGGTCAGCCGCCGAAGAGTGAGCATCGACCAGGTGGTTTCGTACACCAGGCAGAGGAGCCCGGCGAAGAGGAAGGCGCACCAGAAAGTTCGGGAATCGGGCTTGAAGGCGGTGACGACGATCACGCCGTCGAACACGGCCATGCCGGCGCGGACAGCGGAGGCGACGAGGATCGCCATCGGCATGCGCCGAGCGGAATGAGCGCTGATGAGGCTGGTGAGAAGCAGGCCGACGAGAGCCGCGATGAGCCAGCACGCCGCGGCGGCGAGCACGGTCTGCACCAGCGTCCACTTGGTGTCGGGCGAGCCCCACCCCGCGGCGGTCGCGAGCGCCAGACCCATCGCCGCGCCGATCGCGGGCGCGATCAGCATCCCCGCGACGAGCGGCGAGAGTGCAACCGTTTTTTGTGCGTGCTCTTCGGGCATAACAAAATCCGATCGCGGACAGACGGACAGGGGGACAAGCGTAGGTCAGATGGAGGCGAAAAGCGCATTGCGAGCAGCGTCCGACAGGGTGAGATTTGGGGGATTCGGCATGACCGACGGTCGTGGGGACATGACGCCACCGGTACCGAGAGCGGGATGGGCTCGACAGAGAAGCGGTCCTGTTCGTCTCGAATGGCGCGATGAACTTTTGGTGTGCTGTGCGCGACGTCGAATGGCAGTTATCGGAACATTGGTGGCTCGCGGTCCCCAAAGGGGGCGCTCCAGAGCCCATTCTCGAAGCAGTATTCAGGCCGACGCGATCCGAGATCAGGTGCGATGAACTTTTGGTGCCGTGCGTGCCGGTGTTGAGATGAGTTATTAGGACGTTTCGGTTTGGCACAGAAGTTCACCGCGTGAATGCGTGTGTCGATGGGATCCCCGGGATGGGTTGTCAAAGATCGACGGGAGTCGGTCACATGGACGCTCGAAATCGCCCGCGGTCGCGAGGATTCTGCGGAAGCGCTCGCGACGAGCGCGCGCCGTGCGTCATTCAGGGGCGAACCTGACCTAGACTTTTTGAGTATCGATTCTCATGTATTGCCTGTCCGTACTGTCCGGTCGGATTCTCCACATGCGTCATTCCTGGTTGGTGGTCGCCGCGGCGGTGATCGCGATGTTCGTCTCCCACGCCCGTGCTCAGACGATGAAGGTCGTGGTCACGCTGCCGCCGCTGGCGGGGATTGTGAAACCGTTGCTCCCGCCTGATGCCTCGGTCGAGGTTCTGATCCCGGCGGGGGTGAGCGAGCACGGGTACGACATTCCCCCGTCGAAACTCTCGAGCATCGCGAAGGCCGATGTGCTCGTGTATGTGGGGATGGGGCTGGAGCCGCAGGTTGAGAAGCTTGTGAAGGGCCACCCCAAGGCGGGACGCACCGATATCTGCTTCAGCGCGGTCGTCGGCATCGCGGAGGAGCGGGACGCGAACGCGGAGCATCACGATCACGAAGGCGCAGAGTGTGATCACGACCACGGTCACGGCGATCCGCATTTGTGGCTCGACGCGCAGATGGTCAAGTCGTTGGCGCACGCGATCACCGGCACGATCAAGAACTCTGCCAAGAGCCCGGAGTCGCTGCGTGCGGCGGACGACCGTCTGGCGGCATTCCTCGCGAAGGTGGACGCGGTGGATGCGCGGTACCGCGACACCATCGACGCCGCGCCGCGCAAGACGATCATCGTCGGTCATGATGCGTACCAGCATCTGGCCAAGCGTTACGGGCTGACCACGGTCGCGGTGGCGGGGCTGAATGCCAACGAGCCCACGCCGAGCGCGCTGGCGGCGGTATCCGCGTCGGCGAAGGAGCACGGGGCCACGGTGGTGTTTGCGGAACCGCAGATTTCACCCAAGGTGGTGTCGCGCATCGCGGCGGCGTGCGACCTCAAGGTGCGTACGCTGGATCCCCTTGGTGACGGCGACTGGTTCGCGATGATGGACAAGAACCTTGCGGAGATCTCCGGGGCGATCGGCGGGAAGACACCCGAGCCTGGGGGCAAGTGATGAACGCCGGTGATCAGAGCACGTGACCGGATGGCTGAAGCGGCAGTGAATCTCGAGCAGGTGTCCTTCACGTACCCCGGCGCCGCGGCCCCGGCGCTGGAGCAGGTGACGCTGCGTGTTGAGGCGGGGGAGCGACTGGGCATCCTGGGTCCCAACGGCGGGGGCAAGAGCACGTTACTCAAACTCATTCTGGGGCTGCTCGAAGGGGCCAGCGGCGTCATTACGGTGTGCGGCATGACGCCCCGAGCGGCGCGGCTCACGGGGCTCATCGGGTACGTGCCGCAGCGGTCCGAGGCGGAACTGGGTGCGCCCGTGAGCGCTCGCGAAGCGGTGTTGCTCGCGGCGACGTGGCGGCTGCCGCCCTGGAAAAGGGTTCCGCGCAGGGTGGTGGAGCACGCCGACAGGCTCCTGGGACTTGTGGGAGCCAGCGCGTTCGCCGACAAGCCCATCGGCACACTGAGCGGCGGGCAGATGCAGCGGGTGCTGATCGCTCGCGCGCTGGTGTGCGGCGCGAAGATTCTGGCGCTGGACGAGCCGACGGTGGGGATCGACGCCGCGGGACAGCGGACGTTCGCCGATCTGCTCGCGAACGTGCACCGGGAGCTTGGGGTGACGATCCTGACAGTGACGCACGATCTGCGCGCGGTCGCGGCGAGCAGCGACCGCGTGGCGTGCCTGGCGAAGCGGCTGCACAGCCACATGAGCCCGCAAGGATTGACGCCGCAGGTGCTGGCGGAGTTGTTCAGCCACGATGTCGCGGGGTTGCGCGGCGCGCTGGGCGGGGTGCATATTCACGCGCACGGTGCGCAGGAGCCGTGCCCGGAGGCGGCTCACGGCGATCACGGGTGCGGGCACGACCACGGGCACCACGAACACAAGCACGGGGATACCAAGACCGGGGGTGGGCGTGCGGACTCTTGAGTATTTCGCCGATCCGGCGATGCGGGAGATGTACCTGACGGCGCTGCTCGCGGCGTTGCCGGTGGTGGTGACGTGCGGCGTGCTGAGCGTTCCGGTGGTGGTGAAGCGATTGGGCTTTGTGGGACAGGGTGTGAGCCACGCGGCGTTCGGCGGTGTGGGCGTCGCGGCCCTGGTGGGCGCGTTCGGGCTCATGCCCGCGATGGAATGGAACGCGGCGCTGGCGCAGATGTGCATCATCGTGGCGTTCTGCGGGGCGGCGGCACTGGGGATCGCGGCGGTGAGCGATCGGCGGGCGATGCCGGTGGATACGGCCATCGGCGTGTTCCTGGTCGCCTCGATGGCGGTGGGGGCGGTGCTGGTGCAGGTGAGCCGCGGCGTGGCGGAACAACGCGGGCATCCGGGCATGGTGCAGAGCTGGGAATCGATCCTGTTCGGCTCGGTGATCGGCGCCGGATGGGGCG
>JBGAMO010000013.1:0-46950 GCA_044222845.1 Phycisphaerales bacterium
TCGCGCAGCCAGCGCGTGGCGTAGGTGCGGGCGTCGTCGGTCTTGAGCTTCTGGATCCACGCGTCGACGCCGCGGCCTTCGAGCCACGAACACACCCGGTCCTTCCACGCGTCGACCGTCGGGTGGTGCCAGTCGCAGAGCACGGTGGCGTACCCACCGGGGGCGAGGTACTCGGGGATGCCCTGCACGAGTTCGCGCACGAACTGATCGCCCTCCCAACGGCCGCCGATGGCGGAGACGTCGTGCGGCGGCGAGATCACGAACGGCGGGTTGCTGACGATGAGATCGAACGTGCCCTTCTCGGCCGCGACGGGCTCGAAGAGGCTCCCCTCGCGCAGCTCGACGTTGGTGACGCTGTTGATCTGCATCGCGATGCCGGCGAGCCTGAGGGCCCGCGTGTTAATGTCGGTGGCGATGACGCGTTCGCAGTGCGCCGCGGCCCGCAGGGCCTGGAATCCCTGGCCGGTGCCGATGTCCAGCGCGCGCCCGGCCTTGACGCGGACGGTGAAGTCGTTGAGCAGGCGGGAGGCCAGGCCCACGCCCAGCACGTAGTCGTTGCCGAGCGGGCGGCCGGTGACCCATGACTCAAAGTCGCGGCAGATGATCGTTCCAAGCACGCTGGCCAGCACGCACGTGGAACGGACCGAGCCGTCCTTGGCCGTCAGCAGCCCCGTCTCCACCAGCGGCCCAAAGCCCAGCGGCGCCAGGGCCTCGTCGGCCGCCTGCGTGGAGAGCGCCTGCCCGAAGTAGAAGAGCCGGGCCAGCGCGTTGACGCGCGTGGGGGCCGCGACGATCTGCTCAAGGGCCTGCGGATCCACGCCCCGCCCGGTGGGTGTCGCGGTGGTGAGCGGAACGAGCGCGTCCTGCTCGTAGCGTGCGTCGATCAGGATCTGCTTGAGCGCGGCGAGCGGGTGCATCGGGCAGTGTACGTTCCGGCGAGCAACACCGCCCGCGGCGGACCGTACGATCACCCGTGACCGCCGCGCTCCTCGCCGCCGCGCCCGTGCCCGCCCACGACTGGCAGTTCTGGGTGGTGACGGTGTGCGCGGTCCTCGCGGCCCTGTACATCGTCCGCGCCGCGCTCCCCGAGCGGCTCAAGCCTCTCAAGCGCCGCGGCAAGACGACCTCGCTCACCATCGGCGGCAAGTCCCCCACGCGCAAGTGATCCGTTCGCGGCCGGTCCGGTTGCGGCGCGATTTTTTGTGCTGCGCTTAACCCGCACTCCCCGCCGTCCGATCACTGGCGTACCGCAACGGGTGCTCGGGGTCGCATGGACGCGGCCCACAGCACCCGCGGCGACCCTCTCTTTCGGGGGTTGCGCCGGTTCGGGAACTCACGGATGAAACGATCCACCAGCAGAACGACCAAGCGAATCACGGCCACGCGGCCGGCGGTTCGCACCCAGGCCACGCGACGCACGCTCAACCCCGTCATGGGAACGACGCGGCTCACCTCGTGGGCCAGCGCCCGCGCCGCCAAGGCGATCTCGCCGCTCAAGGTCACCGCACGAAAGAACACGCGCACCGCCACCGGCCAATCACGCCGCGTGTTGCGCAAGGCGGCCTGACACCGTGCGCGAACAGATGAGAGGAGCGACCCGGTCCCCGTGGCCGGGTTTTTTGATGCGCGTGATGGACGCCATCAGCGCGGCCCGCGCCAGACCAGCCACGGGCTGAGCGTGCCCGAGCGAGAGAGGATCGCCAACGCCGCGGCGTCGCAGGCTTCGTGATCAATCCCGCCGGCCTGCACCGCGATCGCCTTGAACGTCCACGCCCCGCCCTTCTTCCACGCCGTCACCAGCACGCCCTCGCCGGAAGGAACATCCCACGAGATCGCGATCCGCCCGTCGGGCTCGGCGCGGCACTCGGCCCGCAGCGCCGGGGGCGGAGCGTCGCCGCACGTGTCGCACACCGGCACCAGCGCGGGCGCCGCGTACGGACCGGCGGCGAGCGCATCGGCCAGCCCGCTGTAGTTCTTCGTGAGCGCCTTGACGCTGAACATCACGGCCCCGCCCGCGCCCGTCGTGGCCCGTGCCAGCTCGATCTGCTTGACAATCTCCGACGCGGGCCACTTGCCCTCGGCGGGGTCGCACCGGCTGGCGTTCAGGCCCGGGTAGACCGGGCGGCCCTGGCGGCTCTGCGTGATCCACCAATCCAGCAACGGCTGGAACGGCTGCTTGGGGGCGTCGACCTTCCAGTACAACTGCGGCGAGGCGTAATCCATCCACCCCTCGTTGAGCCACAGCTTCGCGTCGCCGCAGAGCTTCTCGTACGCGTCGTACCCCTCCACGCCCGCGGGGTTGCCGGGCCGCCAGATGCCGAAGGGGCTGATGCCCACGCGCACGTGCGGCTTGGCGGCCTTGACTTCCTCGTACATCCGCTTGACGAACCGGTTGATGTTGTCCCGACGCCAATCCTGGCGCGAGAGCGTCCCGCCGCCCTTCCCGTACCGGTTCCATGACGCGTCGTCGGGGAACTCCTGCCCGGCCTTTGGGTACGGGTAGAAGTAATCGTCGATGTGCACGCCGTCGATGTCGTAGCGGCGGACGACATCCATGATCGCCCGCATCGCGATGTCCTGCGATTCCTGCTCACCCGGGTCCATCCACGTGTAGCGGTCGTACTCGTGCACGAGCTCGGGGTGGGCCTTGTTCACGTGGTTTGCGGCGTCGGGGCCCTTGGCCTCGAAGTGCCGCGTGCGGAACGGGTTGAACCAGGCGTGGCACTGCAGGGCGTGGCCGCGGCACTCTTCGATCCACACCGCGAGCGGGTCGTACAGCGGATCGGGCGCCTTGCCCTGCGAGCCGGTGAGGAACTCGCTCCACGGCTCCAACTCGCTGGAGTACAGGGCATCGGCGGTGGGCCGCACCTGCACGAGCAGGGCGTTGAGCCCGGCCTTGGCCGCGGCGTCGGTGATCGTGCGGATCTCCGCGGCCTGCTGCTCCGTGGTGAGGGTGCGGGCGCTCGGCCAGTCGATGTTGGCCACGGACGCGACCCACGCCGCACGGAACTCGCGGGGCGGCGCGGTGGGCTGCTCGTCGGTGGCGGGCGGCCAGCGGGTCTGCGCGTGCAGGGTGCCGCAGGTCAGGAGCGAGGCGAGCGTGAAGCAGGTTCGGAGCATTGAGTGGCGCCAGTTCATGGTGTGTCTTGAAGCGTAACCGCGCCGGAATCGAGCCGTTCGTGACCCATGGCTCACGATCGCATCGGCTCCCACGCGAAGTTCTTCGGCGCCAGTTCCGGCCGATCGTTCAGCCATCCCACCAGCCACTCAAAGGCGTCGACGATCCGCGGCCCCGGTCGGCTGAAATACTGGTTGCCGTCGACCAGCGCCACGCGACCGGCACGCACCGCCGGGAGCTCGCGCCACCACGGGGTCGACGCCAACTCCATTGCGGCGGCCCTGGTCCGGGCGAGGTCAAACCCGCACGGGCAGATGATGAGCCGTTCCGCGCCGCTGGCGGCCAGCACTTCCGTGGTGATGCGGATGCTCTTGCCCGCGACGCGCTCGGCCCGCTGCGGGCCGGCCGCGGCGCCCGTGTTCTCGCGGGCCACCGTCGGGTTGAAGGGGTGCCGCCCGCCCGCGCGCTCGATCATCTGGACGATCCAGTGCCCTGCGACGAACGGGGGGTCGGTCCATTCCAGGAAGACAACGTTGGGGCCGTCATCGAACGGGTTCACGAACTCCCCCGCGCTGAAGAGGCGTTCGCGCAGACGCACCGCTTCGTCCCGCGCCCTGCGCTCCAGCCCGCACGCGCGGCCCACGGTCAGCAGGTCGTCGATGATCCCCTCGATGGTTCCGGGGTTCAGGCTCACAATGGTCGGTGCGGGGGTCATGGTGGCGGCCAGCCGCCGTACAGCCGCCAGATCGATGGAACAGACCGCGCACAGGTCCTGGGTGAGGATGACGTCAGGTCGCAGGGCCCGGATCGCGGCCTCATCAATGGTGTAGAGCGATTGGCCAGAAGCCAGGCTCTGCCGTACCTGGGCGTCGATGGCGGACGGGGCCGCGTCCGCGATGCGCTGGGCGGTCAGCACCGGCAGGTGGGAGATGTTCGGGGGGAAGTCGCACTCGTGCGAACGGCCCACCAGCAGATCCCCGCCGCCGATGGCGAACAGAGCTTCGGTGGCGGAGGGCAGCAGACTGACGACACGGGGCATCCGGCATCGTACGTGAACGTGGCCGGGGGTATGGCGGGTTGGGCGAGCCCGGGGGCCGCACCGGGTGACGCGGGCTCGCTAGAATGCGGTACGCAGCCGCGGCGCAGCACCGCCCCGGAGCGTGGAGAATCGCGATGGAATCCTTCGAGAAACTGAAAAAACTGATCGCCGAGGCCGAGGAGGACGTGAAGAAGGCCGTGGGCGGCAACAAGGCCGCGGGCACGCGCGCACGTCAAACAATGCAGGATATCAAGAACGCCGCGCAAGAGGTGCGCGAGAAGATCCTGGAGTTGAGGAATGCAGGCGACGCCAACTGAACCTAACGGCGCGGGAAGTTCACAGGGTGGGACGGCGGCGGCGGCGCCCAAGCTGTTGTTCGATGTCAGCGGGATCGATCTCAACGGCATCGTCGTAACCAAGGAAGCTGTGGAAAAGTGGATCCCCCACCGCGGCCACATGTCGCTGCTGGACGGGGTCGTCTGGCACAGCGAGGACCACGCCCGGGGCGTGGCGGTCAAGCACGTCCGCCACGACGAGTTCTGGGTGGCGGGCCATTTCCCCGGCCGCCCCATGTTCCCCGGCGTGCTGATGATCGAGACCGCGGCCCAGTTCGCGTGCTATCTGTTTATCGTGCGCAAGTCGGTCCCGACGCTGGCGATGTTCCTGCGCATCGAGAGCGCCGCGTTCCGGGCGCAGGTCGTCCCCGGCGACACGCTCTACCTGCTCTGCAACGAGATCAAGCGCCAGAAGCGGCGCTTCATCTCCGACATCCAGGGGTTCGTGGGCGACAAGATCACCTTCGACGCTCAGATCAGCGGGATGACGCTCGAGTGACGCGGGGCTCTCGCCAGTGACAAACGATCCTTACCCGTTGCTCCTGCAACCGATGCTGCTCTCCAAGGTCTGGGGCGGCGATCGGCTCGCGCGGTTCGGCAAGCACGTCACACCCGGCGACGCTGTCGGCGAAAGCTGGGAACTCGCCGACCTGGCCGAGACGTCCACGGGCGGCGCGGGCGGGGGCGCGTTCCGATCGGTGATCACCAACGGGCCGATGGCGGGCAGAACGCTCCACGACGCGATGGTCGCGTGGGGCGAGCGGTTCGCGGGCAAGGTCTCTCTCTCTCCTTCGGGCGGGTACCCCTTGCTCGTGAAGTTCCTGGACGCGAAAGAAAACCTCTCGGTGCAGGTGCACCCCAGCCCGGCGTACGCCGCGGCACACCCGGGGGCGTACATCAAGTCCGAATGCTGGCTCATCCTCGATGCGCAGCCGGGCGCGATGATCTACAAGGGGCTCAAGCCCGGGGTGACGCGCGAGGCCTTCGGCCGCGCGCTCACGGGCGACGGCGCGGGCGTGGTGGACCTCATCCAGGCCGTGCCCGCTGTTCCCGGCGAATGCCACAACCTGCCCAGCGGCACCTGCCACGCGCTGGGCGCGGGCGTGCTGGTGCTTGAAGTGCAGACCGCCAGCGACACGACGTTCCGCGTGTACGACTGGGGCCGCAAGGGCCGGGCGTTGCACGTGGCCGAGGCGATGGCGTGCATCGACTTTGACTCCCCGCCGCCCGCGGCGGTCCGCATGGATCGGCCCGGGGGAACGCTCAACGCCCCCAACTTCACGCTTGAGAACCGCAGCATCGGCGGCGAAGGGCTGGACCTGTCGACCCACTGTGGGCCGGTGGTCTGCATCTCGGGCAAGGGAAGACTCGAAAGCAAGATTGGGTCGGGCGCGGTGTTGCCGGGGACGACCATGTACGTTCCCCGGGGCGTGGCCGGCGCGCGGCTGACGGCGGAAGGGCCGCTGTCGTGCGTGTTCGTCACCGCCGTGGGTTGAAACGCAAGGAGCCTGGCATGAGAACTTCATTCACCGGGGCGTTCATCGTCATGGTGTCGATCGCCGGCGCCGCCGGGGCGCAGGAGGCAACCTACGCGCGCGACGTTCACGCCGCGTGGACGGCGCTGCACGCCGGGGACGTGGCCAAAGCCAAAGCACTGCTCGAATCCTGCCCGCAGGACCTGCGCCGGTGGGAGTGGAAGCAGGCGATGGCTTTCGCCTCGGCGGGCGAGAAACCCAAGGCCAAGGCCCCGCCGCCCAGCGGTTCCACAGTGACGATCTCGTTCCACCCCTCGCTGCCGCGGCTGGCGTTCGGCGCACCCGACGGAAAGGTGTACGTCTGGGACGTGCGGGAGAACGCGTCGCTTGGTTCGGCGTGGGCTGCGGCGGGGTGCACCACGCCCGCGGAGCCCGCCGCGAAGTGCGGCATTCTGCACGCGATCTTCAGCGGCGACGGCCGGACGCTGGTGACCGGCGCCGATGATGGAACGGTGTGCATCTTCGACGCGGCGACGCTCAAGCCCCGAATCGAGATGCGCGAGTTGCCGGGGACGATTGTGTCCATGTCGGTGAACGCCGACGCGACCCTGGTCTGTGCCGCGACCACCGGCGGCAACGCCGTGGTGTGGGACGCCAAGGAAGGCAAGCAGTTGGCGAATCTCGGAAAGACTCTGGCGTTCGGCCAGCCCGTGGCATTTCTTCCCGATGGGGCGCACATCGCGATCGGAGGCCTGAGCGGCGCGGACCTGTACGTCGCCCGCACCGGCGCGAAGGAGCGGCACGTCTGCAGCACCGCGCCGTACTCCATGGCGCTGGCGGTGTCGCCCGACAGCAGCCGCATCGCCATCGGTTGCAAGGGTTCGATGACCAAGGCGGCGTTCGTGTTCAGCATGGACAAGGGCGAGCAGAAGTGGTTGCTGCCGCACCCCAAGGGAATCTCCGGTGTTGCCTTTGCCGAGGACGGAGCCCGCCTGCTGACGGCGTGCATCGATCAGCGGGTCCGCGTGTTCGACACGTCGAACGGGCAGGAGTTGGCATGGCTGGAGGCGCCGTCGGCCACCCGGTTCGTGGTGATGAGCGCCGACGCGACCTGCGTCGCCTGGAGCAGCGCCGCGGGCGTTGAGTTCGTCACCACCGAGGCGGCCCCCGCGGCGCATTGAGAGTTCCGTGCGTTTGGTGAGTCGTTCTCGCAGCATCAGCGCGCGAGCCCCGTACACTCTCCCCCGTGCAAATCAGGTCCGGACAAGCAGGCAACGCCGGAGAGTCGGGCAAGCCGCCCGTATCCATCCGCCAGGTCGCTGCCGCGGCCGGGGTCTCCATCGCCACGGTGAGCCGGGCGATCAACACTCCCGCGGCGGTGGCCGAGCCGACGCTCTCGCGCGTGCGGGCCGCGATCGCCCAGTTGGGCTACACCCCCAACCCCCTCGCGCAGGCCCTGATGTCCGGCGAAAGCCGCGTGATCGGCATCGCCCTCCCGTGGTTCCACGGCGAGTTCTTTACCCGCATGCTGCAAGGGGCCGACGAGGAAGCCATGCGGCTGGGCTACCACCTGCTCGTGACGAGCATGACCCGCCAGCAGACCAACCGCCGCCGCGACCGCGTGCTGGGCACCGGCCTGATCGACGGCATGATCGTCATGATCGACGATCCTAACGACCCCCTGGCCCAGGACGTCATCGAGGCGGCCCTGCCGGGCGTGGTGATGTGCACAGACTTCTCTTCCCACGGCATCGACAGCGTGGTGCTCGACAACAAGCGCGGCACCCGCGAGGCGGTGGAGCACCTGCTGCGCTGGGTCGACGCGAGCCGCTGCTACTTCGTCGGCGGGCCTCTGGGCAACGTCGACTCGCAGGAGCGTGCCGCGACGTTCAAGGCCGTGCTCGCCGAGCGCGGCCACGATGCCCGCCCGGACCAAATCTCCTTCGGTGAATACGCGGTCTCGTGGGGCAAGGAGTGGGCGATGCGGGCCCACCAGCAGCGGAGCCTGGAGGGCGCCGCGATCCTCGCCGCGAACGACGAAATCGCCTGCGGTGTGCTGCGTGCGGCCGAAGCCGTCAGGCTCTGGGTGCCCGACCAGGTCCGCATCGTCGGTTTCGACGACACGCGCCTGGCCGGCATCATGCGGCCCACGCTCTCCTCGGTTGCGCTGCCGATGGAAGACGTCGGCGCCTCGGCCGTGCGGGCGCTGGTGGCGCGGATGGAGCGCCGCGAGGCCCCCGCGACGTGCGTCCGCCTCCCCACGCGCCTGGTGGTGCGTGAGAGCAGCACCGCCGTCACGTTCTGAGCGGGCGATCGGCGACATTCACAGTGCCAACCTCCAAAACGCACCGGGGCGACCACTGTTGCTGCGTGGTCGCCCCGCGCGTCTCGAACTCGCACGAACATCCGTGTGGGGGTGAGTCGTTGCCCAGCCCGCAATCATCGGGCCGCGAGCGCTACCGGATGACCACCGTGCCCCCCTCGGCCACCGTGATCACGCACGGGTTGGTCATCACCACCGAACGGCCCGCGATCGCTGTTTCTCCGTAGGTGCCGGCGAACGCCTTCACCACCGCCTCCGCCGCCCCGCCCTGGACCACGGACACGGCGGTGCTGACGCGCCCATACGGCCAGTACCGCGTGCCGCCGCCGCCCGTTCCGTTGGGGGCGTAGGCCCATGCCTGGGACGAAGCGATCCTCCACTGCGAGGCCACCGACCGCGTCGTCTGGATCACGTTGGCGACGTTCGACACGCTGTCCCCCACCGCGAAGTCGTCGCAGCCCAGGGGAGCCCGGAAGTAGATGTTGGGGTTCGAGAAGATCGTCAGCCGCGTGTCGGCGCTGCACGCCGAGTAAGACTGCGAGTAGGCCATGGTCGTGTGCCAGTAGTCGTAGCAGACAAGCCGATCGCACGCGTGCTGCTTGCCGTGCGGCGACGTGGTCACGGCCGTGGCGCAGTCGTTCTGCGATTCGTGGTGGCACCCGCCCAGGTTGTGGCCGATCTCGTGGCTGAACGTGCCCGGCACCGAGCCCGCCAGGCGGGAGACGACGACGAATCCGTTGCTGGAGCTCATGCCGGAGATGCTCGTGGGACGCCAGCCGATCCCCACCGTCGACGAACCCCCGCTGACGTTCCAGCGGTTCTGCCTGAACAGACAAACTTCGTCCGCGCGGACCGTGTTGCGGAGCGTGAGCACGTTGTCCAGGTAGCCGTCGCCGGAGTTGGACACGCGGCTCAGATCCGTGCTGCCGTCGCTGGCTTCCGCGTACCCCGCCGCGGCGGTCGGGTCCGCCTGCATCAGCCGCATCGAGAGCCCCGCGCCGGCGTTGGCGCTGGCGAGGTTGAAGTCGTCCACGCACGCCTGGGCCTGCGCGTAGAACGCCGAGTAGGTGCCGAAGCCGGCGATCGCGTCCGCCGTGGCGACGAAGAGCACGTCGATCTGGTTGGTGGGGTCGCTCGCCGCGCGAGCGCCGTAGCCACCGGGCTGGTGATCGGTCGGCGCCGTCTCCGCGGGCGCATCGCCGATCTGCCCGTCGCACGTGCCGCACCGGTTGTGGTCCGAGGGCACGCGGGAGATCGCCCGCAGGGCATGTCCCGCGGCGGTCGTCCCGTACCCGGGCGTGTAGTGAATCTCGAACTCCTCCTTGCGGTCGTAGTCCCGCAGGATCATGTACACCGCGTCCTCGGCGCGCACCAGGATGAAGTCGCTGGCCGGGACGCCCGCGATCTGGCCGAACCACGAGTACGACGTGGGCGTGCGGTACTCGGAGTAGACGAAGACCAACTCCCGCTCCTCGCCGCCGAAGAGCGTCAGCATGGCCCGATGCTCGCCCGGGCTGTCGAGCGAGGCCAGCAGCGGCCAGTTGATCTCAACGCGCCGGCCCTCGCTCTGGTAGGGCAAGAGCGCCTCTGCGGGCTCCGACTGATCGCCAATGAATGTGATCAACGGCGGCTGGGCGACATCGGAGGGGCGGATCGGGTTCGCGTAGTCCAGGAACCCCATCGTGCCGATGATCTTGGCCGTGCCCACGGGCAGGCCCAGGTTGTGGGGAGCGAATGGGGCCGAACGAGTGTCGGTTTGTCCCGAGGCCGCCGAGCCCAGAGCCGCCATCGCACAGGCCGCGGCGAGGATTGAAGCAGAAGTTCTCATGGTGTGTCTCCTGGGTGCGGTGCGTTACTGGAGGTTCACGAGCACGAGCACCAGGCCGGTGCCGTCGTTGAGGTCGGACATCGCCTTGCCGATCACCGCCCCGCCGCGACGGTCGCGGTCGACCGCTTTCATCGCGTGGCCCGCGACATCGCTCGTGGTGAGCAGGTCGCCGGCCTTGATCGCCCCGCCCGAGGCGGTGCACTTCACGTACACGCGACCGGTCATCGCGATCGGCAGGTCCCCGTCCATCACGCCCTGGTGACCGAGCTTCAGGCCCGCCGCGACGCCGCCCGCACCCGAGACAATGCCCGCGACGCGCGTGTCGTACGCCGCGGCGGAGGGCATCAACTGGCCCGGATGTTCGGGATCGATCACCATGAGTGTGCCGGGCTCGATGCCCTCGGCGCGAGACGTGAACCCCTCGACAATGTCGGCCCCGCCGATGATCTCCAGTTCCCGCGTGCGGGTGCGGCCGTTCACGTCGAGCTTGGCGACAGGGGTGGATGTTCCGATGCCGACGTTGCCGTTGGGAAGGAAGTACGCGGTGCTGTTGATGGCGAGGGAATCATCGCTCCGGGCGTACCGGATGCCCCGCCACCCCACACCCGCGGTGAAGTAGATCCCGGAGTTGCCGTTGGTGTTGTTCGCTCCCGCCAGCACCAGGTCCGTGGAGTCCGGGTAGCCGGGGACCAGGCCCATGTGCACACCCTGAGCCAGCGACGCGTAGTCGTTCGTCACCATCTGCTTGCGGACCGAGAGCCCGCCCTGCGGTGAAATGGTCCCGACGCCGAGCTTGCCATCGGAAGTCAGTGCCATGATGCTGTTCGAGCCGGCATTGCTATCTCCAAACCACGCGAAAGGCGCCGCGTTGGTGACGAACCGCATCCAAGCGCCGGGAACCTGCGAGTACAGACCCAGGTCGCCGGTGCTGGTCACGGCGGTCGAGCCGTTCTGTATGACGCCCGACCGCACCACCAGGCGGCCGTTCACATCGAGCGCCTGGAAGGGCGTCGAGGTCCCGATGCCCACGTTCCCGGCGTTGTAATACGCGCTGCTGCCGTTGAGCAGGAAGGGCGAAGCGCCCTGCGGGCCCGTGGGACCGATGGGACCGGTAGGCCCGGTGGCACCGGAAGGGCCCTGTGGACCGGTGGCCCCGGCGGCGCCCGCGGGGCCCGTCAGCCCGATCGGGCCCGTCGGTCCCTGCGGACCGGTGGCCCCCTGCGGACCGGCTGGCCCGGGGTTGCCGTTCAGCGCAAACGCCGCGTAGGGCGTGGCCGTCAGCGGCTGTCGGGGAGAGAGCAGGTTGAATCCGGTCAGGTCCGAGCAGGCCAGCGATGCATCCCCGCGGACCTCGATCTCAAGGAATCGGCTTTGCCCGGCGAACTGAGCGCCGAAGTCGAGCGCGGTGGTGAACCGGCCGTCCACGACAGCGACTTCCTCGGCGCACAGCGTCGGGCCGACCTGGTTCCCGTTCTCGGCCGCGTCGAACAGCCGGAATCGCAGGTCTACCAAGCCTTGCGAGGGCACGCCGGAGTCCATCAGTTGGCCCTGATACGTGAAGGCGGTGGTCACCGGTGTCTGCGCGTGGCAGGTGAGCGAGCCGGCGAGCACCAAGAGCAACGTTGTCGAGCGGATGTTCATCGAGAGTCTCCAGAAAGGCGTTTGCGTGCGGGGATCAAGCGAGCCGGGTGTTGCCGGGCTTCACGGCCGCGGCGAAGTCCACCACCACCTCACGAAGTAGCACGCCATCCGAAGACGACTTCTATCATGCCATCAACGATTTTTGTCGATCGGTGGGGGGTCGAAATCTCGGACCAGCCGCCTACTCCGGATAGACCCCAAACGCACCGCGATCCGGCCCCCACACTTCCGGCACCGCCCATGAGCGACGAACGCATCACTCAACTCCTCGCGGACCTGAGCGACAACCATGGTTCCGCCGCTGAGCAGTTGCTCCCGGTGGTGTACGAGGAACTCCGCGTGATCGCGCGCAACCTGATGCGCCGCGAATCCAGCGCCAACACCTTCCAGCCCACCGCCCTCGTCAACGAGGCGTGCGTCCGGCTGCTGGGCGCTACGCAGATCAGTTGGCAGGACCGCGCCCACTTCTTCGCCATCGCCGCGCAGGCGATGCGCCAGATACTGGCCAGCCACGCCCGCGCCAAGGGCACGGCCAAGCGTTCCCCGCCCGGCCGACGCGTGACGCTCAGCGAGGCCCCGGGCAAGGAGTCCGACGTGGACCTGCTCGCGCTGGATGAAGCGCTGACGCGCCTCGCCGAACTCAACCCGCGCCACAGCCGGCTCATCGAACTGCGCTTCTTCGGCGGCATGAGCATGGAAGAGGCCGCGCACGTGCTGGGCGTGTCGGTCATCACCGCCAACCGCGATTGGCGGGTCGCCAAGGCGTGGCTGAGCGCCCAGATCAAGGGCGGGAACGAGCCCGGAGAGGCGCCGTGAACCCCGCCCGCTACCAGCGCGCCGCGGAGATCTTTTCCGACGCGTGCGAACTCCCCAAAGAAGCCCGTACGGCGCACATCGCCCGCGAGTGCGGCGACGATGCCGAACTGCGCCGCCTCGTTGAAGAGATGCTCCTGGGCGACGACCAGTCCCTGCAACTCACCGGCTCCAGGGGCGTGCGCGCCGGCCTCGAGCAACTGCTGGACACCGCCGACAGCCCCGCCGCGGGCGGCCACGCCGCCGCACTCCCCGATCGCATCGGCCCGTACAAGATCGTCCGCCACATCGGCCGCGGCGGCATGGGCGACGTCTACGAGGGCCGCCAGGAGAACCCCGACCGCAGCGTCGCCATCAAACTCATGCGAGCCGGTGTGGAAACCCCGGCGATGTTCCGCCGCTTCCGGCGGGAGGTGGAGTTCCTCGGCCGCCTGGCTCATCCCGGCATCGCGCAGATCTTCGACGCCGGCGTCGCCGACATCGCCGGCGCCCGGGTTCCCTACTTCGCGATGGAGTACGTCCGCGGCGTTTCCCTCACCGATTTTGCTCAATCCCACAACCTCACGATCACGCAGCGCCTCGACCTGGTCGCCTGCGTGTGCGACATCGTGCAGTTCGCTCACCAGCAGGGCGTCATCCACCGCGACCTCAAGCCCGGGAACATCCTCGTCGCGGAAGTTGCCGCGGAGACCGGGGCCAAGGGCCAGACTCCGGTGCCGGACCCGACCGCCACCGCGGGCTCGTCATTCCTCAGCCGCAGCGGCCTGCCCCTGCCACGCATCCTGGACTTCGGCATCGCCCGGATGACCGACGAATCGCAGCCCTCGGGCACCTTCGCCACCGAGGCCGGCCAGATGATCGGCACGCTGGGCTTCATGTCCCCCGAGCAGGTGCGCAACGAGCCGGGCAAGGTCGATACCCGCAGCGATATCTACGCCCTGGGCGTAATCCTCTACCTGCTGCTGAGCGGAAAGATGCCCCACGCCATCGAGGGCAAGAACGCTTTCGACGCCGCGCGCGAGGTGCTCGAGCACGATCCAGCGCGGCTCGGCACCCTCGCGCCCGACTGCCGCGGAGATATCGAGACCATCGTCGCGACCGCGATGCACAAGGACAAGGACCGCCGCTACGCCTCCGCGGCGCAGCTCGCCAGCGACCTGCGGAGATACATCGCCAACGAGCCGATCTCCGCCCGCCCGGCGACGGCGTCGTACCTGTTCCGCAAGTTCGCGGCACGCCACAAGGGCCTGGTCGCCGCCGCCGCGACCATCACGGTGTTGGTCGTGTCCTCCGCCATCACCATCGGCGTGCTGTACCAGCGAGAACAGCGGCAGAGAGCCCTCGCGCAGGCCGCACAGGTGGCGGCGGAACGTGAAGCGGCCAAGCAGAAGGAGATGGTGTCGTTCCTGGTGGCCGACACCTTCGGCGCCGCTTCGGCGAGCAAGAAAGGGCCGAGCCTTCGCGTCGTCGAGGTGCTTGATGACGCCGCCGCCGCCGTGGACGAGCGGTTCAAGTCCGACCCCGCCTTGCGAGGCCGCGTGCGGTCCACCGTGGCCAACCTCTTCTACTCCACCGGCCAGTTCGAAAAGGCGTCGGCGGCCATCGGCCGGGCGATCGAGGAGCTCGACGCCGCCGGCGAAGCAGACGCTCCGCTGACGATCGAGGCCGTTTCTCTGCACGGCAGCGTGCAGGGGGACCTGGGCCAACCCGACAAGGCGGAACAGCTCTTCCGCGAAGCTCTGGCGCGCTGCGACCGCAGCCGCGATGACGTCGCGGAGGCCCGCGATCACGCCACCGCGCTCCTCGCCGAATCACTGCAAAGGCAGGGAAAGCACGCCGAGGCCGAGCCTTTGCTGCGGCGCCTCATCGCGTCCATCTCCCCCACCACGCCCTCGCAGTGGGAGAACGCGATCTCGGCGCGGCTGAGCCTTGGCGCATCGCTGGGCGCCCAGCAGCGCGCCGATGAACTCGGCGCGCTGCTCAAGGAGACTGTCGATCTGGGAAGGGCCAACCTGGGCGAAGCCCACCCGGCTGTGCTCGCGGCGATGAACAACTACGCGGCCTTCCTGATGAACACCCGCCGCGGCGCCGAGGCCGTGCCCATCGCCCTCGCGGCCCTCGCCGGAGCCGAAAAGGCCTACTCGCCCGGGCACCCGACGATCGGCTTCGCCGCCATCACGGGCTCACGGGCGCTGGCGATCGCGGGCCGCAAGGATGAAGCCGTGGCCCTCGCCGTTCGCGCCCTGGAGATCTTCAGGAGCCGCGCGAACGACGCGGACTTCAACGTCGAACGCGCCGCCGGCAACGTCGTGCAGATCTTCAACGAAGCCCACGATCCCGTCGGCGCCGAGCCGCACTTCAAGTTCTATCTGCGCGCCAGGTTCCTCGCCGCGGCGGCCCGGGAGGGCCGGGGAGTCGTGGATCGCACCACCGAGTACCGCAACATGCTCGCCGCGCAACCCGGCATGACCCCGGCGGACATCGACCGCGACCTCACCGCCTTCATCGACGAGTGCCGCACCGCCACCCCGCTCATCATGAAGGAAGGCGGCCTGCAATCCTCGCCCCACGCCGCCCGCTATCTGGCCAACCTCGCCCGGGGCATCTGGGCGCAGCGCGACGCCGCCCCCGCCGCCGCGGCACGCTGCCCCCAACTGCTCGAAGAGGCCCGCGCCGGCCTCGCGGCCTCCGGTCACCTTGCGGAAGACCGCGAACTCATCGACGCCGTGGCCGCGGAGATCCTGAAAGCCCGGACGCCGTAGGCGAGCCCGCCGCGGTATCCCGGCGGGCTCGGCGTTCGCCGTGAGCGCTCTACTTGAGCGTCGGTGATTCCGCGTCGATCCGCCTGACCGGATCGATGCCGGCGGCCTCCGGCAATCCGAAGGCGCCCGGGTGCAGGTACTTGCCGCGTTCCGATGCGGGCTTGTCGACTTCCAGCGGGATGCGTTCGCTGTTCGCGAAGGCGTCCTGGCGGATCCCGGTGATCTGCCAGGAGACTTCGATGTTCGGCATGCTGGTCTTGATGACAAACGTGTTGGCCTCGAGCTTGCGGTAGACGCGGGCGAGCACGAAGTCGTTCTCGCCGCCGTCAATCACGGTCAGTTGATACCGGAAATCGCGGTTGAGTGCGCCGAACCAGTCGGGCATGACGATGGTCGCGAACCCCGCGTCGTCCGTGGTGGTGTTGCCGTTGTAGATGTTCATCATGTCCGGGGACTCGACGAACGAGTGGTACAGATACTTGTTCCCGGGGTCCAGCGGGTGGTCGATCTTGAAGGCCCCGGCCCCCTTCGACAGCGTGCCCGTCACGTTGACATTGCCCGAGAAGTAGCCGGCCCAGCGAGTCCCCGCGCCGGCGGTGGTCCCGAAGACGCCGTAGCTCACGCCGCTGTCGCCGCTGGCGTACCCGTACACGCCGAACCGCTGACCGGTGCCGCCCAGGGCCCCGCCGTTCACGCCCGTGTACAGGTTGCCGCCGCTGGTGTTCACCACGCCGTACACGCCGGTGTTCCCGCCGGTGAAGTACCCGCCGTAGCCGATCGCGTCGCCGCCGACGCTGGTGCCCACCACCGCCGATGCGCTGCTCGTGCCGGTGTAGATGGCCTTGAGGGGCGTGAGCGTCGCGGTCTCGACGCGCAGCGTGGCGTCCGGGCTCACGGTGCCGATGCCCACGCGCCCGTTCTTGACCATCATGTTGTGCGTGCCCGCCGCCGTCAGGAACTCCACGCCCGCCGTGTCGTCGTGCGCGATGATCTTGAGCCCGCTCCCGTACTGCTTCTTGATCTGCCCGCCCCCGTAGAACCGCAGCGCCTTGTTGTCCGTGGAGATGTACACGTCGCCGGTGAAGTACTTGTCCGTCGTGAATGTCTGCACCGCGTTCAACAGGGCGACGTTGCCCGACAGCCGCCCGTCCGCCAGCGAGCCCGCGTTGAGGTTCGCGGCGTTCTGATAGAACGCGCCGTGCTGACCGTCGAGCAGATCGGCGTTGAGGTTGGTCACCACGCCCGTGCTCGTGACGCTGAACGGCGCCGCCGCGGCGGAGAAGGACGGGGCGACGCTGAAGGTCTTGGCGGCGCTCACCGTCTGCACGGCATTCAGCAGGGCCACGTTCCCGGAGAGGCGGGCGTCCGCCAGGGTTCCCATCGTGATGTTCCCGGCGTTCAGGCTGCCCAGGTTGGCCCCGTTGCCGTAGAAGACGTTCATCGTGTTGTTGAAGTACACCAACTGGCTGTACGTCCCCGCGATCCGTGCGTCGGGGACCGTCCCCGCGCTCAGGTTATTGGCGTTGCGGAAGAACGACTCGTCGCGCCCCGACAGGTACTGGGCGTTGAGGTTCGGCACCAGCACGGAGCTGTTGACGAAGAAGGGAACGCCCGCCCCGCTGAAGATGGGAGCGGCGGAGAATGTCTTCGCGCTCGTGAACGTCTGCGTGCCCGCGAGGAACGCGACGTTGCCCGAGAGCCGGCCGTCGGCCAAGGTGCCGGCGCTGATGTTCGCCGCGTTCTGGTAGAACGCCCCGTGTTGCCCGTCGAGCAGGTCGGCGTCGAGCCCGTTCCCCGGGCCGGTGCGCAGCACGGCGTTGGGGAACTTGCCCGCCCCGTCCAGCGCAATCAGCGTGTTGGGCGCCGGCACGCCCGACGCGTGCAAGTTGTCCACCGTGTCCGTGTTGTTCGCCGTTGCGGCGGTCAGAGAGAAACTCGAGTAGGGCGCCGCCGTCACCGGTTGGCGGGGGCTCAGGAGCGTGTACGCGCCCGAGCCGGCCGGCACTCGGACCTCGATCTCCAGCCACCTCGCATCGCCGTTGATCGCCGAGCCGCCGAAATCCAACTGAACTGTGAACACCCCCTGGACCACGTCGACACCGGTCGCCTCGAGCGTCGAGCCGCTCTGAGTCCCTCCCGTTGCCGAGTCCCACAATCGGAAGCGAAGGTCCGCGTGCTCGCTCACGAGAACGCCGGCGTTGTCCAGGCTGCCCTGGTACGTGAACGACGTTCCCACCGGCGTTTGACCCCGGGCGCCCGCGCCCGCCGCGATCGTGCACGCCAGGACGAGCAGGGCGGTGCGCGTACAAGACGTTTTCATGGCTTGTTCCTTCTGATTCTCGGCACGCACGGCGGCGGCGTGATGCCGGGCGATGTGAAGCCGCTTCAATCGGCCACACCGCCGCGCGGCCGGGGCACGCGGGTGCTCATCGGTGCCGCGCGTTCAATACCCGCATCCCTCGGCATCGCGAACACCCCGCTCGAATCACTGTACAGCAAGTGTGCCGGTAACTCCATCCTCAGGAGCGTCCGGCGGAGCAGAACAGGGAAACTTCCGCTCCCCGTGCTCCCCGTGCTCCCCGTGCTCCCCGTGCTCCCCGTGCTCCCCGTGCTCCACGCGCCCACGCCGGTCGGCCGAGCCGTGTTGCTTTTTTGTTGCGTCCTTGCACTACTTCACGCTCCCGTGCGTTGCCCCTGCATCGAAACCGCAGGGAGATACGAGCATGACGCAGTTCCGCGCTCATCGTGGCCGCTTCGGCGCGGCCGTTCTGGCTTCAATATCCGGCCTCGCGGCGGCCCGCGCGCAGGACGGATTCTGGAACTGGGAGACCCCCCACGTCTCGCCCATCACGCTCACGCCCGGCGGTTCGCTGCTCCTGGCGGTGAACACCGCGGACAACCGGCTCGAGATCTTCGACGCCTCGGGCTCCGCGCCCGTCTGGGTCCGCTCGGTGCCCGTGGGGCTTGACCCGGTGTCGGTCCGGGCCCGGACTGACAACGAGGCGTGGGTGGTGAACCACCTCTCCGATTCGATCAGCATCGTCGATCTGGCCTCGGGGCGTGTGGTCCGCACGCTGCTGGTGGGCGATGAGCCCACCGACGTGGTGTTCGCCGGCGCCCCGCGCCGCGCGTTCGTCAGCCAGTCGCAGCAGAACACCGTGCGCGTGTACGACCCGGCCAACCTCGCCGCCGCGCCGACGGTGCTGGCGATCCAGGGCGAAGAGCCCCGAGCCCTGGCCGTCAGCCCCGACGCGGCCCGCGTCTACGCCGCGATCTTCGAAAGCGGCAACGCCAGCGCCGCCATCCGCCAGCAGGACGTGAGCAACACCACCGGCCCCTACGGCGGACGCAACCCTCCCCCCAACGCCGGCGCCCAGTTCGACCCGCCGATCGCCCCCGGCCTGGCGCCGCCCCCGCCCGTGGCCCAGATCGTGAAGCGCCGCGCCGACGGCGCCTGGCGCGACGACAACAACCGCGACTGGTCCGCCTTCGTCACCTGGAACATGCACGACCACGACGTGGCGATCATCGATGCCGCCACGCTGGGCGTCTCCTACGCCGGCGGCATCGCGACCAACGTCATGGGAATCGCCGTGCGCCCAGACGGCCTGGTCACCGTCGTCGGCACCGAATCGCGAAACGAGGTGCGATTCGAGAGCAATCTCCGCGGCGTCTTTGTGATGTGCGAGATTGGGTCGTTCAACCCCGCGATCCCGGCGACCGTGCAGGCGGCGGACCTGAACCCCCACCTGGACTACGCCTCCCCCACCATTCCCGCTCCGCAGCGGGCCCTCTCGCTGGGCGATCCGCGGGGCATCGCGTGGCACCCCATCAGCGGCCGCGCGTACGTCACCGGCATGGGGAGCAACAACGTTGTTGTGACCGACGCTTCCGGCGTCCGGTACGCGACCATCAACGTCGGTGAGGGGCCCACGGGGCTGGTGATGAACACCTCGGGATTGCGCCTGTACGTGATGAACAAGTTCGCGGGCTCGATCTCGGTCATCGACACCTCGACCAACACCGAATCCCGGCGCGTGAGCTTCTACGACCCCACGCCCTCTGACATCCGCGAGGGTCGGCCGCTGCTCTATGACACGCACGCCACCAGCGGCCTGGGTCAGGCGTCGTGCGCCTCGTGCCACCTCGACGCCCGCTCGGACTTCCTCGCCTGGGATCTTGGCAATCCCGCCGGGGAAATGAAGGCCGTGAACCAGGAGTGCCGCCAGGGCCAGACCTGCCGCCCGTGGCACCCGATGAAGGGCCCCATGGTGACCCAGAGCCTGCAGGGCATCGTCGGCAACGGCGCGATGCACTGGCGGGGCGACCGCGAGAACATCGCCGCGTTCGCCGGCACGTACGTCAACCTGCAGGGCGCCGACGAACAGCCCGCCCCCTCCCAGATGCAGAAGCTCGAGAACTTCATCGCAAGCGTCAATTACGGACCCAACCCCAACCTGAACATCGACGGCAACATGCCGGCGGCCATCAACACCAGCGGCGGTGGGCCCGGCAACCCGGGCAACGGGCTGACCCTCTACAGCACCTTGCCCGTCCTGGGCGGTAACACCAGTTGCGTCCAGTGCCACGCCATGCCCACCGGCACCAGCAACCAGATCGACGATCCGCGCCTGCCCCTGGCCCCACAGGGGATGAAACAGTCGCAGCTCCGCGGCCTGTGGGAGAAGGTCGGTTGGCTGCGCAACGGCCAGAACAACGCCAAGGGCTTCGGGTTCAATCACCACAGCGAGTTCGACACCCTCAACGCCCTGCTGCTGGCGGGCTTCAACTTCGGCGCGCCCAACCTGGCCCCGCAGCGGCGCCGCGACGTCGAGGCCTTCCTGCTCTGCTTCCCCAGCGATACCCATCCCGGCGTGGGCGCCCAGGTGACGTTTAACGGACCCAACAACAACGACGCTGCGGCACAGGCCCGCCTCGCCACATTCACCGCCCTGGCCGACAGCGGCGTCGTCGGCCTGATCGCCAAGGGACGCGTGGGCGGGCTCGATCGCGGCTATTTCTACTCCGGTTCGGGCGAGATGTCCTCCGACCGCAGCGGCCAGTTCACCACCGCCGCGGCCTTGAGGATCGGCGCCGGCCCCGGCGCGGAGATCACGTTCACGGTGGTCCCCGCCGGCACGCAGCACCGCATGGGCGTCGACCGCGACAGCGACGCTTATGCCGATCGCGACGAACTGGACTCAGGCTCAAACCCCGCTGACCCGGCCTCCACGCCCGTCTCGATCTGCCGCCCACAGATCGTCGACCAGCCCGCCGACGCGTTCGCGCTCAGCGGCGACCCGGTCACACTGACCGTCACCAACTCCGGTACGGCGCCCTTTACCTACCGCTGGAGCAAGGATGGTCAGGAACTGTCCAACGCCGGCGCCGTCAGCGGGGCCGACGGCCCCACGCTCACCATCGATCCCGCGGACGTGACGGACTGGGGCCGCTACACCGTCAGGGTTACCAACCTCTGCGGCGATTCCACCAGCGCCGCGGCGATCGTCATCGTCACGCCGCCGTGCGGCGCGGACTTCAACACCGACGGCGGAGTGGACGGCGCCGACGTGGGCCTGTTCTTCGCGGCGTGGGAAGCCGCCAATCCGGGCGCCGACCTCACCGCCGACGGCGGCGTCGACGGCGCCCGACGTCACACTCTTCTTCGCACTCTGGGAGAACGGCGGCTGCTGAGAGAACCAAAAAAAACGCCGCGTGCATCGAGAGGTGATGCACGCGGCGTGTGCGTGTACAAGTTCACGTCACCGTCGGTCTCAGCAGGCACCGGTTTCCCAGGCCCCGAAGAAGACCTGCACGTCCGTGCCGTCGACGCCGCCGTCGAAGTTCACGTCCGCGGTGGGGTCGCCCGCTTCCCAGGCGTCGAAGAACGACTGAACGTCGGCGCCGTCGATGCCGCCGTCCTGGTTGAAGTCCGCGATGCAGGGCGTACCGCCGTCGCTCACGGGCACGTAGTTCTGGTTCATCACGTCCATCTCCTCCACGCCCGTCACGTTCAGTTGCACGCCCTGGAGGTAGTCAAACTGCTCCGTGGGCTGGCCCGCCAGGATGCGGATCTGGCGGCCGAAGATCGGGGGACGGCCCGGGATGCCGAAGGTCGTGTCGCGGCTCCAATCCCACCACAGGCACGCCGTGCGGAACCCGCCCATCTCGATCGCCTGCTTGCCGCAGCCGCTGGGAGTGCCCTCGGTCTGGGCGACGATCGAACCGTTCGGGGGCGCTTCGAACATGCCGGTCATGTTCCCGTTCTCGTCGAACACCTTGACCAGCGCGCCGTGGTTCGAGCCGCTGAGCGAGACGTCGTAGAAAATGTCGAAGAACGAGCCGACCGTGCGCTGCACCGTGCTCGAGCCCGCGTCGCGGTCGGGCTGACCGTTGATGGAGGCCGTGAAGTGCGCCGAGAGGCTGATGGGCGCATCGGGCGGGCAGTTCTCGGGCAGGCCGGCGCAGATGGTGGCCAGCGATGTGGACCATTCATCCGCGGGGTCCATCTTGATCTCGACGCCGTCCTGGCCGGAGCTCCCGATGTTGGCCAGCGTGAAGCCGCCCGGGTTGGTGTCCAGCGTGCAGTCCGGCCCGATCTGCCGTGCGGCCGTGCTCTTGCCCCGGCAGCAGCGCGTGGGTGACTCACGCAGCTTGATCTCCAGGAACGCGAACCCGCTGCCCGGGTTGGAAGCGCCGAACGACCACGAGCAGGATTCAACCGGCGAGGGGCACGTATCGCCCGTGCTCGAGCAGTCGACAGACCAGCCGCCGAACTCGATCTCATCGCCCATCACCACGGTGCCGTGCACGAGGACCGGGGCCGAGACGCGGCACTTGACGTTCTTCTTCAGGTCCCATTTGAACGAACTGGGGTTCGAACAGCCCCACGAGAAGGACTCGATCTGTGTGGTGCCGATGCCCACCACGTCGCCGGGCTGAATGTCCATCGTCGTGCTCGTGCCCGACACCGAGTCGTAGATCGTCACCGTGAACTGGCCGGTGTAGTGGCCGGTGGGGTCGTCGACGGAGCACGCCAGGCCGGCGACGCCCGTGGGCGAAACCCGCTTTTCCACGTGCAGCTTCGTGATCGGGTCGTTGACGCCGTCGTCGTCGGAGTCGATGCTGTCCAGGAACACGTCAAAGAAGCTCTGCGGGGCCCAGGCGTCGAGCTCGATGGGGTCGATGTCGATCGAGTTGCCGCGCGCTCCGTGCAAGTCGAAGCTCACCCCGTCCTCGCCGCTGCTGCCCAGGTTGTGCACCGGCAGCCGGCGCGTCGCGGGGTTGTAGTCCGCCGTCGCCATGCCCAGCAACTGGTACGGGATGCCGAAGGCGTGCTGCAGGGGCGGGCACGGCTGCACGCGCAGACGCGCCGCGTCGACGCCGGTGTCGTCCTGCACGTACACGTCGAACGTCCGGTCGCCAAAGTCGCCCAGCAGGTTCGATCCGCACACCGTGGTGGGCAGCGTCGCCCCCAGGTTGAACACGAAGTTGGTGAGCGGGTTGGTCGTCCACGTCCCCGCCCCGGGCAGAAGGTTGATGTTGAACCCGCGCGAGAACTGCTCGGGCCCGCCGTCGTTGATCAGGTCAAATCCCAGCCCGTCGTTGCTCGCCCCGCCCGCGCAAGGCTTCATGCGGATGCCGAACTGGGCCCGGACCACGCCGGGAACGATGTTCTGGAACGTGTACCCCCAGCCTCGGTCGATCGTGCAGTCGTCGTTGTCCTTCCACAGGAACGGCGGGATCGTCCGCAGCGCCGTCAGCCGCGGCCGGCGGAACGTCGGCTCGGTGGGCGGCGCGAAGTTGTCCGCCACGCCCACGGTGTACGTGCGGTACTTGCCGTCGCACGGGCACGTCGTGATCGTCAGCCGCATGTGCTCCACGGTCGTGTCGTCCTGCATCAGGAAGTCCAGCGCGTGCGACGTGTTCATCTGCGGCAGCAGGTTGGTGCCCCCGGGCAGCGCCGCCAGGTTGAGCAGGAACGTCTGGTGCTGGTTGGCGTTCCACGTGCCGCCCGCGCCGGGCAGGCTCGCGATCGGGCTGCCCCACGCGAACGACGTTCCGCCGGTGTACTGAAGATAGATCGCGTCGTTCGACGTGATCGTCACGCCCGCCTGCAGTTCAACCTCCAGCGTCGCCGCGATGATGCCGCACGGCAGGTTGTTGAACGTGTGACCCAGCACGCGGTTCTCCGTCGGGTCATCGAACTGCTTGATGATCCCCGGGAACGTGCTCGTCACGTACGTGTTGAAAAACGGCCGCCGTGACGTGCTGTCGAACGGCGCGGCGAAGTTGTCCGCCCGCCCGCCCTCGTAACAAATCGTCACCCGGCTCTGCTGCGGGCAATCGATCGGACACCCGCCGGTGCCGGTCTGTCCCAGCGCCACGGTGGTCCCCGCGGCGGCGGCGAAAAAGGCGAGAGAGGAAATACGACGATGGGTATGTGTGCGCATGGAACAATACTTTCTGCCCGCACTGGGGCGATGATTGACGGGACGAATCCGCACTACGGGGTGTAACGATTCGGTCTTCGTGATCCGAATGGAATCAGGGAGGCCGGACGCGGCCACTCCGAGCGCGGTTCGAACTTCTTACAGCGCGGGCGCAAGATTTTGAAGAGTGCCGTTGAATCACGAAATAACAGCCCTCACGCCTTCTTCTGACACTACTCCAGGAAACGGCTGTGATCACTATAGAGACCAAGTCCACCCACTCCGGTGATATTTCTAGTCCTAGAACACTGTTTTTGAGGCGCTGAGCGTGCCCGTCCCAAGCCATGCTCCGCCCGCCGCGGCAACGGACTTCGATGTCATCTAAACGATGCAGGCCAGCCCGACCACCCCGCTCCCCACGCGCCGGAAGCGCGATCCCCCACCGCGGATACCCTCTTGGCGTTTGGTGCCCCGCTCCGCGCCGCGTCGCGGCGGCACTCACTCGGGAAACGACCATGCCTGCGATTTCATTGTCGGAGTCATCCATGAACCGTCAGACCCAGCAGATTGCGCTCACCGCGTTCGTGCTCGCGCCGCTCGTGGTGCTCGTGCTCCTCTGCTGGGCCATCGCCGTCTCCATCCGCGAACCCCGCAAGATGGACGTCCCGCCCATCGGCGCCGGTGCCGGTAATACCGGCGGCGCCAACGCCATCGGCGAACTCATCGCCCACGGCTCCGCCAAGCCCCGGCACGAACAGGAACCGCCCGCCCAGCCCGCCGCGGGCCAGGTCGAGCCCGAATCCCTCGCCCAGGGCTTCATCCTCATCGTCGAGGACAAGACCAGCAAGGCCAACCCCGCCTCTCCCATCTACCTCGCCAGCAACTACGGCAACTGGAACCCCGCCGATCCCGCGTTCAAGCTCGAGCCCCAGTCCGACATGAAGTGGCGCATCCTGGTCAAGCGCCCCGCCGGCCGCACCGACCGCATGGAGTTCAAGTTCACCCGCGGCGCGTGGGAACTCGAAGAACTCAACGCCGACCTCACCCCGCCCAAGAACCGCACCCTCCCGCTGCTCGACGCCGCGTCGATCAAGGACGGCGAGCCCCCCAAGATCGAACTCGTCGTGCAGCACTGGGGCGATGAAAAGCCGGAGAACGCCGCCAAGGTCTCCGCCGATCCGTACCGCGAGATCAAGGCCATCGGCACGCTCCGCCGACTGCAGGTGCAGGGCGGCGCCTCCACCGCCGCGGGCACCCTGCGCGAACTGCTCGTCTGGCTCCCCCCGGGGTACGACGACCCCCGCAACGCAACCGCAAAATACCCCGTGCTCTACCTGCACGACGGCCAGAACATCTTCGAGAAGCCCGCCAACGTCCCCGGCGAGTGGCGCGCGGACGAGACCGCCCAGGAACTGATCACCAAGGGCCGCATGTCCCCGGCGATCATCGTCGGCATCCCCCACAGCGGAGCGGGCCGCCTGAGCGAATACCTCCCGGTCGCCGCGCTTGAAAACGTCCACCCCGAGGGCGATGTGCACATCGCCTGGCTCATGCGTGAAGTCATGCCCCGCGTGGAGCGGGCCTTCCGCGTCAAGACCGGCCCGGAGTACACCGGCATCGGCGGCTCCTCGCTCGGCGCCGCCATCGCCCTGTACGGCGCCACCCAGCACCCCGACGTCTTCGGCCTCGTCCTCGCCGAGAGCCTGCCCCTGCGCTCCGGCAAGGCCAAGGCCTGGGACGACTGGCTCGCCGGCGTCAAGACCTGGCCCCGCAAGGTCTACCTGGGCATGGGCGGCAACGAGACCGGCGACTCCGGCAAAAACCTCGACCGCAACCGGGCGTATGTCGAGGCCGTACAGGCTCTGGATCGCACGCTCGAAAAGGCCGGCCTGGGGCCCGACCGTCGGCTGCTGATCGTCGACGCCGCGGCGACCCACAACGAAGAAGCGTGGGCCAAACGCCTGCCGCAGGCCCTCTCGTTCCTCTTCCCGCCGCCGATGGACGGAACGAAGTGAAAGGAGCACCGCGGCACTTGGGAGGGGCTCGTGAGACTGCCCGCCAGCAAGGTCTACCGCGCATTCCCGGAACTCGACGGCTTCAGCGATGAGCAGTGCGAGGGCTTCGTCGCGCTTATCCGCCGCAAACGCAGCGGCTCGTTTAGCGGCGTCATGCTCCTGGGCGCCCTCGCCGGCCTGCTCGTCATGGGGCCCGTCATCGAGTTTCAGAAGACCATGACCGACCGCATCGAGGTCTACGCCCCGATGCTCAACGACTCCTGGCTCTGGGCGATCGCCAAGTTTCTCCTGTTCGTCGTGATCACCAGCGTCATCGTCGCCGTCGCGACCTACATCCCCCGCGATGTCTGGATGCGCGCCGTGATCAGCCGCGTCATCCGCCGCGCACGCTGCCTGGGCTGCGGATACACACTGCTGGGCCTGGACGTGCAGGGCGATCTGGTCACCTGCCCCGAGTGCGGCGAACAGTCCTCGCTCTCGCAGCGAGGGCTCAGCGAGGGCGACATCATCGCGAAGGCGGCCACCTCATGAGACTCCCCGCCATCAAGGTGTACCGCGCCTTCCGCGCGTTCGACCACATGCCCGACGGCGACTGCGAACGCTACGTCCGCCGTGTCCGCGCCAACGCCGGAACCACGCACGCTGTCGGCCCCGTGCTGGCCGCCGTGTTCATCGCCTTCGCCTGGTTCATCGGCTGGCCCTACGCCGCGACCGTCCTGCCCCTCTCGCGCTACATCCCCCTGCCCGACGCCGTCGAGATGCAGTTCATCCTTCTCGTGGCCACCGGCGCGCTCGCCACCGGCGTGGGCTCGCTCGTCATCCGCGACGGCCTGATGTACGAGGCCCTCCGCCGCGAACTCGCCCGCACCGATTGCCGCAAGTGCGGCCAGAGCCTGCTGGGCGTGCCGATCTCCCGCATCGGCGTCGACCCCGACCCCGCCAAGTCGTTCATCAAGTGCCCCGAGTGCGGCCGCAAGTTCTGCCTGCTCGATATCGGCCTGGCCCCGCACGACCTGGTGCCCCTGGAGCAGCGCCACCTCCCCAAAGACCTCGCGACCATCCGCCGCCGCGTCGGGGCGTGAGCAACCCCGATCGCCACGGGGCGATCACGCGCCCGCCTGCTTGAGCGCCTCGACCAGCTTCGCCTCGTCCCACACTTCAACGCCCAACTCGTTGGCCTTGTCCAGCTTGCTCCCCGCCTCGCGCCCCGCGATCACCAGGCTCGTCTTCTTCGACACGCTCCCCGACACCTTCGCCCCCAGCGATTCAATCTCGGTACCCGCTGGCGAGCAATTCATCTGGTCCCTCGCGTTTCCCCAACGCGGTCATACTCTGTTGTTGCGGTTACCGGCAATAATGCCCGGTATTTGAAAGTGATCATGTACTCGGGGGCCAGACTATGGATGTCGTGCGGCAACTCATGGCAGTATTGGAACGGGGCGTCTGCGCCGAAATCACGTACCTAAAGGCAGGCGCGGCGGACGGAGAATCACGAAGAGTTGTCGCTCCGCTGAAACTAGTCGAAGGCGTCGACGGCCTCATGATTCGATCGCTGCAACTTCACCCCCAAAACGGTGTGCGAACCTTCAAGGTGTCCCAAATCACCGAAGTTCGCGCTTCCACGACACCGTTGGGTTCGCTGTCTTCGCGAGTTGCGCCGTTTCTTGCTGGAGAGATTCAGCCCGGAGGTGGCGGAACGAAGCGATCGACCGAGCCGCGCGATCGAAAGTCTGCGGGGGTGTCCATCAGCCTATCAGTGTCGCTTTCCACAAATGCGTGGAGGGATGACTGGTTTGTTCAGTACCTCCATGCTCTTCGTAATGCACTGCTGGACCTCAATCTTGAGCCGAGCGAGGTTCAGGGGCTGCTCGAACTGCAAGACAAATTGGGCTTGGACTATTCACAAATTTGTGCGGTGCATGCTTATTTCCTCGGCCAGGAGTTGCTGAGCATCAGCATTGACGGCTCAGTAGACGACTTGGAGCGGGACTACGTCGAAGCGGTGCAGTCACTCCTCTCGCGGCTCGGCTGGCCGCTCAGGAGCTAAGAGTCAGTGGCTCTCCTCCAGTGCCGCCTTGAGCATCGCCTCATCCCAGATGGGGATGTTCAGTTCCTGCGCCTTGGCCAACTTGCTCCCCGCCTCACGCCCCGCGATGAGGAAACTCGTTCGAGCCGACACGGAACCCGAGACCTTGGCGCCGCGTCGCTCAAGTTCCTCTTGGAGAGCAACGCGATCAAGAGAATCCAAAGTACCGGTAATCACGATCGTCTTTCCCGCGAAGGCGGCTCCTCCTGCAACAGGTTCACTATCGGGCGACCGGTAGTCGACAGAGTTCATGGAGACGCCCTCGCTAGCGAGTGCCGCAAACGTCTTCTGTGCGGAGGGGCTATGAAGGTACGCATGGACGGCTGGAGCAGTCTCTTTCCCGAGCCCGGTTTCCGGGCGTTTATTCACGTCACTGTTGAAGCCCCATTTCTCGGCTTCTTTCTTGCCGAGCGCCTTCGGCATGAGTTGCTCAACGGACGCAGCGAGCAATGAGGCAAGATTTGGATGATGCCTTGCAAGCTGCCTTGCGGTGGAGTCTCCAACATGCCGGATGCCCATTCCCGAGAGGAGCCTCGCCAATCCCCGGGACTTTGCCCTTTCGATCCCGTCGAGCATCGATGTGACCTTTTTGGGTCCCATCCGATCCAATTCCGCCAGCTCAGTCGCAAAATTCCGTAGCCTAAAAATATCGGCAAAGCTGTTCATTGGGATGTGGCCGGTTGATCGAATCAAATCGATCGTCTTTTCGCCCAATCCCTCTATATCCATCTGTTTCCGACCACAAAACCAAACAAGGCGATCTCGGATTTGAGCAGGGCACTCGGGATTGAGACAGTACCGCACCGATTCATCGTTTGGTCCTATTGGCGGGGTGCTCTCCCTCGACTTGATCAAGTCCTCAAGTTGACGAATCCGATCTTCAATTTGTTGTGTAGTCCTTTTGATTCCGGGGTCGCCCTTCGTCGCTCTCGCGAGGAGTTTCCGTTCGCGTTCGAGGTCCTCGGGAGCTTTCTCGATTCGTTTCCAAAGATCGAGTTTGCCGGTGTCGTATTCAGCTTCGACGGGCCCACCGCAATCCGGACACACCTCCGGCGCCTTGATCTCCTTCGCGCCCCGGGGCCGCTTGTCCCGCACCACCCCCACCACGTACGGGATGATCTCCCCCGCCTTCTCCACCTCGATCGTGTCGCCGATGTGGATGTCCTTCTGCCGCACCTGCCCGTAGTTGTGCAGCGTCGCGTGCTGCACCGTCGTCCCCGCCAGGTGCACAGGCTGCATCACCGCCCGCGGCGTGATCTTGCCCGTCTTGCCCACCTGGTGCAGCACATCCAGCAGCACCGTCGTCTTGCGGTCCGGCGGATACTTGTACGCCACCACCCAGCGCGGGCTCTTGCTCGTGTACCCCAGCCGCTCCTGCTGCTCGAACGAATCCACCCGCACCACCATGCCGTCGGTCTGGAAGTCCAGCGTGCGCCGCTTCTGCTCAAACTCCGCGATCGCCCCCAGGATCTCCTCCACGCTCCGGCACGTGTACAGGTGCGCCGTCGTCGGCACGCCCAGCGACCGCAGCAGCGCGAGGAACGCCGAGTGCGACCCCGCCGCCGCTTTGTCCGAGACCTCGCCCCGCCCGTGGGCGCAGAACGACAGCCGGCGCGACGCGATGAGGTTGGGGTCCAGGTTCTTGAGCGTGCCCGCCGTGGCGTTGCGCGGGTTGGCCAGCGCATCCTCGCCGCTCTCCTCCAGGTCGCGGTTGATCCGCTCGAACTCGCGCAGGTTCATGTACACCTCGCCGCGAACCTCCAGCACCCGCGGCGCGCCCTTGATCACCAGCGGGATGGAGCGGATGACCCGCGCCGCGTGCGTCACATCGTCGCCCGTGGTCCCGTCGCCCCGGGTGACGGCGTGCACCAGCCGCCCGTCCTCGTAGCGGATGCTCAGCGCCACGCCGTCGATCTTGGGGTCGCACACGAACACCGTCTCGCCCCCGAAGAGCCCCCCGCCGCCGAGACCTCTCGCCACCCGCGCCGCCCACTCCCGCACGCCCGCCTCGTCGTACGTGTTGTCGATGCTCAGCATCGGGGCCGCGTGCTTGACCTGCGTGAACCCCTTGATCGGCTCCCCCCCCACGCGCTTGGTCGGGCTGTCCGGGTCCGCCAGCTCCGGGTGCCTGGCCTCCAACTCGGCCAGCTCGTTGAGCAGCCGATCAAACTCCGGATCGGACATGATCGGCGTCGCATCCACGTAATACGCGCGGTTCGCCCTCTCTAGCAGCGAGCGCAGTTCCTTCACCCGGGATGTTTCCTTCGCGGCACTCATGCGGTGCAATGGTTAGCCGCGGCCGGGCGCAGCGTCGGGCGCGTCAATACCGATGACCGGTGCCCGTGTACCTGCAGCTACCACTCGAGGGCATGTCACCGATCATTCTGTTTCATCCGCGACCGCCGCGGCATCTTCCCTCCAATCGGCGTCCAGCCTATCCGCGGCAATGGACTCATTGAGGAGGTCCTCTGCTAGCAGGTAATCGTATTTTCTAAACTGCTTCAGCACGAACATATGCGCGAGGTCTTTCAAGGCTGGCGGGCTGATGATTGCGTCGTGCAGGAGTCGGCGCACTTCCTTCACATTCTTGGCGCACTCGATGGCAACGTGTCGATCGATCACGTTCACGCCAGCGTAGTTCAGAAGTGCGACGCAGGTTCGATGTCGCCTCGTACCGGTCCAGGTCAACCAAAGGCAGCGTTGGTCGCCCAGATCGATCAGAGCTCGTCGACCAAGACCTCGAGCACTCGCTACACGACGCGCTTGGTCAAGGGCCGCTTGAACCGTCGGGTCAAGGTATGCGAAGTTCCTTTGATCTCCCAGAACAGCAAGCATTTCGTCTCGGATCTTCGGGTGAATCTCTCCCAGCCCGCCGGTGAAGAGGGGGCGCTTCCGGCGTTTTGCGGGCGTCACGTACAGGGTCATTCGCGCGGCATCGACATCGGTAACCTGCCAGCGCCGCGCAGCAAACACCAAGTGCTCTCCGACTTTGGGGACCGTGTCGATTGGAAGCGAACCGAGTGTACGGTCACCGGCGATGATCGCGAACTCAACTCGACTGGCGAAAGCCGCGTAGAAGTCCTTCTGCGTCCGAAGTCGCTCTCCCTCCAAGCCAAGGATGAGGTTGCCGTCAGGCCCTTGCTCCAGCACATCCACGGCACCCAAGTTGCGGAGCACCGCCGCGAACGTTGACTGGTCAATGTGCTCGAAAGGACCCTCACAAACAAGTCGCTTGTGCAACATCGCCGCGTCTACCGCGCCCATCTCGGCAATAGTGCTGATCATCTGGTGGGCAAGGGTGCTCAAGTCCAAGGAGGCCGGCGATGGCGGCTCGACCCAACCCCGAAGCATGAGTTCACAGATCGCGACGGTCTGAAGGAGCTCTATTGGAAGCTGTGACAGCGGGTCCTTTTCGTTGGTGCTGGCCTCACAGACAACATATCCACGCAAGCGGCGCGGCTCACCATCCTTGCGTCCGCTTCTTCCCAGGCGCTGTTTGAACGACGCCACGGACCACGGCGCGCCGATCTGTCCCACCATCCAGACAGAGCCGATGTCTATTCCCATCTCAAGCGTACTTGAGCACACAGTTGTCATCGCCCGTCCGCCCTTCATCGCGGCTTCAGTGTCCTCTCGCACTTCCTTCGCCAACGAGCCGTGATGAACGAGAAACGTCTCGGGCAGACCATCGTTCCGGCAGCACTCATTAGCCATGTCCGCGTACAACTCGATGTCACCCTTCGCGTTGGCGAACACGAGGTTGCTGTGGGTGCGGCAGTGTTCAGCCAGGTCCTGAGCGATCCGTTGCATCACCAGCAGGTCAGGATCTGTCACTGGTGTCGAATCGGTCCCTTCACCATCCGAGTCACGAGCCTCGCCGTCCACGCTGTCCGCCTCTTTGATGTAGCCGTGGATGCGAAACTTGATCTCTTTTCGAGTTCCGCTGTCCGCGACAATGCGGACATTGCCGGGATCAAGCGGGCTGAGGTATCGCTGTGCAGCAGACGGGTCACCGACTGTGGCCGACAATCCGAGCATCCGCGGCTTTGGCTGATCCTGCCGCACATATCGCCTGACGCGAGAAAGAAGGCTGGCAAGGTGCAGCCCTCGCTCTCCGGAGAGAAATGCGTGCACCTCATCGATGACGATCGCTCTTAGGCCACCGAACATCTCTTCCGAGTGTCGTGTGCGGTTGATCAGCAACGATTCGAGCGACTCGGGCGTGATGAGAAGAACGCCGCTGGGCTCCCTGACCAGCGCAGCTTTCTGACTTGCCGACACATCGCCATGCCAACGATGCACTTTGACCTCGAGGTGCGTGCACAATTCTTCAAGACGACCGAACTGATCGTTGATCAGTGCCTTCAGTGGACCCACGTACATCGCTCGGACAGACCCGGTTGGCTCGGTTGAAATAGCGGAAAGCACGGGCAGAAACGCCGCCTCTGTCTTGCCTCCGGCGGTCTCGGCCATGATGAGCAGGTCGGCATCGCTCCCGACGTATGCTCGGATCGCGTCTGCCTGAACCGCTCGAAGCTCGCGCCAGCCCATTGAGTAGAGCTGACGTTGCACCCCTGCAGCAAGAAGGGTGAAAGCATGCGGCTCGGGATCAGGCGGCGTCGGCATCATGGACAATCCGCTCTCTACATCCGGAAGGACGTCAGGTCGTCGTCCGTCGCTGGCCGATTCGACGAGGTCTTGCCTATATCCGACGATAAGGATGGCGCGGCCGTAACTGGCGCCGCGGGCTCATCGGGTGCCGGGTCAGTGTCTGGGGTTTGGGGCGTCGTCGTGCTGATTGCCGCGACCAACTGCCGCCAGTCGGTGCCGGGATTCTGTTCGAGCACGTTCAATAGACCGACGAAGTCCTTGATCGTCTCTCGGGGGGTCTGGAAGTAGGCTGCACCCATACGACACTGACAACTCTCGAGATAGGCGACGATGCCCTCCTCGGGCAATATGGCTTCTTCGTTCTGGGCACGTGCAAAGACTCTCCGGATGTTGTGCAGAAGCACGAAGCAGTCTTCCGGCGTCAGGTTGGCGAGTCGGATGACCGGTCCGGAAAGGTCTACCAGCTGATCGCTCGCAAAGCGATTGGCTGCGAGCCGTGTGGCCAAGGCCTCGTAGCTGAAAAGGCCGCGACGCTTGTCTGTCATGCAGTCATCTGTGGCAGCAAAGATGACAGCGAGACCCTCAACAGCACCCTGAAGGCAATCGTTGAGTATGCGCAATATGGCCTCATAGTTGCGATCTCGTGCCTGCCGGTTGTTGAGGCGATGCGAAAGCACAACGAGTTCGTCCAGGCAGACAAGTAGGCCCTTGTAGCCCGCAATGCGCACGAAGGCCGCCATGAGCTTCAGATAGTCGTAGAAGGAATCATCGTCGATGATCGAACGGACCCCGAGATCTTGACGGGCCTCTGTCTTGGTGGAGTACTCGGCACGCAGCCACCGGATCGCCGCGGTCTGCAATTCTGGTTTGTGCTCGGAGAAGCCGCGGTAGTAAGCAGACAGCACGGCGGCAAAGTCGTATCCGCTGACCAACTCCTGGAGCGGCTTTAGGCGATCGGCGATGGCGCGATGGACATCGTCGTCCGTGCCGCCGCGGCCGGTCACTTCGTGGGCCACCTCCGAGACCCATCGCTCGACAAGACTCCCCATGGCGCCGCCCTCGGGCTTTGAGCGAGTTGCCATGTTCTTCATAAGTTCTGCATAGAGCGCGCGAGCGACGCCTCCCGAACCGTTGAGGCGCTTGTCCGTTGTGATGTCGGCACGCACGACGACATGCCGACGCTCGAGCGCAACGGTCTGAATCAGATTGATGAAAAAACTCTTGCCCGCTCCGAATCGACCGACGACGAAGCGAACTGCCGCGCCACCACCTTCAACGCGCTGGAGATCCGAGAGCAGAGCATTCACCTCCGCCTTGCGTCCGACCTGTACATGCTGAAGGCCGATCGACGGCACTACCCCTGCACCGAGAGAGCTCAGAATTGCAGACCGTTCTTTCTCGCGAATCGGGATGGACATGGCGTAGTTTATCGCGGACGAGGGTCGACGTGCAGCACGCCATCAACCTCATCGATCAAGGGAGTTCCAACGGCATCAACGGCCCACTCGTTTATTGCCTCGATCGCACCATCGAGCATCACCCGGTGCTCGCGAGCCAACGCGACGGCTTCGTCTCGACTCCAACGGGGTCGGGCCTGTAGCGCAGTCAGGAATGGAGTGTACCTGTCCGACAAGCCAGAACCCGCACCGGCAATACCAGGGGGCGTTGTGGGCTCTGCGGAAACTCGCTGGGAGGTGACAACGACAGTCGTGATTTCGGACGCGGTCTGCTCACCTTCCGATTCCTCGGCCATCGCCGTGGCCAAGAGGGTCGCAACCTCGCGTGTCTCGGCCATGATGGCGCTGATCGCTTCCCGATTCAGTCGCAGCGCCTTCTGAGGCGGGATTGGTTCTCCACCACCTCCGGTCTCACCCGCAGCAACTGTGACGAAATCGGTTCCCGCCTGCGGAAGCACCTGAGCGACGGTCAGATCGAGTTGTTCGGGGGGAAGGGCCAGCGCTCTGAAGCACTTCCGGAGCGCAGTGAGTTCCTTGCGATCGATGTTGCCGCTCGCCGCCGCAATGGCAACTAGCAATCGGCCTACCTGCCGACGTGCGTCCGGCGTGAGCAGAGTCTCAAGGCGTTTGGACACCGCTCCTAGATTGGCACCCGACGACAAAAGAACGGAGCGCAAAGCGTCAAGGCGTTGCGCTTCGATGGCTGGGAGCTGGAACACGGCATCGATGTTCTCGGACAAGCGTCGCAACTCCTCGGGATCGACAACACCGTCGGCCTCCGCAATGGTCAGTCCGAGTTGTAGGAAGCACGCCGCGCCGAGGTACCGTGAACGATCGGTGTGTGTGGTGTCGCTCGGCAGGAAAACAGCGATGCGGTCATCCCACGTATAGGGCCGAGCGGTCATTCTCGCGTCTGGCTCGATCGCAAATCCGGCATGTTCAACGGTGTCGGCCACTCGGCGACTCTGCGAAGCAGTCAACTTCGGCCGTTGCTCGATCCCGATCGCCGCGCCAAGGGCACCGGCCGAGACGAGCGTCGCGGGTTGATGATCGCTGATGTCGCTCTGGCGAGCACTCGCAACGATGCTCTGAACGGCGTGGGCCAAGGGATGGTCCATGCCTTCTCTGAGTTCGACCGGCATCGCCTCCCATGCCTGTACAGTCAGCGTGCCGTCGACACCCGCTGCCACCCGCGACAGGCCACGGAGGTCCTCAACACACTGATTCCACAGGTCGGCCAGAGGTTCGAACTGGCTCGGAATCCCCGTCGGATCGCCGATTGTGCACGCAGCCTCCTCAAGACCGCCGCTGGCGGGACGGTAAGTGTGACGACGCGGGCGTTTCGAAGCTTTCAGTTCAAGCCCTGCCCCGAACTTCTCGGTGTATCGCTTCCGGAACAGTTCGCCGAACTGCTCGCTCACGCGCTTGGTCACAACGCTTTGGACCGACCTGGGGTTAAGTCGAGCGACTCGCAGCGCGAGATCACCGGATAGCGGACGGTTGTGCCGCGCGAGCCAGGAGAGCGGCGCGGGCATCATCGCCTCGTTCCATGCCTCCGTGAGATCACACACCGTTCCGAAAGCTCGCTCGTTGAAGAGTTCGGGTGCCCTGGCAACTTCAAACCACAGCAGTGCCGACGAGTAGAGTCTAAACGACCGACCATCGCGGGTGCCTCTTCTTGGCTCATCAAGCTTTCGAAGCCGAACTATCTCCCTAAGCGCCCACTCCTTGTCCTGTTGGTCCAAAAGCAGTCGCCGCTCTATGCCGTAAAAGTAGAGGAACAGGAGGCCTTCGGCCGGTGGAAGGGCGTTCTTGCCATTCGCCAGCCAATCGAGGTAGAGGAACCGGTGTTCGGGCTCAATGCGGGAGTACCACGGCCAGTATCCCATGTCTGGCACCGGTCCTCGGGGACGGCGGACCTCGGCATTGAGCAGGATCTCCGAAGGGTCTGTCGCCCAGTCATAGCTGCCCCGCTTGCCAACAGACGCATAGACATAAGGATCACGCAACCGAATCCCGGCTACCTCAAGCATCGCGCCCTTCCCGTGCCACCGCATACTGGCGGGCTCGGGCGGGGGATGGGCGCGCGATGGTGCCGGGACATTCGAAAGCGGGCGAGGACTGACCTGTGGCGAAGGGACCGAGCGACTTTGAGTCGACTTCTTAGATCCCTTGCCGGTCGCGCGCAGAAACACCCAGAAAGCAACGGCTGCGACGATGACGGCGATAATCCACATGCTGCGGCCCGCGGTCCAAGTGAACTCCTCAAGATCGTATCGCAAGTCGATGTTCACGCGGCGGCAACGATGGGCAACATGCGCCGGGCGGGCGTCTTGCCACCGGGGCTCTTCCAAGTGTCCTGGGCCTGCATCGCCGGGGACCTTTCCTTGGCCCGCATCGGGACTTAGCTGGCGGCGGGCATCTGCACCGCCGCGCCGAGGGCGCTGATTCGGTTTGTCGGCGCGGTCTTGACCGCCTTGCGGGCTTTCCGCGCCACGCTCAGTTGCGTTGCACCTTGCTCATGTCCTTGATCGTGTTCTTGAGTGCCATTTTGGACTATTTCGTGTCGGATGCGGAATTCCGCCGCACGCCGCGGCGGGGAAACGTGGCCATCGCGGTTCCCCGCGACGGTTGGCGAAGCCCGGGACGCGGTGCTAGTTCCCGGCCCACTCGACCGCGGGCGAACTGCGCGGGGCGGGCGCGCGGGCGATATTCCGAACATGCGCGGCCATTGCCCGTGCGCAAGCGGTCGCGGCGCGCGTCGAAGGCGGCCAGCTTCACAGGGCTATCGAGTGCGAGCCCAGACGTTTCCAATTTGAATGTCTTGAACTTGATCTCCCTTGCCCTGCCAGGCTTGCGAATGGCACCGGTTCCAGCAGTCCAAATGTGCGATTCACTACTACCGCCCGCCGATGTGCGCACACTTCGCGCACTCCCGCCAAAATCCCCGCAACTCCGCCCGCTCCCGGCGTATCACCCCTCAGCCGCCCGCGCAATCGCCCGCGGCCGTTGTTCTTTGACAATCAAACACCACTCTCCGCCGAACTTCACCGCCCGCGTCCGCCCCCACCAACACCGCGCCCGCGACCAAAAGTTCATCGCGCAACCCGCCACCCACCGCGCCCAGTCAGCACCGCCCCTTCATCCCACCAAAAGTTCATCCGCAACGGGCAGCACTCCACCCGCAACGCACGCCACTTCCACTCTTTATTTCCCCATTTCCCTATTTCCCCCTTTCCCCATGTCCTCCCTCCACCAAAAGTTCATCCGCACACCCAGCCCCCTGAACGCACGCTACCTCCGCTCTTCATTTCTCCATTTCCCCATCTCCCCCTTTCCCCATTTCTCCCCCCGCACACCAAACCTTCAACTCCTCCCACCAGCCTCCTGATCCCGCCCCCGCACCGCCCCACGCGGCCTCCGACCACCTCAAATGTCCCAATAACCCCTACTTCGCGCCGCGCACACGCCACCAAAAGTTCATCCGTACCCGGCAGCACCCCACCCCGATCGCCCCCGCCTCTACACCACCCCCCCGACGCGCCGCGCGGCCCGTGCTCGCCACCAAAAGTTCATCCGCACACCAGATTCTCAACTACTTCCGCCCGCCCCATCAATCCGCCCCCGCACAGACCAATGCGGCCTCCAGCCACCCCGATGTCCCAATAACCTCCTTCTTCGCGCCGCGCGCACGCCACCAAAAGTTCATGCGCACCGCCAGCCCGCCCTGAACGCACGCTGCCGCCGCTCTTCATTTCCCCGTTTCCCCCTCCCACCACGTCCACCCTGTTCGAGCTTCTCCACCGGCCCGCTTCTACTTCTACCGATGGCCGCTGAGCCCAAGCGTTCTTCCCGCGCCAGACGCTCCAATCCCGGTGCGCCAATCCTCGTTCGGTTCACTCAAAATGACAGCCGATGTTCGCGCCGAAATGGACCGAACACTCCACCGCCTCTTGCCCGATTCCCGATTCCCGAATCCCTCCCGCTTCACACCCGATCCTTCACCTCGCACCGCCCCGTCTCAAGGTCCACCTCGGTGCGCACAAACAGCGACTCGGGCATCGGCAACGGGCACAGGTCCCCGGAGATCTCGAACTCAAACCGGTGGTCCGCGCCCGCCCCGGTCTTGGTGGAAGGCACCGCCCGCACCGTCAGCCCCGCCCGCAGCACGCGCGTCTCGAAGCGCGCGATCGCGTCGTACACCAGTTGCTCCAGGTTCGAGGCCGAGATGCCCGACGTCGTCAGCCCCGTCAGGTCCGGGATTCCGTAGTTCACCACGCTCGCCGCCACCAGCGGGAACTCGTTGATGTCGTCGAACCGCGGGATGCACGGCGTGTTCAGCAGCCAAGATAGGTCCCGCAGCACCGCCTGCCGCAGTTGCCGCATCGACATGATCCGCTTCTCGCGGCTCTCGGCCTTGGATTCCGGGTTGTCGTCCGTCAGCCGGTCCAGCAGCGAGGGTTGCAGTCGGTCGGATGTTGTCAGATCAGCCATGGCGTTTCATTCCGTGCCGCGGCGGCAATCAGGCCAGCGGCGGGTTGAGCTTGATGTTGCGGATCGCGAGCAGATCGAACTCGCCCGCATCGGTGCCGAAGACGCGCTGCCCCAGCGGCGGGTCGGAATCAAGGTCCGAAGCGCGGGCCAGCCTGAGCTTGTCGTCCACGCCCTGGGCCTGCGTGCCGGGGTAGCGCACCGGGATGAACCCCACGCCCTGCCCGCCGCTGGCCCACACGAAGTTGGCCGGCGCCCACACCATGTCGCGCAGATCCGTGGGCTTCTCGATACGGATGAGCGTGATGCGGCTGAACGGGATCCAGTACAGCTTGCCGTCCACGATCGCCTCGAGCATCGGCCCGATCCGCAGGTCCGTGTCCGCGATCCACTCAAATGCCGTGGAGGTGAGCTTCTCCGGGTCGGCGCCCGTCTCGATGGTGCCCGTCGTCGTGGGGGCGGCGTCCAGCGCCTTGGTCCTCAGCTCCGCCGCGGCATCTGCCTTGCCCTGCGCGTCCATCGCCAGAGCCTGGATCATCCAGCCCACCCACGCCTCGGGCTCCCCCAGCACCAGCGGCGTGGTCTCGCCCGCGTACACCCGCTCGCGAATCACCTCGCAGTTGATCGCGGCGCGGCAGGCCTGCCCCATCAGCAGCGCCTTGGGGTCCATCTCGCACACCACGCCCAACTGCGTCAGCGCCCGCTCCCAGTTGCCCAGCACGCACTGCACCTGGAAGAAGAAGACCCGCAGCTTCGGGTCCGCCGGGTCCTTGCGGATCGCGTTCTCAAGCGCCGTGACGCACTCGGTGAGGCGGCCTTGTTTCAGGAGGTCTTCTGCGAGCATGTGAAACTCCAAGAGGTGGTTGGTTGAGGATAGGTGCCGGCAGGGGGCAGTGACCCGCCGTGCAAGGGGAGACCCTCAATGGTCTCACCGCCCGCTGAGGATAGGGCAGGGGCTTGTCCGCACGACAGACAAGGTCCCCGGGGAGGTATCTCGACCAAAGCGCGCCAATGGCTTGCATCCGAATCGAAAAATCGGTATGCTGGAAGTGGAACCGCAGATCGGGCTCCCCGCACCCGTTCAACAGGAGGCTTCCATGCTGAAATCCTCAGATGTCGCTCTGTTCCGGTGTGACCGATGGCTCGCGCTCACTGCCGCGGCACTGTGCGCATCTGTGGCCGTCGCGGCCGGACCGCAAGTCGTCTTCGCGGGCCGCATCACCGGCCTGACGCCCGGCGGACTGCCCCCGCCCTGGGGTGGAGTCCACGTCGGCGATCCTTGGCGCATGACGATCTGCTACGACCCAACCACCCCCAACGTCTGCGACGCCGTGGGCGTGGGGTGCTACCCGGCGATCCACGAAGTGCTCATCGTCGCCGGGCCCGCCGTCGAGGGCGCGGCCGGCGCCCCGTTGGGCAACATCACGGTGATCAGCGCCCCGCCGCACGCCGCGGACGAGTACCGCTTCACCTTCCGCCTGCCCAGCGGCGTTGATATTGTGCTAACGCTCACCGACCCCACCGGCGCGGCCCTGCGCGACGAGAGCCTGCTGACCTGCGGGCAGATGCCCGATCTCTCCGCCTGGCGCACCGCCCGCTTCGAGATCGCCGGCACCCTGGCCCTGGGCGCCAGAACCGGCGACGTGCGGTCGCAGTCGTGCGTGCCCGAACTGCAATGCGGCCCGTGCCCGCAGTGCATCGCCGATTACAACGCCGATGGCGGTACCGACGGGCAGGATGTGGAGTCTTTCTTCATCGACTGGGAGAACGGCCTGCGCTGCGCCGATGTGAACCGCGACGGCGGCGTGGACGGGTCCGACGTGCAGCGTTTCTTCCGTCTGTGGGAGAACGGTTCGTGCTGATGGCCGCCCCCGGATGACAACGGTGAGGAGACCATGAACCACAAAGATACCAACCGCGACGGAATCGTCGACACCATGGATGTGTCGGTGTATTCGGTTGGCATCGCATCCGTCGATACCGGCCGATCGCCATTTCGTCGGCCCCCCGCGCCCGCGCTGCCCGTAGTGTCCCGCCCAACCGCGCCGTTCATGCGCGGCCTTCACACCCCCCGGAGTCTTCCCCTACCCTTCCGCGTGACCGATGAGGAGTTCGTCAAAACCGCCAAGGCCCTCGCCGACCCGACCCGTCGGCGGATGATCGAGCGCATCCGCGAGGCCGGCCAACTGACCTGCTCGCAGGTCTGCGAACTCTTCCCCCTGCGCCAGCCGACCATCTCCCACCACGTGAAAACTCTGGAAGCCGCCGGCCTCATCGAGGTGGCACGCGAAGGCCAGTTCCATATCTTGCGTCTGAACGAAGACTGCCTCCGGGAGTTTGCCCGGGTCGTGGCCGGCCCCAAAGCCCGCGCGAAGTCCTCGGCAAGCTGAACACACACCGTTCGGCTCGCCGCGCCGCCTGCCAAACCGGCACCCGCATCGTCCGGCCGCACCACTCAGTTGACGGGAAGCCCCCTCCGACCGCATGAGTCTTCACCGCTCCAGCGTCACCCAAGCATATAGATAGTCATCTATATATCGGCACGCCGATTGCACCAGACCGCTCCACGTCGAGCGGCTCAATCCGCACTCCCCCCTTTTTCACCAGAGAGCACCCATGGCAACGACCAATCAATCACGGATCGCACTGATCACCGGCGCAAACAAGGGCATCGGCCTCGAAACAGCCCGCCAGTTGGGCAAGCAGGGAATCACCGTGCTGATCGGCGCCCGCGACGCCTCACGCGGCCAGGCCGCCGCCGAATCGCTCCGCAAGGAAGGCATCGACGCACGCTTCCAACCGCTCGAAGTGACCGACGCCGCGTCGATCGCCGCCGCGGCCAAGACCATCGAGCGCGATTTCGGCCGCCTCGACATCCTCATCAACAACGCCGGCACCCTGCTGTACCAGCGCGAGCACGTCGCCAGCGAAGTCTCGATCCAGACGCTCCGCGACACCTTCGAGATCAACTTTTTCGGGCTGGTCGCGGTCACCCAGGCCCTGCTGCCCCTGATCCGCAAGAGCACCGCCGGCCGCATCGTGAACCTGACGAGCATCCTGGGCTCCATCGCCGAGCACGCCGACCCCAACTCGCCGATCTACCGCGCCAAGTTCCTCGCGTACGACTCCAGCAAGGCCGCCGTGAACATGTTCACCAACCACCTCGCGTACGAACTGCGCGAGACTCCGATCAAGGTGAACGCCGCGCACCCCGGCTGGGTCAAGACCGACCTGGGCGGCCCCGAAGCCCCGATGGAACTGGTCGATGGCGCCAAGACCGGCGTCGCGCTCGCCACGCTCCCCGCGACCGGCCCCAGCGGCGGCTACTTCCACCTGGGTGTTCACATGCGCTGGTGATCCCACAACCCCGCGGCCCGCGTGAACGCGCGCCGAACACGCACACACAGGATTCAACCACATGAGCAAGCGATTCATCAACAAGACCGTTCTGATCACCGGCGGCACCTCGGGCATGGGCCGCGCCACCGCCGTCGCCCTCGCCTCCGAGGGCGCCAGCGTCGTCATCACCGGCCGCCGCGCCGCCGAGGGCAACGAGGTCCTTTCGCAACTCAAGTCGCTGGGCGCCAAGGCCGCATTCATCCAGGGCGACGTGACCGACGAGGCGCACATCCGCAACGCCGTCGCCTCGGCGGTGCAACTGGGCGGCGGGCTCGACGGCGCGTTCAACAACGCCGGCGTTGAACACGGCGGCGTGCCCCTCACCGAGAGCACGGTGGATCAATACCGCCATGTCTTCGACGTCAACGTGCTGGGCGTTCTCCTCTCGCTCAAGCACGAACTGCGCGCCATGCGTCAGGGAGGCGCGATCGTCAACAACGCTTCCGTCGCCGGCCGCATCGCCATGGCGGGCGTGGGCGTGTACGTCGCCAGCAAGCACGCCGTGATCGGGCTGACCAAATCCGCCGCGATGGACGCCGCGCCCCGCGGCATCCGCGTCAACAGCGTCTCGCCCGCCGCCATCGACACCGCGATGTTCGACCGCTTCACCGGCAACCGCAACCCCGATGCGCTCGCCTACATGACCAACCTGCACCCCATCGGGCGCATCGGCAAGCCCGAGGAAGTCTCCGCGGCGGTGCTCTTCCTGCTCTCCGGCGAGGCGGGCTTCATCACCGGCCACGACCTGCTCGTGGACGGCGGCCTCACGGTGCCCTGACCGCGCCGTCGTGAAAAAGCCGTGCTTCATTGAACCCGGGCGCGGGCCACCGCGCATCCTTCGCGAACAAGGATGCTGCGCGCCCGCGTCCGGGTTTTCTGAACTTACTTCTGCGAGTAGTCGTACACGCCCCGCCCGCTCTTGTCGCCCAGCCGCCCCGCCGCGACCAGTTGCCGCAGCAGCGGGCACGGACGGTAGCGATCGGCGTTGAGCCCGTCGGCCAGGACGTTCATGATGTGGATGCACGTGTCCAGCCCGATGAAGTCCGCCAGGCGCAGCGGCCCCATCGGCAGGTTGCAGCCCAGCTTCATGATCTCGTCGATGTTCTGCGGCTCGGCCACGCCCTCCATCCACGCGTAGAAGGCCTCGTTGATGAAAGGCATGAGCACGCGGTTGCTCACGAAGCCCGGCCGGTCGTTCGCGGGGATCGGCACCTTGCCCATCGTCTTGGCCAGCGCCACCACCCGCTCCACCACTTCGCGGTCCGTCTGCAAACCCTTGATCACTTCCACCAACTTCATCACCGGCCCCGGGTTGAAGAAGTGCATTCCAACCACGCGCCCCGCGGCCGGGCCCGCCGCGGCGGCCAGTTCGGTGATGCTGATCGAACTCGTGTTGCTCGCTAGGATCTCCCCGTGCGTGAACATCTGAGCGAGCTTGGCGAAGAGCTGCTTCTTGACGCCCGCGTCCTCGATGATCGCCTCGATCACGATGTTGGAGCCCTTGAGCATCTCGACGTTGGGGGCGTAGGTCAGGTGAGAAAGAGCGCGGTCCATCTCTTCCTGCTTGAGCCGGCCCTTCTCAACTTCGCGGGCCAGGCGCTTGCGGTGCCCGTCCTCGCACCGCTTGAGCGCGTCGGAGACGGCGTCGCACACGACGACCTTGTAACCGGACACCGCCGCGACCTGTGCGATGCCCCCGCCCATTTGCCCCGCGCCGATGACGCCGATGGTGGTGATCCCGAGCATGTGTATCCTCGTAGTGGCCCGGCCAGACGTGGCGGGCGATGTGTTACGGCAGGGTAGCGACGCGGGGAGGGGGTCGGCGAGTGTCCACGCCTGAATCTCCGGGCCCTGTCGCGGCTACATTCCCGTCGCCCCCCGATGCCCCGGTACAAACTCACCATCGCCTACGACGGAACGGACTTCTGCGGATGGCAGCGGCAAGAGCCGCGGGAGTCGGACGCGGGCAACGTCCCGCCGCAACGGATCGCCGGCAGCTTCGAGCGCGACGGCGAAAAACGTCTCCAACTGCGGACCGTGCAGCACGCCGTCGAGCAGGCGGTGATGCAGATCGTCCGCGAACACGTGACGATCAAGGGCTCGAGCCGGACGGACGCGGGGGTGCATTCCAAGGGGCAGGTCGCGGCGTTCACATGCAGCGGCGACGAGGACGGCGCATCCGCGGATCGCTCCAAGGGCTGGCCCGTCAGCCGCGGCACCGACCGGCTCCTGCGTGCCCTGAACGGGCGGCTTCCGGACGACGTGCTGATCACCGGCGTCGAGGCCGTGCCCGCGGAGTTCGACCCGATCCGCGACACGCGGTCCAAGGGCTACTCGTACACGTTCCACGCCTCGCGCGAGCGGGCGCTGTGGGACCGCCGATTTGTGCACCAGGTGTGGGAGCCGCTGGATGTGGCGGCGATGCGGGCGGCGGCGGCGCTGCTGGTGGGTGAGCACGACTTCGCGGCCTTCGCGGCTTCGGGGCACGGGCGGCTGACCACGGTGCGGACGATCTTTGCGTGCGAGGTGTCGACGCCCGCGCCGGACCGGGTGCGGATCGACGTATCGGGGAACGGGTTCCTGTGGAACATGGTGCGGATCATCGCGGGGACGCTGGCGGATGTGGGACGCGGGCGGATCGCGCCGACCGATATCCCGGGGATCATCGCCGGGGCGAAGCGCGAGGAGGCGGGGCCGACGATGCCGCCCACGGGGTTGTGCCTGGAGTGGATCGAGTTCGGGCGGCCGGGCGCCGGCAAGTTCGATGAAGACGGCGAGTGAGGCGGGGGTTTTGGCTGGAGCATGTGAAGAATGGACCGGGCCGAACCGACATTGGCGCGGGCGGCTCCTATGGTTTCTCAATGATCGTGCGCGGCGTTCCAACCCGGCTGATTCTGGCGTGCGCGCTCGCGGTTGTGCCGCGGGCGGGGCTCGCCGATGATGGTCAGCAGAACTCCGAATCGGCCCTGCGCGAGCCCGAGCCCGCGACGGTCGCGGCCTTGCGAACACTCCGCGAACCCGTCGGCGAAGGGCGCCCCGCGGCGGCCGATATCGTGGTGGCGGGCGCGGCGGATGATGCGGTCGTGCAGGCCGAGTTGGAGAGGATGATCGCGGCGCCGCTTTCGTCGGGGGCCGCGGCGAGCGAACTGGTCGCGGCGATCGGCCGGGCATCAAACCCGGCGCCGGCGTTGTACGGGGTGCTCGCCAAGCGGATCGCGGCGGCGGCTCCCAATGAACTTTCGGCGTTGCTCGGGGCGCTCGCGTCGTTCCGCACCCGTGAGTCGGCGGTGCTCATTTATTCCTACACCAACGGCGGCGGGACCGCGCCGGTGCGGGCGGCGGCGTTCGCGGCGCTGGGGCGGCTCACGGGTCGCGACGATCTTGGTGAGAATGCCGAGCGGTGGGCCGACTGGATGCGCGAGTCGCAGGGGTGGGATCAGGCGAAGTGGTCCGAGGCGTTGATGAACGCCCAGGCCGCGAGGGCCGACCGCGCGGCGGCGAGGCGTGAAGAGGCCGCGTCGGACCTGATCGGCGCGCTGCGGCGGCTGCACCTGGCGACGCCGGTGGACAAGCGGGCCGCGTTGCTGGCGGAACTGCTGCGGGACTCGGTGCCCGAGGTGCGGGAGTTGGGGTTTGAACTGGTCTCTCGTGAACTGGCCAACTCGGGGACGCTGAGCCCGGCGGTGGGTGAGGCGGCGTTGGCGCTGCTGGCGAGCCCGCAGCCGCGCGTGCGAGCGGCGGCGGCGGTGCTGGTGCGCCAACTCGCGCCGCAGGGGGCCGAATCGGCGGTGCAGGCGGCGCTGGTTAAAGAGACTGATCCGTCGGCCGCGTCGGACCTGTTGCTCGCGGCGGCCCGATGGCCCGCGACGGCGGTCGTGCCGCCGACGCTCGCGTGGCTGGAGCGCGATTCGCCCGCGCGGGCGGCGGCGATGGAAGCCTGCATGCGGCTGCAATCCGCGGGGCGGTTCAGCAACGCTGATCGCGGGGCGGTGCTCGCGGTGCTGCGGCGGGCGAACCCGAGCGAGTTGCCCGCCTCGGGCTGCATGCTGCTCATCGACATCGGTGATGATGAAGACCGCGCCCGCGTGGCCCCGCTGATGACCACCGGCACGGCGGCGGTGCGTGCGGCCGTGGCGGACGGATTGGCGTGGGACCCGGCGTTCACGGACGCGGTGTTCGACGCCGCGGCGAAGGACGCGGACCTGTTCCTGCCCGCGGCGAGGGCGGCGACGGTGCATCGGCCGACATCGGCCTCGTTCCTTCGGGTGGCGACGTTCCCGGCGGTGACGGAAGACACGCGCCGGGCGGGGCTGATGATGCTCGCGGGGCTGCTGCCGGCGACGGAACTGCTGACGGCGATCAAGTCGGTCTCGGGCACACCCGCGGCCGCGCTGCGGGATTCGCTGCTGGACTCGCTCATCTCGGAGAATCGGGTGATGTCCGAGGGGAAGGCACCGGAGAACCTCAAGGCGATTGCAGAGGGCGTGGTGCTCGCGGCCCGGGCGGCGCTGGCTCGGGGAGACGCGGGCGCGGCGTACGCGGCGATCGACGGTGCGCCGTTCCTCTCGGGCGTGGTGCCGGTGGAGGAGACGGCGGGGCTGCGCTGCACGGCGCTGCTCGCGCTGGGAAAGGTCGAGGAGGCGGCGCGGGCCAAGGCGCCGCTCGCGGCGTGGATGGAAGGGCTCGCCCTTGCCCGCGGCACGCCGAACGAAGGGCGCATCGCGGATGTGATCGAGCTGCAGTTCGCCTCGGAGATCACGCCGGCGGAGTCGGCGGTGCTCACGGCGGTGCACGAGCGGACCCGCAAGGAGCCCGCGTTTGAGATTCAGGGGCCGCCCGCGCCGGTCAAGTGATCGGCGGCGTCGGGCATCGCTTCGCGGGCCGCGTCGAGCGCGGCTTCTTCATCAAAGCCTCGGGCGGCCAGGGCGCGCAGCAGCTTGTTCATTCTGCGCTGGGGGGGCCACGAGGCGGGGATCTTGGCGGCGGCGGCGAGGGCGAACGGGGTGGCGGCGGCGGACTGGGGGGCATCCAACCCCGCGGCGGCCACGGCGTCGTTGATCGCGCCCTGCTCGATGGCGCGGCGCTCCAGCGTGCGTTGCGCCAGGGTGCGGGACACCGGGCCTTT
>JBGAMO010000014.1:0-48048 GCA_044222845.1 Phycisphaerales bacterium
AATAGCCGTCGGGCGTTCCGCGCTATCGAGGATGGCTCGCGGGCTGCCACCCCCCAGCGCCCTTCCGGAGCATCGGCACCGAGGCCACGACTTTGCGCAGCCCTGTGGTGTGGCCCAGGGCCTTGAGTTTCTCGAGCGTTTCCGGCGTGCGGAGCGCTTCTTCCAGTTGCAGTTCTTCCGGGTGCCATTGGTGGTGAAACCGGGGGACTCTGAGCGCCTCATCCGCCGGCATGTCGAAGATCAACGCGTTCAGCGCGGCCTGGATCGTGCCCGTAATGATGCGGGGTCCCCCGGCCCCGCCGGCGAGCAGCACCGCGTCGCCGCCCTTCACGAAGATCGTGGGAGTCATGCTCGACAGCGGCCGCTTGCCGGCCTGCGGCCGGTTGAGGTCCGCGTGCGACAGCCCGAACGCGTTGTCATGCCCTTTTCGCGTGATGAAGTCGTCCATCTCGTCGTTGAGCACAAAGCCGTACTCGGGCACGCACAGCAGCGATCCGAAAATCAGATTCACAGTTTCCGTGCACGCCACCGCACCGCCCCACCGGTCCACCGCGCACAGGTGGCTGGTGCCGTGGTCGTTGGGGAATGGCGTCGCCGTCCCGTACGAGTCGGTCGGCAAGGTGTGCTTGAGGTCGATCGCGTCGGCCCGCGCCTTGATGTACGCCGGGTCCATCAGTTGCGCCGTCGGCACCTGGACGAAGTTGGGATCCCCCATCCACCTCGCTCGGTCGGCAAAGGCGTGCTTGCAGGCCTCGGCCACGAAATGGAGATACTCGGGGCTGTTGTGCCCCGGGCCGTTCTGGATTCTCAGGAAATCGGCGTCGCGGGCTTCGAGCATGCCGAAGACCTGAGCCAGCACAATGCCCCCGCTGCTGGGCGGCGCCATGGTCACGATGTCGATGCCGCGGAACGCGGACCGCAGCGGCGCACGCTCCTCAACCTTGTAGCCGCTGAGGTCCGCTTGGGTGAGCTTTGCGCCGTCCTTGTTGACGGCACGCAGGATCGCATCGGCGACGGGCCCGGAATAAAAGCCCTCCGCGCCACGTTCGGAGATCAAACGCAACGCCGCGGCCTGCTCGGGCACGTGGATTCGATCGCCCTTGGCGACCCTTCCGCGGTTCAGGTAGCGTTCCCACAGGAACGCGAAGCGCTGCTGACGCGCGGCATCCTTGTTGAGCCAGGGAATGACCAGTTCATCCTTCTGGCAGGAATCCTCGTAATGCTGATCCGCGTTGAAGCCCTCTTCGGCCAGACGGATCGCCGGGGCGAGCACTTGGTCCCTGCGCATCGTTCCGAACTTCTCAAGCGCGTAGAGCAGGCCCGCGACGGTGCCCGGGACGCACACGGCCTTGCCGCCGTGCGTGGGCGCATCCATGTCCTTCTCGGTCTCGAAGAAATCCGGCGAGACCCACGACGGCCCGGTCTCCCGGTAGTTGATCGTCGTCAGCACTTCGCCGTGCCTGGGGTCGTTGGGCAACCGGATCACCATGAACCCGCCGCCGCCGATGCCGCAGGAGTACGGCCGGACCACCGACAACGCGAACGAGGACGCCACCGCCGCGTCCACCGCGTTGCCGCCGGCTTTCAGTATCTCGACCCCCGCGCGGGAGGCCAAGGGGTGATCGGCGGCGACGGCGGCATGTGGGTACACGGGGGCGGGTTCCAGAGGGGCCGCGTACACGGCGGCGGCGAGGACCAGTGGGAGCAACATGCCCGGATGGTTGGCGCGCCAAAGCCGCCGGCGTGAGGGGCCGGGTGTGCCGTGCTTCCGCGTGCGGAGCGACGATCAGCGGAACCGAGTCTTGTGCTCGCGGGCCTGCTGCTCGCGCTTGGCGAGCATCATCTCCCGGTGCTTGGCGATCGAGACGAACTCGTACCACGAAAGCAGCCGGCACATCACCAGGCCCGGATAGCCGTCCAACCAGCCCTTCTGGAACAGATACGAGTAAATGAAGCGCAGCGTGGGACGGAACGGCAGCTTGCGCCCGAACCGCTTGATCCAGCGGCGGCGCTCGATCGGGCCGCCGAAGAGTTTGGCGTTGACCGCGCCCTCGTCGCCGGCCTCCATCGCGAAGGCTTCCCACGTCGTGTAGCGGTTGTGCTTCTCGATCCAGGCGGAGAGGTCGGGGTAGGCGTAGTGCAGGAACTCGTGCTGCAAGTACCCCGCCTCGCCGGAGGAGAGCACGATGTGCTCGTGAACCTCGTTGTCACCGCTTCCCGTGTCGCCGAGGTTGCCGATGCGTTCGTAGCGGCCCAGCCGGTGCTTGAGCAGGCGGACGTTCCAACTGGGGTAATAGCCGCAGCCCTTGAGCCATCGCCCGAAGAACATGAAGCGGCGATTGACCCAATACCCATCGCCGCAACCTTGTTTCGCGGAGCCTTGCGGCGTCCACTGCCCGGTCACCACACGCTTGATCTCTTCCGCGAGTTCCGGGGTCATGTACTCGTCGGCGTCAAGGATCATCACCCACTCGTTTTTCCAGGGGATGCTCTCGAGCGCCCAGTTCTTCTTCTTGGGCCAACCGGTCTTTCGGTTGTAGTTGAACTGATAGACATCGGCCCCCATCGCCTGGGAAAGCTCGATCGTCTGGTCGGTCGACCGGCTGTCGACCACGACCAGTTCGGTCGCCCAGTTGCAGCGGCGCAGGCACTCGACGATGTTCCTCTGCTCGTTTTTGACGGGCACCAGGATCGAGACCGGCACGCTCTTGTACGCGGGCCACACCCCCGGGGCATTTTCCCGCGGATTGAGTTCCTCGACCAGTCGCGGGACTGCTTCTCGGAACGGTTCGGGTGTGGGCGGCCCCTCGGGCTCGGGCCGCAGCGGCAGATCCGCCGGCGGCGTCTGCCCAGCCGGAATGACAGGATCCGTCAGACGTTGTCCGAGCGATCCGAGCGCCTCGGGCTGACGCAGAGGCGCCGTGCCCGGCATGTGCGTGACGTATGGAGGCACCGCCACCTGCACCGGCGGCGCGGGCGGGGGCGTGGGCGGCGCCGCGACGGTCGCGGCGGTGTTCATCATGCGCCCCTCGGGAATCGCCAGCCCCTTGGCCGGATCGTTCTCCAGTCGATGGGAATCGTCCTCCAACCGCAACGAACGGATCTCCGCGAGTTTCAGCGAGATCAGCAGGTCGTACGTCGCCAACAGCAGGCAGAATCGCAGACCGGTCGCCCCGTCCAGAATGCCCAGACGGATGATGTACATGTACAGGAACCGCCACACGCCCGAGAGCGGCAACCGCGGCAGCACGTGCCGTTTGAGCCATCGCCGCATCGCGATGCCGCGCTCCAGCGGTCCGGCCTTCTCGCCCTCGCGCCGCATGCGCTCGCGAGTGAGTTCGCGTGCTTCCAGCGTCGAGTAGCGGTTGTGCTTGGCGATCAGGTGCTCGAGCCCGCGGCGATCCTCGTGGTTCATGAGGTTCGTCAGGCGCGTGGTCGGACCGTCCACGATCATGTGCTCGTGGACTTCGCGTTCTTCGTAGTGCGCCTTGCCCCGCTTGAACATCCGCAGGTTGTAACTCGGGAAGTAGCCGCAGTGACGGATCGGCCGGCCCAGAAAGTACGTCATGCGGTTGACGTAAAACCCCGACTCGTGCACCTCACCCACGGGCCTGGCCGCGATCGCCGAGATCTCGTCGCGCAGTTCCGGCGTGATTGACTCGTCCGAATCCAGGATGAACACCCAGTCGCTCTGCAGCGGCAGGTTGTCCAGCGCCCAGTTCTTCTGCTTGGCGTACCCCAGCCACGGCCTGACGACGACATTCGCGCCCAGCGACTCGGCGATCTGCCGAGTGCGATCGGTGGATTCGCTGTCCACGACCCACACCGCGTCGGCCCACCCCTGCACGCTCTTGATCGCCCAAGGAAGGTTCAGTTCCTCGTTGAACGCTGGGATCACAACCTCGATGTTGCTCCGCTTCACGCGCTTGACGTGCCGGCCGTTCAGGGAGGCGATCGACGCGTTGGAGTCGCTCGAAGTCTGTTGTGCTTTGGTGTCCAATTCAGTTCCCGTCCGGTAAGAACGCCCGCCCCTGAAGATTCACATATGCGTCGCGAAGCGTAGTGTGGCCCAAGTCTATCGGGCGAGAGTCTCAACCGGTTGACGCCGGAACCGCACACCTCACGCTCGACCGCACAAGCAGGGTGCGGGGCACGGCAATCTATGTCCGACCGAGTGTCACCGAATGCCATTGCGGACATCGCTCGCATCGGAACTCGCCGCTAGGCGTACAGCCGCTTAACCCGTACACCCCGCCGCCGCAGCGGCTCGGACGCACTCCACAACCGGTCCTCAGAAGCGTCACTGGACAGCAACACCACCGCGCCTTCCGGGACCGAGCACGGTTCAACGATGACCCGCCCGAACCGGTGATCCCCGGCCGCGGCATCATCGATTATCCCCGCGATGCGAAGCCCCTGTCCCGCAAGCACATCCAGCACCGCCGCGGTATGCGGACCGGCGCCGTACAGCCAGATCTCGGCGGCGCCCTCGGCGGCAAGTTGCGCGGCCACCTCGCGAACGCGTGCCGCGCGGCAGACATTCATCGCCCGCCGCGGCATTGGGGGAAGGACCGAGTCAATCCACAGCAGAGCCGTCAGACCCGCGTACGTCGGCCCGGTTTGAGTCAACAGCGATTCCACGCGGGATCGGGCCGCGTCGGACTCACCAGCCATCGCCAGCGACAGCAGGTCTCTCACCGCCGCGGCATCCCCCGGGGAGAGTGAACTCCACGCGCCGACCAACACGGCCGCTTCGCACTGAGCCTGAAGGGGCGAGGCGGAGAACTGGTCCAGGTCGCGGAGGCGGTGCGTGTACAGCACTTCCGGCACCGCGGCGACCCCCATCGAGCTCAGCCGCAGCCACAGGTCATGGTCCTGCGCACGGGGCAGGGTTTCGTCGTACCCCCCCACCGCGAGGACAGCCTCTCGCCGCAAGAGCATCGAACCGTGCGCGAACGGGTTGCCCAGGCAGAGCCGCCACCGCGACTCTCGTTCGTCGCGCGGCGGTCGGCGGATTGCAATCGTCGCGCCCGCGGAATCTGTCAATGCGAAGTCACTGCCCAACGCCGCGAGGCCGGGCCGTGCCGTCATCGCCTGCACCTGGACCGCTAGACGATTCGGTTCGCACAGGTCGTCGGCATCCATCCGCGCCACCAGCGGGCACGTGGTGCGGCGCAGGACATGGTTCATCGCCTTGGCGAGGCTCCCTTGTTCAAGCTGCTCGACCTTGACGCGGGCGTCGAGCCGCGCAACTCGGCCCGCCGCTTCCAGGCAAGGCGCATCCGCACCGTTCGGCACGATGACGATTTCGATGTCGGTGAGGGTTTGGCGCAGCATGCACCCCGCCGCGGCTTCCAGAGTCGCGGCATCGCGGTGGGCAGGCAGGGCTACGCAAACGCGGGGCACCTTTCCTTCATCGGCCGGACCGCTCGCCGCGGCATGAACGCACGCCCCCGCGCTGGTGTGGCACGCGCTTCGGCTACCCGCGGCGCTTCACCTCTCCCCTTTTCGGGCGGGGCTTCACCTAACGGGATGAGGATGGAGTGCCGATAGACAGGGCACCTATGTCCGAGATCGTGGCTGATGCGCTCGTTGTCACGTTTACATACGGGGTATCGCTGCGCACCTGGGCCGACACAGGCGGGATAGAACGCGAGCTTGCGTTATACGAGCGGCTCGCTCCGTATTACGGTCGCATCCTGCTCGTGACCTATGGCGGGCCCGGCGATGAATCGGTGCTCGCCACGCACGCACCCAACGGATTTGAAATCGTCTGCAACAAGCACCGCCTGCCCCTGCCAAACTACGCCGCGGCGTTGCCGGGTCTGGTCTCATGCGCACTGGGCAATGCCCGGTCGGTGGTGGTGAAAACCAACCAGATGTGCGGCGGGCGGGAGGCGGTCGCGGTTGCGACACTGCTCCGCGAGGAATATCGCGCCACCGCGCTCATCGGTCGCGGCGGGTATCTGTGGTCGCGGATGGCGGCGTACGAGCACGGCACCAACTCGATGCAGGCTCGCGACGCCGCGGACACCGAAACAACGCTCTGCACCGCGGCGGACATCGTGGTGGGAACCACGAACGACATGGTGTCGGACCTGTGCTGGCGGTACGCCCTGGACCCGTCCCGCACTCGGATCATCCCGAACTACGTGGTGCATTCCTCCGGATCGCCGCACGAGTCCTCCGCGCGAGTCCCGGGCTTGGTGCTCTACGCCGGCCAGTTGGTGAAGCGCAAACGGGTGGACATCCTCATCGAGGCCGTCGCGTCCATGGAGGCCCAGGCACGCGCGGGCCTGACGCTCGAGATCATCGGCGAAGGACCCGAGGAAAACCCGCTGCGCGACCTGGCCGCTCGCCTGAACGCGCCCGTGGTTTTCCGCTCCCGTGTGCCGCACGCTCAGCTCATCAGGCGCATGGCCGAGTGCGCGATCTACGTGCAGGCGTCCGAGATGGAAGGCCACCCCAAGACCGTGCTCGAAGCCCTGGCCTCGGGCGCGGCGGTGATCGTCGCCAACACGCCCGGCTTGGGCGAAACGATCACGCACGGCGTCACCGGCCTGGTGATCACCAACACGAGCGAGGCGTTCGGCCAGGCCATCACCGAACTGCTCGCGGATTCGGATTGGCGCGAGATTCTGGGGCAGGGAGGTAGCCGCTGGGCTCTCTCGAACCTCTCGCTGAACGCGATCGTGCCCAAGGAACTGGAAGCGCACCGAGCCGCAGCGGCCCGTTCGCTCAACGCTCTCCGGGCCGCATGACGCCGATCAGCGCTTTGATTTCTTCGCGGGCCGACGGGCGAGCGCCTTGGCGTTTGCTTTCGCCATCGAAGCGCGGAACCAATCGCACACTTCCCGCACAGCGCCGTGCCCGCCCGGGCGCGTCGTGACGGCCGCTGCGACCGCGAGCACCTCCGGGTACGCGTCGGCCACGGCGATCGGAAGGCCCACGTGCTTCATGCACGGAAGGTCGTTGACGTCGTTGCCGACATAGGCCACCTGCTCGGGCTCCAGGCCGCGTTCACCGATCAGCCGCAGAAGCACTTCCAGCTTGTCGTCGATCCCCTGGTGGCACTCGAGTTTGAGCTTCTTGCAACGGGCCCCCACCACCGGGTTCTGCTCCTTGCTCACCACGAGCATGGGCATCCCCAAGTCCGCGAGCATGCCGATGCCCAGACCGTCGGACCGGTTGCAGACCGCGGCCTCGGTGCCGTCCTGCATGACGATCACGGTGTTGTCGGTCATCACCCCGTCGAAATCAAAGACCAGCAAGCGGATGTCGGCGAGCACCGCCGCGCGAGGGGAACCGGAGGAACGGGGTTTTTTGGTTTGCTTCACGGGCGACTGTAGTGCCGGCGAAGGGCCCACCCGCGGGACGGTCGGATCGTCAGGCCCGGAGGCTGCGCGGCAGCGTGAGGCAGAAGCACGCGCCCCCACCCTTGGTCGCGTCGGCCAAGTCAAGACTCCCGCCCAGTTCCTTCGCCAGCCCGCTCGCGATCGCGAGGCCCAGGCCCAGGCCCGGGATGGCCCCGTGACCGTGATGCTCGCCGCGGACGAAGGGCCGGAAGAGGCGGGATGACTCGGCGCGGGTGATCCCGGGCCCGAAGTCACGCACGCACAGTTGCAGTTGCGAATCGTTCAGCGCGAACGACAGGCAGACGCGTTTGTCGGTCGCTTCGGACGCGTACTTGCACGCGTTGTCCACCAGATTGAAGACGATCCGTTCCAGGATCCCCGCGTCGGTCTCGATGACGCGCGAGTCGCTCGGGTCTCCCTCCACGCACAGGCTCATGCCCGATTGCTCGCACCGCGCCGCCAGCGGTCGCTTCAGCGAGGTGACGAGGTCCGCGACCGTGATCGGCGCGATCGCCTTGGTGGTGCGTTTGCCGCTCAGTCGCGCGTAGTCAAGCACGCTCTCCACGATGCGGGCCAGACGCTGGCTCTCGCTCTTGAGCGTGCCGAAGTACGTCATCCGCGCGTCCTCGTCCTGCACCATGCCGTCGGCGAGCATCTGCGAATACAGGCAGAAAGTCGTCAGCGGCGTGCGGAGTTCGTGCGTGACGGCGGAGACAAACCGCCCGCGTCGCTCGGCCAGTTCAAGGGACGCCCGCAGCACCAGCGCCGTCACGATGACGGCGGCGAGCGCGGCGATCCACGTGACCAGCACCGTCGTACGCACCGGAGACCATGATGGCATCAACGCCGGGGCCGCGGGGGGCAGCACCAGTTCCGCGGGGATCGCCGCGAGCGTGCGGCCCAGTATCTCCTGATCCGCCGCGAGCCGCGATGCATCGAGCACCGGCCGCAGAGAGGCGGTGGGCAGCAGGTCCTTCGCCGAGGCCAGCAGCATCGCCCGCAGGGCGGGCCAGTCGAGCCAGAAGCCCTGGTGCACACAGCGCTCTCCGAAATCCACCTCCCGCACAAACAGGAGTTCCGGCTCAGACTCTGCCACGGGGACCCACCGTGCGACGAACTGCCCTTGCTTCACGCCCGGCCCCATCGCGGAATCATCCGCCTCGCTCCGCCACGCGTCGCCGACGTCCTTGCGATTTTCGTTCTCGGTGGTTCTGCCAACGGTGCCCGCGTAGGTCGGGTCCTTGCCGCCCCCCGAGCGTTTGCCCGGCGCCTTGGTTGCCGATTCCAACGCCGGCACCGCTCCGGCCGATGAATCGGCCTTGTAGAGCGTTCCATCGCCGCCGGTCGCCTCGGCCTTTTTGCGTTCCTTTTCCTTCCATTCATCCTTGCGATCTTGATCGGCCGATTCGCTCTTCGCCGACACTTCCTTGTCCGTCGCGGGCGTCCCCGCCGCTTGCGGCTTGCCGAGGTTGTTGCGGAGGCTGTTCTCCCCCACCGCCTTGGCACGGTCGGTGGCCTGTTGCCGGGCCTGGTATTCGTTGACGAGCGAAAGATCGGTAGTCTGCTGCGTCAGCACCTGCACCGGCGGCGTGGAAGCTGGTGCCGCGCCCGACTCTACGCGAGACACCTGCTGCGACTCGGCCGCGCTCAGGGATGTAATTGGCGATCCACCCGGCGGGCTCGCGACGGTCGGGGCATTGAAAGAAAGTACCTGAGCGGAAGAGGGCTTGATGAGCGATTCCAGCTTCGCGAGCCTCTCCGCGGCGGAAGCCACCGCGTACCCGGACACGTACACCCCTTCGGCGAGCCTGACTTCGTTCTCTTTGGGCACCTGTGGCGAACTCAGCCCTTCCGCACCGTCTTCCTGAAAGTGCAGCCGCACGTACTCATCCGGCGGGGACAGAAGCGGGGATGGGACCATGACATCACGGCTGCCCGGAGACTTGTTGATGTTCGCGAAGGCCAGGTCCGCGGCGTAGAACGGCTGGTATTCAAAGTACGGCCGGGCCGCCTCTCGGGCGATGATCGGCGTGAGCGCCGAATCCATGCGCCAAAGCACGAGCCGGATGGCCTCCTGCCGCTTCGTGGCGGCGCGGGCCTCAACCTCGAGCCGCTCGAGACGCAGCACGTGGAACGTGAGCCACGCCAGCCCGCCCAGAACGGCCAGAACGCACGCCGCGAAACCCAGCACCGTCAGACGCCCCCGCATCATGAGGCGCCTCCGGCGTCGCACTCGTCCGACGCGAGCATGTACCCCTTCTGCCGGACGGTCACGATCACCGCCGGGCTGGCCGAGTTGTCCCGCAGCAGTTCACGCAGCCTCGCGATGGTCATGTCCACCGTGCGGGTGTGCATGCCCCGGGGGTCAAGCCCCCAGACGCGCTGGAGCAGTTCGTCGCGCGCCACCGCGCGGCCGCGGTTGCGCACGAGATACCCCAGCGTCTCGGCCTCACGCTCGGAGAGTTGTTCGCGTTCGCCCCCTTCAAAGACCACCTCGCGCCGTTCGAGATCGATCGTGCGGCCCGCCACCGTCGTCTTGCCGGTGCCGCGGGGCCGCTCTGGCGAGCGCCGCAGCACCGCGGCAACCCTGGCCAGCAGTTCCGTGGCGCTGAAGGGCTTGACGACATAATCGTCGGCCCCGTCGCGCAGCCCCCTCACCCGGTCCTGCTCCTCGCCCTTGGCCGTCAGCAGAATCACCGGCAGCGAAGGTTTGGCGTTGCGAAGTTCCTTCAGGACCGTGAAGCCGTCCATCTTCGGCATCAGTACATCCAGGAGCACAAGATCAACCTCGGCGGTGAGCGCGGTGTCCAGGCCGGCGCGGCCATCCGCCGCTTCCAGCGAGTGGTACCCGGAGAACTTCAAGGCATCACACAGGCCGCGCCGGATCGCGCTGTCGTCTTCCACCACCAGAATTCGTGCCGCGGCCATGCGTGATGCTCCCCGATTGACACCCAACTGTATCGACACCGCCGGACCCGCCCGCCCGCCTCAGGGCTGCTTCACCAGGACGCGTTCCTTGCCGAGTTGCACCAGCACCTCGCCGCCCTGCGCCAGCATCGCGACCCGATTCTCTTTCTGCAACTGCTCGACCACGCGCAGGTACTCGTCGGTCCCGAACTCGACGGTGCGGTCGGGCTTGGCGTCGTCCTGATCCAGGATCTGCGAATCCACCCAGCGGTTGTTGCGCTGATAAAGCGTTGAGTTGCCCACCTGCAACACGCCGCGGACCTCGACGCTGCGCATCTTTTCATCCATGTACGAGACTTTGCCGGGCGCGGCGGTGTTCTTGGCGGTGGCGTCCTTGCCCTGGCCGGCATCTCCGGCGCTCGCGAGCGACTTGAGATTCAGTTCCTGGTTCACGCCTCCCCCGCCAGCTCGCGCGGGCATGCGCTGTTGGAGATGGTCCATCGTTTCGGCTCGCAACGCGGGCATCGCCGCGGGCGAAACGTTCAGCCCTTCGCGCGACAGGAACGCCGTGTACTCCGTCAGTATGCCATAGCGCGTCGAGAGTCGGATCACCTCATCGACCAGTTCTTTCATTCTCGCGTCCGCCAAGCCGACGCTCCCCTCGGCGCTGGCCTGGCGCACTTCGTCGAGCAGGGCCGCGATCTTGCGGCTGGCCCACATTCTGGGCACGAAGTCGTTGCGCATTGTCGCTGAACCCGGATCTAGCTTCACCCGCACCTCGCCGCCCTCTTCGCCGGCGATCTTGAGGGTCACCGGGCGATCGCCGAGATACTGCCCCAAGATGAGCACCTGATCGCCCTCGAAGAAGTCGGGCAGTTCACCGGGCTGCACCTCCCGCACCGTGCGGGTATCGACCGCGCCATCGCCATTGAACACCGCGAGCCGCGGCACGCCCATCACCGGCCCCGCCAGGCCCTTGAACACACGCGACACCTTGATCTCCACATCCTCGTCCGGCAGCACGAATGTGCTCATGCCCCGCGATTGCTGCGAGATCGCGTTGAGCAGCGGGGTGTTGACGTCCAGGCCAACGCCGAAGGTGAACACGCGCCGACCGCTGGCGTTCGCGGCCTTCACGGCCTCGCGCAGCCGCGCTTCGTTGCGTTCGCCGATGGTCGGCAGGCCGTCGGTGAGGAAGAGCACCAACGGTAGCATCCCGGGCGTGGGCTTGGGCCGCAAGGCCTCGAGCAGCGCATCGTGGATGTTGGTCCCGCCCTGCGGCACGATCGCCGTGATGTACTCGCGGGCCGCTTTCACCGTTGAGGCGTTCTTGGCCACCGGCTTCTCTTCGAACGACCGCACCGAATCGGAATAGTCGATGATGTTGAACATCTCGCCGTCGTCCAGACCATCAACCACCGACAACGCCGCGGCCTGCGCCTGCTTGATCTTTTCGCCCCGCATCGAACCCGACCGATCAATCACGAGCACCACCTCGCGCTTCTGCTTCACGGCGCCCGCGGGCTTGGTGGGCACGCCGCCCAACATCATGAAGTACCCGCCTCCGTGCGGCCCGAGTTGTGCATCGGGGTACGTGAACACGGTGAATCCCGGCCCTTCGTTCCCCGCTGCCTTCACAAGGTACGACAGCCGCAGCGTCCCCACCGAAGCGCCGGGCCCCTGCACCTTCGCCAACGCCCGGTTGGGCGTGTTCATGGACACGGCCAGCGTGTGACTCGGCGAGTAGACGGTCGTGATCGGCGCCTTGCTGCGGATGTCGAACGAGACGGACCAGTTGCAACTCGCATCGGCGAGCGAACTGCTCCGCAGGAGGGCGTAGTCCACGCGGCCATCCTCGGCCGTCAGGACCTGTTCCATGGTCAAGCGGAGTTTCTGCGTGCCGCCCGCTGGGATCGGGAAGACGCTGGTCTGTACCAGATTCATCCCGATGAACTCCACCAGCGCCGGGTCGCGGGTGCTGCGCACGATCTCGTCGTAGATGCGACGCGCCTCCTCGCGCTTCAGCAGCTGCGCGGTGGGCTCGGGCCCCACGCCGTCATACTGCAGCGACCGCACCGCGACGCCGTCGGCCACCGGGAAGACCAGCACCGCCTCCTGCGGGCGCCCGCTGGGGTTGCGGATGGTCATTTCCAGTTCCGTGGTCGCGACCTGATCGATGATCTCGACCCGGGCGGCCACCTCGGCCAGCACCACCGCTTCGCCCCGGGGCGACCAGACCGGCCTGTGGTGCTGCTGCGGCAGGATCAACTGCGGACGCGGCGGTGGCATCGGCGTCACCTGTGCCCATGCCGTACCAACGCCTACCAGCGATGCCGCGATAATGCTCAACATCCTCATGACCGGGTCTCCCGGCGGCACGCTCGGCAGGAGCGCTATTCCGCCGTAGAGTGATACACGCGAAACCCGGTTGAGTGCGCAACTCCTTTGTAACCGTCCCCTTCCCGCGCACGGCGACCTTCTGCTTTTACTCCTGCGGCACCGCGGCGAGCAACTTCGCCGCCGTCGCGTTGCTCGGATCAACCTCCAACGCGGTCTTGTAGCTCTGCTTGGCCTGCGCGAGCAGGTTCATGTCCTGCTGAGTCATCCCCAACAGCACCAGGTTGTCGCCGGTCTTGGCGAGTTTCGCGGCCTGCTGGAAGTTCGACAGGGCCGCCGGCAGTTGCCCGGCCTGGCGGCTCATCAGCCCGCGGAGCACGTAGCCATCAGGCGATTGCGGAGCCATCGCCACCAGCCGCCCCGCCGCGGCCTTGAGGTGCATGCTGTCACGCAGGATGAACGCGGTTTCGCCCAACCCCTTCCACGCCGCGACATCGCTCTGGCCCTGCTGATCGCGGGTCAGTTCCAGGTACACCGTGCGCGCCTCGACCGTGCGGTCCAACTGCGTGAGGCAGCGGGCGTGCATGTGCATGAGGTCGCGGCGGTGTTCTCCGCCGCCGTTCTCGAGCATGTGCGTGAGGTTGGTGTCTGCCTCAGCGAACTTCTGGTTGGCCATCTGGGCCCGCACCAGGCTCTCGATGATCATCGCGTCATCCGGGGCGAGCAGGCGCGCGTCCTGGAACAGCTTCTCCGCGGTGACGCTGTCGCCCCGGAGCATCGCGATGTTCCCCAGCGACTGCTTCACGCCCGCGTTGTTGGTGAAGTTACCCGCGCGGGATTCCAGGTACGCCTTGGCCTCGTCCACGCGACCCAGATCGATCAGCATTTCCGATGCGGCGATGCAATACTGCGCATTGGCGCCGTCGAGTTCGGCAGCCTTCTGGTAATGCCCGAGCGCTTCTTCCTTTCGGGCCACCCGCTCGCAGAGCACGCCCTGGTAGTACTGGGCTTCGACGTTGGTTGCTTCGATCTCCGACGCCTGGGCGAAGCAGGCGCTGGACTTCTCAAGATCGTTCATCTCGAGATAGACACGCCCCTTGAGCACATGCGACTTGGCGACCTTGGGGTTCAGGCTCAGCGATCGGTCCACGTGCCGGAGGCCCTTTTCCAGGTCCCCCGCGAGGAACGCCTGGTGCGCCATCTGGTACTCAGTGGCCGCCTTGAGGCCGTCCATCTTCACCTTGGCGGCGGACATGTGCTCGGCCGTGTAGTTGCCGTGGGAAGCACACCCGCCCGCCCAGGCGGCGGCGGCGAGGGTGAGGAGGCGTGCGGCGGTGACGATCGGATGGTGGTTGCTCATGGCGTTTCTCCCGAAATCGAGCGGCGTGTGTCCGCCCCCTCTCAGATCGGATGATCGATACAGACGGATGAACGATCGAGTCCCCTTCATGCAAGAAAGGCCGCGCATACCGCGCGGCCTTCCCCACACCTGCCCCATTCCGGTCTCTTACCTCTGCTGGTCAGGCTGCTGCTCGTCCACGTGAGTCACCGTTGTGACCGGCGCGGCGGGCGTCGCGGGCGTGGTGGTCGGCGTGCGGCCGATCCGATCGAAGCGGGTCCACATCGGACCGAAGATCGCGCCCGGGCTGAACCACAGCCGCGCGTACTCCGTGGGCTGGCCGGCCTGAGCCGTCAGTTCCGCCACGGGGGCCGCGTCGGTCGGCTTCGCGGCAGCCTCCTGTTGCTTGAGTGACTCGGCGAGCCCGAAGTTCGGCGCGGTCGGTTCGACCGTGCCGGCCTGGGCGTCGGGAGTCGCTTCTGGGGTCTGGGGGGTCGTCGCGGCGGCGGTCGTATCAGAGACCTGGCCCGTGGTCCCGGTCGTGGTCGTGCCTGTCGGTTCCTGACCGTTCGTCGTGCCCGCGTTGGGCGTGGTCGGCGTCTGACCGGTTGGCCCCAGTGCGTCGGTCGCGGCGCCGCCCGGAGTGGTCGTCGCGTCCGCCGTGGTCTGGGCCGGCTGCTCGGTCTGCGTCGTCACGGGCTCGACGCCGGTCTGTTCCATCGTCGGGGCTTGTGACGCGTCGGCCATCGTTCCTGTCGCCGCCGTGGTGTCCCCGCCTGTCGTCGTCGCAGGCGTTGTCTGCGCGGTCGTCGTGTCGTCGATCCACGCCGGCGTCACGGTGACGCCGCGGGAGGGTTCGCCGGTCGCCGAGGCCGACTTGCCCGTGGACTTGGCGGCCTCGCTGTGGATGATCCGCTCCAGCATGCTGCGCTGGCTGCCCATCGGAGACTTCACGCCGGTCAGGCGCTCACGCAGGGCGATCGCCTCGGGCTGCGCGGAGTTGAGCCGCAAGGAACGCTCCACCTTCCAGAGGGCCTTCTCGTTGTTGCCCTCGCTCGCGAGTTTCTCGGCCTCGATGTTGAGCTGGCCGGTCAGCCGGTCGCGGCTCCACTTGAGCGTGCCCTCGCGGGCGCCGGCCCGTGCGTTGTCCACGTACGCCTGGCCCGACTTGCCCGCGTCGGCCATCGCGGTGTCATTCACGACCGTGGGCGTGATCAGGAAGATGATCTCGGAGCGTTCGGTCGTGTCGTCGTTGCCCCGGAACGCCGAGCCGATGAGCGGGATGTCGCCCAGCACCGGGATCTGGCGGCGCGTCGCAACAGTGCTCTCGCGGAACAGACCGCCCAGCACGATGGTCTGCCCGTCGCGAACGATGACGTTGGTGGTCAGCTCGTTGGTGATCTCGTCGGGCACGGTGACGGCGGCGCCTGTGGCGTCCTTCACGTCGCGGATCACCGCCTCCGAGACCTGCGGCTTGAGTTCCATGCGGATCATGCCGTCGGGAGCGACGATGGGCCGCACGTACAACTGGGTGCCCGTGTCGAGGAACTCGACGGTCTGCGTCGTCGCGGTGTCGGTGCTGGTGGTGCTCAGATAGCCGACCTTGCGGCCCACGAGCACCCGCGCGGCCTGCCGGTTCAGGGCCAGCAGCTTGGGGTTGCTCAGCACGGTCGAGTCGGTGACTTCATCGAGCATGCGCATGAACACCGCGACGTCGTTGCTGACCACGCCGACCTTGAACCCGCCGGGGCCGGCGGTGTTGCCGACGTTGCTGCTCAGCGCGGTGCCGCCGCGGTCTTCCGGCAGCGGCTTTCCGTTGGCCTTGCCGCCGATCAGCGCGTTGGGACCTACGAGCGGTCCGCCGATCGTGACGAAATCACCGAAGTCCATGTTGGCGACCACGGCGAAGTCCACGCCGAACGCGTTCGCCTCGTTGAGTTGGGTCTGCAGGATGGTCGCCTCGATCAGCACCTGCGCAGGGCGGGTATCGATCTGCTTGATCAGCGCTTCGATCTCGGCGACGTTCTCCTCGTAGTCGTAGATCACCAGCGTCGCGGCCAGCGCGTACTCCTCGTTGCCCACCGGGACGTCGCCCAGGCTCGGGAAGCCGGCCATCTTGCCGTTGGTCTTGATCTGGCCGCCCTCGCTGAGCAGGGGCTTGACGAACTCCGCGGCGTCCACCGCGCTCAGGTAGTTGAGCACCAGCGGCTTGCTGACGCGCTGCTTGTTGGCCTTCTCGATCGCGGCGATCTCGTCCAGGGTGTAGACGTAGATGAAGTTGCCGTCCTCGATATAGCCGTAGCCGTTGACGTTGAGGATCGCGTCGAGCGTTTCGTAGAAAGTCACGCCGAAGAGGTTGGCCGTCACCTTCGCCGAGACGTTCTTGCTGGAAACGATGTTCCGCTGGCTCTGCAGGCTCAGCATCTCGAGCACGGCGGTGAGGTCCTCGTCAACCACGTGGAGATCCACGATGCTGTTGTCGTCGATGCGGACCTTCGCGGCGTCGGCCTTCGCGTTCTTGTGCTGCGCGCTCTTGGGCACGGCCACCGTCGAGCCCGGGGCCTGCTTCGAACCGTCGATCGCGGACGACATCGAGGGCTGCGGCGACGCCACCTGTGGCGGCTCGTTGGTGACAGTGTGCGTGCTCGGGCCGCTGGAGGCCGGCTGCTTGCCCTTGCCCTTGGCGGATTGCGCGAGCGCCACGCTCGTCCCCGCGAGCAGCGGCAGTATCGCCGCGAGGGCGACCCCGGTGATGTGAGCGTGAGCGAATGAGCGACGCGCGGCCTGACCGGTTTGGGTGGGCATGGTGGACACCTCGTATGGGACTCTTTCCGTACCGACGCTGTGTGAATGCGTCCGCTCTGTTTCGACTCTTCCGAGGGGTGACTTTGGCGCGGACTTGCGGCTCCGGCCGTATCGGGGGAAGAATCCGTGCGGAATTGAGATTCGGCCCGCCGGGACCGGGGAGCGTGCGCCCGGGTTTCCGCCGGAAGGGCCCCGGGGTTCACCGGCTACTCTGCTGCGTGCTTTCCAAGGGCGACCACGCACCGGACTTTGCCTTCACCGACGACAACGGCCGGGCGACCTCTCTTCGCGAGTCGCTCGCCGGGGGGCCCGTGGTGCTGTATTTCTACCCGGCAGACTTCACGCCCATCTGCACGCGCCAGGCCTGCATGATGCGGGATATGCACTCGGACCTGGTGGAAAAGGGGATCCGCGTGCTGGGGATCAGCCCGCAGGACGAGGAATCACACAGCAAGTTCAAGGCGGCGCACCACCTGCCCTTTACGCTGGTGGCCGACCCCAAGCGAGAGATCATCCGGGCGTACAAGGCGGGCGGGCTGTTCGGGCTGCCGCTGCCGTTCGGAGCGCGGCGGATCACGTACCTCATCTCAACCGACGGCATGATCGCCGACGCCGTATCGGGCGAGTTCGGCACCGGGCCGCACGAGCGCTTCGTGCGTGCGGCGATCGGCGCGTGATGTACGGATGAAGTCGACCGATCGCCGGCGCGAGGCCCGCCCCGACGCGATCAGCAGCCGGCTTCCCAGTGTTCAAAGAAGAACTGCGTGTCGCCGCCGTCGACGCCGCCGTCCTGGTTGACATCCGCCACGTCCAGCCCAGCTTCCCAGTCGGTGAAGAAAGCCTGAACGTCGCTGCCGTCGATGCCGCCGTCCTGGTTGTAATCGCCGATGCATGCCGGCGCCGGCGGGGTGAAGTCAATGGTCAGTGTGGTCCTGGACGCCGGATCGATATTCTCTCGTGATCCGAACCGCATCGACGACCCCGGTGCGGATTCGTTGCCCACGATGATCCAACCGAAGTTCGATGCGCCGTCGAGCCACGCCTGGACATCGCCCGCGAGCGCCGCGTGTGAGAAGCTGTAACTGCCCACGCCCGCCACAACAAACGTCGGGCCCGCGTCGGCGAAATCACCCCCCGGGGTCGCCCATGGCACACTCGGGTGAAAACGAGACACCCACGTCGCGTCGCCGGTGGTGGCGTCCACGCCCTGCCCCTCGTTGCCGATCGCCATGGAGGAGCCCTCGCCCCAGCTGTTCGACGCGCGGTGAACCGTGATGGGCTGCGACTCGCTCGACATGCGCGAGACCGTGAGGTTCAACGTCGCCGAGTTGATCGTCGATCCGGCCGGAACCGCACCCGCGATGTCGTACGCCAGGAGTGCCCGACGACGGCTGGAACCGATCGTTTCACCGGCGAACAGATAACTGCCTTTGGCGTTGCTGTGGGCGATCTCGCCCTTCTCGGGAAAGAACTCGTAGAGCGAGTTGTCCTTGCAGGCATCGATCGTGACCACGTCGGCTTGGGACGCGAGCGGAAGCGCAAGACAAGCCACAAACAGAACGGGACGAATGCTCATGGACGCTCCGAGGTATGACAGCGATTGCGGGAAGTGGTATCGGCTGAAGAGTTATGTCTCGCCGGGCTTTTTCGCTTGCAGACACAGGGGAACTCATTGGGTACGTCCGGCGAATCTCGAAACAGCGACTACCAGTTATCCGGACTTACGATCGCCAAACCATCGGACATGGATCTCGCACGAGACTGAACCGCCCCAGTCTCCTGGCACGACCGCTGGTCAGGATCGCGTCCCCAAAGACAAAAAAACCCCGGCACTCGGAGCGCCGGGGTTCAGGGCGAAACATGATGAATCAACTTGGCTCAGCAACCGCCTTCCCAGTGAACGAAGAACATCTCGACGTCGAAGCCGTCGACGCCGCCGCTCTGGTCCGTATCCGCGAAGTTGGCGCCGCTCTCCCAATCGGTGAAGAACGACTCCACATCCGACCCGTCGATCGCGCTGTCAACGTTGTGATCGCCGATGCACGGGGGCGTGGTGGGAACCGAGAGGCCGGCAAAGGTCACGGAGTTCTGCGTGCCGGGCTTGAAAAGGCCGATCGTGGCGCTGCCGTTGGTGGGCGGCTGATCGGAATCAAAGCGGAACGTGTACATGCTGCTCCAACGCAGCGCGTTGGCGTTCTGGTTCGTGGCGTACGGCTGGGTGGACCACCCGAAGTTGTCCGAGCCGCGGGCCGCCGTCCAGTCGGTCGACGCGTACGGCTCGCCGCTGTGGTAGTCCACGTCGTGGAATCCGACGTTGGTGATGTTGATCCGGCTGGGATCGCCGTGAGTGTCGAAGTTCAAGGCGAAGGAAGCGCCCGAGCGGTCGGAGTTGAAGTTCAGAACGGCGTACTCGTAGTGATACATCCCGCCGGCGATCGGCGTCACCTTGTACGCGACGATGAAACGGCCTTCGGAGGGGACATCCACGTTGATGATCTGAACGTCGGACTCGACAGACTTCCAGCCGTAGATCGCGGGCTGCGTGCGCTGCGTGGTGAACCCCGCGACGGTCGCCAGGGTGTAGTTGGGATCGGTGCCGGTGAACCGGACGCGCCGGTACGAGGCGTTGTTCAGGCCGTTGTTCGCCGCGGCGTCATCGGCCGCGATGTAGTGGCCTTCGGAGAAGTACGTCGCGCCGGTGTTCAGCGTGGGGTTCAGGTCGGTGTTCTTGATCTGGCAGCGGCGGGCGATCGCCAGACCCGTCGCGTTGCTCGCGGGAAGGGCCGTGGCGGTGAAGGGGTACGGGTACACGCCCGTGAACGCGTTGACCTGAGACTTGGGCCCCAGACGCGTCTGCGAGCCGTTGAGGCTCGCCGAGTACGGGTCGGAGCAGGTCGGGTCGAGCGTGGCGCCGGTGCCGTCGTTGGTGGCGCACGCGCCGCAGATGTTGCCGTTGAGGGCCGTGAAGCCGTGCTTCAGGAACGACTGGCCGATCATCTCAAACTGCCCGGCGCCGTTCACCATCTTGTGGCGGTACAGGTTCTGACCGATGACCGGGTGGAAGTTGTTGCTGGATTCCCAACGCAACACCCGGTTGCCGATGTTGCACGACGTCGTGCCCACCGAGAACGCACTAATTCCCTGGTACGTTCCCCACGAGGAAAAATCGGGAAGATCACCGACGATCACATCCGGTCCGACCGACTGCGCGGCGGCGATGGAAGTGACGCAAGCACCCGCGACCAGAGCCAGAACGCGATTGAAAGCCAATGAGTTGTGCATAAGCCCTCTCGAATCTCTGCAGCGTGCCGGGGGAAGAGTCCAGCAGATCACCGCAACACCAACGGGTCCGACGAAGTGAGACAACGCCAAACAGCCGCCAAGAAGAGGCGGCTCAATGACTCCCTAATACGTCGGGTTGTACGAAAGGGTTGCACCCGCCCGGCGAATTCTCGGAGCTACGAAATACTAGCCGGGGTCACCGGGCCGCGGGAGGTGCCAAACCCATTTCCTTCTCGCGCTCCGCGGCCCTCTTCGCCAACGCGTCCGCCTCGGCCGCTTGGCCGGTATCTCGAAGTGATTCCGCCAGTCGCCGCATGCGGATGGGATTGGTCGGATCCAGCCGTAGAGACTCCCGAAGTGCGATAATTCCTCTTTCTGCGTCGCCGGAAACCAGCAGAAGTTGGCCCAACCCAAAGTGGTACTCCGGCTCGATGGGGTTCAATTTGATCGCTCCCTCCAACGCCCGGATCGCGTCGGACGGTCGTCCACAATCGGTCAACGTCGCCGCGGCCCGCACGAACTGGCCGGGGGTGACTCCTTTGGCCTTAGGTCCTAGAACATATTCGGCGAGCGGGATGGCTTTGTCACCACTCCCCACCTGCAACTCCAGGAATGCCAGCGCGAGCCGGACATCATGAAGGTCCGGGTGCTTGGCCAGCACCTCTTCATACGCGCGCTTGCCCTCTTCCGCGGGCTTGTTCTGAAGCATGAGCATGCGGGCGAGGCCGAACACCATGTCCGACGTCGGCTCGCCCCGTTCGATCGCTTCCCGCATATTGCGCTCCGCCCCGGGCCAGTCGCCGGCAACGGCGTAAAGCCATGCGATCCGAACCAGCGTCTTGGGCTGGTGCGGCCAGCCGACGCCTCCACTTCCGCGGCCGCCGCCTTTTTCGAAATGGCCGATGGCCTCAATGGCCCGAGCCTTCACAACCGGGTCGGGCGTGTAGCCCGGAGAGAACACCGTCGCGAACGGAACTTCGATGCCCGCGTCGCCAAGATCCCCCAGGTACCGGTGGTAGCGGACGTACCCGGACCAGCCCACCATCGAGAAGAACGCCACCGCGAAGACCGCGAAGACAACGCCCGTCGGCTTCACCCGCCCCGCGTGCTTGAGTTGGATGTTCTGCATCCTCGCGTGCGGCCATGCCACCAGGCGCCAGAGCTGAAACGCGATGTACACCCCGATGCCCGCGAACCCGCCCGCCAGCAGCAGAGGAACGCTGTCGAGCATTCCCCGGACCGCGACGAACACAGCGATGCCGATCAGGAAGAACACGACCTCCTGCGGCCAGGAAAGGTCGTACTTGGGCCGCACGCTGGAGTGATTGATGGCCTGCGGAGACCTCGGCTTGGCGAACACCGCCGGTGTTGAGAACTTGAAGGACAACGCGTCGTTCGGGCACACGCTGACGCAGTCCAGGCACTTCATGCAACCCGGATCGACGACCTGGCCGAAATCACGCACCTCCTGGTGCACCCGGACATTCGACGTGCACGCCGCGGTGCAGTGGCCGCACCCCTCGCACGCGTCCGACACCACAATTCGGCCGATCGAGACCTTGTCCACAGGTGCGAACAGGCCGCCGTACGGGCAGCCGTAGGTGCAGAACCCCTTGCTCCCCAGGAAGTACACCGTGACGAACCCGCAGATGAGCAAGAACGGGATCGCGATGTACCACGGCGGGAACGTCGCCCAATAGTCCTCGACCATGAAGTGCGTGCTGAATCCGGGGAACGGGTTCGGTTTGTCGAGCCACAGCGGCGGCGTGACCTTCAGCGCGTGCAGAACCGGGAACAGAACCTCCCGCTTGAACGTCGCCCAGACGAACATGTACATCCCCAGCAGCAGCGGCGCCCACAACAGCAGCCGGGAACGGAACTGCTTGGGGCGGATGCCGATCTTGCCCAGCATCCATGTGCACGTGTCCTGAATCGCGATGACGTGGCAGCCCCAACCGCAGAAAAACCTGCCGAAAATGAACGTGGAAATCAACGCGGTAGCGAACAGCACGAACCCGGTGTTGATGCGGCCGAACTCCAGAGTGTACATGGACTCGGACGGTTCCACAGGAGAAAGCGTCATTCCCTGGATCAGCCACTGAACAATGTGCGCCACGATCAGCAGGTTGACCAGCAGAAGCACGATCGCGCGCCGCGTTCCGTTCTTCGAGCTGCGCGGAGCGGGATGATTCACGACCTTGAGCGCGACAGTGCGGTCGGTCGGCGCGGCGCCGGCCGTGTCGCCGCAGGAACGGGGGAGCGACTGGTTGGGCATTATTGAACGGTAGAGCCGGCGCACCGGGCTTGGTGGGCCGGGACATCGAGAACCCGTGCCGAGCGCCCACAGGGAATGCAAACCGGCCCCGCCCGACGCGTGCCCCGCGCGAGGTACCCCCTCTACGCTACCGGCCCTTTGGATCCAACCCGGAACCGCGACCATGAAGCCCATCCCGTACGCCGCGCTGTTGACCGCTCTCGCATCCGCGAGCATGGCGCTCGCCGATGATCCCCCCGCAGCGCCCCCAGCCGATGACCACGCCGCGCAGAGCGGCGAAGCGGTGAACTCGCCCGAGCCGTGGCGCATCGAGGTGCACCCGGGGATCTGGTACGTCGGATTCAGCGGCGACCTCAAGCTCCCCCGCAGCAGCGGCGGCGCCAACTCCAAGACCGACATCGATCAGTTGGAACTGACCGGCCCGCGGATCGCGCCCTACGGCGAGGCGACGCTGCGCAAAGGACGCTGGCTCGCGTCGCTTCGGGGGTTCGTGTTCAGCGCGGACGTGCAGGCACAGCAGTCCGCGTCGGGAAACCTGGGGAACATCGACTTCAGTTCCGGCGATTCGATCAAGTCGTCGCTCGACGTGGCGACGGTCGAACTGATGGGCGGCTACGAGTTCCTGCTGACCGAACGCGAGGCGATGACCGGCGGCGGCTACAAGCTTCGGTTCGGGATCGACGGATTGGTGGGTGCGCGGCTGCTTGACTTCGACTACCAGGGAACCCTCGTGGGCTCGGGCGTCACAACAGGACACGACGAGTTCACGGCGCACCCGATGGCCGGGGTCCGGATGCACGCGGACTTCTACGAGCAGTTCACAGTCACTCTCGAGGTCTCCGCCGGCGGCCTGCCGCTCGGCGACGATTCTTCCTACGGCTTCGACATCGTGGTGGGCGGTCAGTGGCGGCCCATCGAGCACGTGGGAGTGCAGATCGGATACCGTGCATTGTTCATGGGCCTGAAATCCGGGAGCGATAATGAACAGTTTGATTACAGCGGAGCCGGGCAGGGACTCTTCGCAGGCGTGACTTTCTCCTTCTGACCATACCGGCACGAAGTTGAAGCGATAGGATTGACATCGGGATCGGATTCGAGGATACTCGTGGAGTGGTGTGGGTCGACCTGAAGGTTCTGATTGATTGAGGAAGCGCGACGCGAAGACCGGCCGCCCGGCGCGATCGCACGGGGCGGGCCGCCGCGGCGCACGCCGGACCGATACCCTCACACGCCAGACGGAAGGTTCGGACGATCACGGGACAAGTGCACTTCAGACGCAAGGGCGACTTCATGGCGACGACTGCAACCAAAAAGGACGTGATCGACAAGCTGACGCAGCGCACGGGGCTGCCGCGCCAGCAGGTCACGAAGGTCTTCATGGAGTTCTTCGAGGTGATGATCCAGGAACTCCGCAAGGGCCACCGCCTGGAGTTCCGCGATTTCGGCGTCTTCGAACTCAAGGAACGCGCCGCCCGCACCGCCCAGAACCCCAAAACACTGGCGCCGGTGACCGTCCCGGCTCGCAAGTTCGTGAAGTTCAAGCCCGGCCGGCTCATGCGATCAACTGGGCCTCCGGCAGCGCGCAGTGTGGTGATCTGACCGAAGTAAAACCGATAAAAAAGAAGGTCGGCGTGGCCTGAGCGGCCCATCGGCGGATTTCGCCTTTATCGCCCGGCGGTTGGAGCGATTCCAGCTCGCGGCAAGTTGTGAATTTTTACCAGTACTACCCGGATTCGTTGTGGCATGGCGCCGTTGGAATCCGCTTCTATCTATGTGGTATGGTGGGCCGACCGAGCCGCCGGGCAATCTGGATCTTTCGAAGGCCGGGGTCGAACCGATGTGGGGCGACCCCGGCCGCGCTCTTGCCGCGGCGGCGAAGTCGCTTCACGGAAGGTGAGTTTTGAACCGCGGATCGAACCCGGTATCGATCGCCCGCTTGTTGATGTACGCCAGCTTGGGCATGACGGGCGCGGCAGAAGGAGTTGTGCCGGTCGCATCGCGGTTGATGCGGATCGATCCGATGCGGCTGCGCGTGTCAACAAATCGATCGTCGGCGGTGATCAGGTTGCCATCGACCGGGTCCAGCCCCGCCGCGAACAGCGACCCGGTGACGGTCCCGGTGATCGTGATGCTCCCGATGGTGCCCGCACCGAAAGTGTCCGCCGCGGTGCCCGTGCCTCCCAGGTTGACATCCCGACCCCAGATCGGCCCCGCGCCAGCAGCGCGCGTTGGTCATGTTTTCCCCGAACCGAGAATGCGGCGAACGAGGACGCCGCGACAAAACCCGCCCATGTTCCCCAGCACCGCGAAAGTGCTGACCGCGCCGGTCACGTTCGCCGCGAATGTCGTGGCAACACTGCCCGCTCGTAGCGATTTGATGCCGCCGATGATGTCCCACTGACCGCTCACCGCGCCCGTGATGTCCGCTTTGCTGAGCACGACCCGGGAAGTGCCGTCGCCGGACAGGTTCAGGTCGGGGGTGAACGCGCCCGCGATCGCGAGCGTGCCGATCCACGGCGCAATGATCGCGTCGCGGCCCGAGTCGGTCGTCGTCCAGCTCTCGGCCGAAATGCTCCGGATGCTCTGCCCCGACGAAAGGCTGGAGTTCTGCACGATCCCCAGCGAAATCACCGCGGGTGATTGCCCGCCGCCGATCGTCCACGTGGAACCCACGATGTCCCGGATCGTCATCGATCCCAGGCTGCCGCTGATGTTGATGTTGCCCGAAATGTCGGTGCGCGGCGCATAGATCTTGCGGATCGAACCGTTGATCGTGATCCCGGCGAACGTCGAAGAGACGAACTGGTTGGGCGTGAGGATCCGCAGATCCGTCCGGCTCGTGGTCCCGGTCAGTTCCAGCGTCGGTGCGCTGTTGCCGTTGGGGATGAGCCGGCCCGTGCCGGGGCCCTTGAGCACGATCTCAACGAACTGAAAACTCGGGAGGGTCGTGCGCAGCGTCAACTCGGTCGACTGCCCCACCTGACCGAACTCGTACTGCACGGGCACGAGCCCCGCAGCGACGGCGGTGTTGTTCGTTGTGACCGAATCTGTCGCTCCTGCCGTCGCCGTGATCCTGGCGATCAGCCGGTAATCTCCCGGCGTGAGCACCGAGCCTTGACGGATGCCCGAAAGGTCGTGCGGGATCAACTCGTCAAACCGCTCCACCCGCCGGCCCGAAGCGTTCAGAATTTTCGGCAGCTCCCGCGACGCGAGCTGATAGTCCCCGGTGCCGAGCGCATCGTCGCGTGAAAGGAACAGATCCAGCGTCATCGTGCCCGTCGACTTGGCGTCCCCGATGTTCTCGACCACCACCGTTGACTTCACCGAACGCTCACCGAAGAAATGAACGAACGAAGAAGTAGCGGTGACCGAGGAGACGATCAGGTCCGCCGCGAGCATCGCACGCTGCTCGAGAGCGTGGAAGTGAGTGTCCGCCTGTTCGTGGTGCTTGTGCATAAGGGTGGATTGCAGGGCAGTAGGCTCTATCGGGCATCCGCTCGGTTGTGCTGAGAACGTCCCGGGGGCGGAGAATGCTATGCGGCAACGGACCGATCCCGGGCTCCTCGCCCGTCCGGCCGAACTCCCATCGATACGACCCGATGAGGGCACCCGACCCGGGCGTTTCCAACGCACCCAACCTCCCGCCACGACCGGTCCATCCCCATACGCTCCGGCCATTGATCGGGTTCCCGGGCGGCCCTGTAGCACACCGCCCGCCAACGAAAGGTCCGAGCATGAGAGGATTCCTGGGTCTTGTGTTGACGCTGCTCGGCGCCGCCATCATGCTGTACGGCGCATCGATCGCGCTGAAGGAGCTCGGTGGCCTCTACCAGGGCGCACTCGACAACCCGCTGGGCCAGCCCGCCGACATTGAAAAACACACCTCGGACTTGATGGTCCGGGGTGTGCTCGTGGGTGCAGCGGGAGTACCGCTTTTTCTCGTTGGCACTGTCCTGATCAAGGTCGCGATGTTCCGCAAACGCGGCAACCCCGCGGCCCGGTAGCCTTGCCGCCCGATCAGCTCACGGGCTCGAGCAGCAGGAAGCGAGCATCGTCAGCCGTCAGCAGCGACACACCGCCGATCTTCGCCCGCAGCGGGAGCGTCATCGCCGCGAACATCACATCCTGCGCCTGCCCTCGGATTTCCACGCGACCGATCATGCCGTTGCCGCCCGGCATGTCGTCCTCGTCCAGCAGCGTGCCGTTGACGGGGTTCACGCCCGCCGCGAAGCGTGCGCGGCCGACCTCGCCCTTGATGCGGATGTCGCCGATCGATCCCGCGGCCCAGCCGACCGCGCCGCCGTTGCCAGAAGAGATCGCGTCCATGTCGTCTGATGTGAAGGTGGCGCCGGCGCCGACTTCGAGGTTCGTCGCCGTGGTCACCTCCACGCGGGTGACCGTCCCGGCCCAGAGCGTCGCCTCAACGGCGTTCGTGGTCGTGAAGGAGCTCACCACGCCGCTGGCGAGCAGAAGCCCGCCATCGATCGACGCCGCCTTGAACGCACCGACGTTGCCCAGGGCGATCATCTCGCCGCTGAACGTCCCGCCGATGGTGGCCGTGTTGATGGTGAGACGTGGGGCGTTCGTGCCCGTCATGGTCGTGATGGCCGAGAAGTCGCCGCGGCTCAGCAGCCGGCCCATCCAGGGCGCGGTGATCCGGCTGAGCGAATCCTCCGGCGCATCGGGGTTGTTCGGATCGGACAGCCACTGCCAGGACGTCACGTCCATCGAGAGGATGGGAGTCACCGAGGAGACTCGCCCGTTGGCGACGTTGCCCATCTTCATCACCATCGCGGCGCCCGAGCTGCCGACGCCAAGGTCAAAGTCCGTAAGATCGCCTGTCGTCAGAGCGCCGAGCGTGCCGAGCAGGTTCAGGCTTCCCGAGAAGTTCACCTTTGGCGCGAAGAACGACTTGAGCGAGCCATCCACGCTGATGTCGAGTTCGGTGTCCACCAGGCCGTCACCACCCTTGACCGCCATGGTCGCGATCGAACTCGTGGTAGTGTCCTGGAAGCGGAGCGTGGTGAGACTGTCACCGTCCCCCGAAGTGAACTCCGCGTAGCCCGGGCCCTTCAGTGAATACGCGATCACCGAACCGTCGTCGTCGGTGGCCGTCATGATCACGTTGCGCCGGTTGCCGAAGTTGCCGAAGAGAAGCTTGAGGTCAAACACCCCGTCGAGCCAGGATTCGTTGTTGCCCGGGTCCGCGTCCGCCGCGTCGCCCACGTCGATGGTCGCGCCCACCGCCGCGACCTCGTGCATCGGGTCCTCGGCGTCGATCGAAGGGGCCATGAACCGAACGGTCGCCGGGCCCTTGAACACCTCGTCACCCTGGTTGGAAATGGTCGCCACCAGCGTGATCTTGTCGCCCGGAACCACAAAGTCCGGCAGATTGTCCACCACGGAAATACTCAAGTCCGCGGCGAGGAGTTGGCGTTGTTCAAGCTGAACGAAATGCTCGGGGGCGTGGCGCATGCACCCTGAATCGGCGCAATTCCTGCCGATATGCGGCTTTCTCGACCCCGCGATTCGCTGGGAAGTCCTTCAGTCCGTCATACCCGGTGCACCCTGTGAAGACGGTCGAGGTATCAGGAGCGAGAACCGTGGTGCCGCCCGGGGTTGACCTCCCCCACCACACACCGTACTTTGTGCGCTGCCCCAAGCGGCCGGGAACCCATCGGTATACCCTTGGCCTCTCATTCCTGGGGACTACGAAAAAGGGACGCGGCGTTGACCGAGCGAATCTTCCTTAAGAACTTGTTGGTCCGAGCCATGTTTGCCGTGATGCCGCTGGCATTTTCGGGCACGGCCATGGGCCAGTTGAACCAGTTGGACGCCACCCTGCGGCACGCGCAGCAGTTGGGCGATGGCGAAAAGGAAAGCGTCCGGGCTTTCGTCGCCGCCAACTCCACCAACCTGAGCAACTCCGACCCCATGCTCATCAAGAAGGATCGGGGGGTGCTCCTGACCCAGCTCGCCGATTCCAAGAACTCCGCGGCGTTCCGCATCGAGTACTCCAGGCAACTGGAGCCGCTGCTGAGCCCGCTGGTCACCAACGCCAACGAAATCGTCGCCGTCAACGCGTTGACGATCGCCGGCGACCTGGCCACCGCGCCCGCCGCGAACATGCTCCTTCAGGCATGCGGCTCGGACAAGCCCGCCGTGCGATACCAGGCCGCGTACGGCCTGCGCCGCACGTTCGAAGCGCTGGGCAAGATGCCCACCCCCACAATGCGCGAGGACCAGGCCGCCGACACCATCAAGGCAATGGGCGCGAAGCTGGTCGGCGAATCCGACGCGCTCGTCACCGACGGGCTCGTGCTCGCCATGATCGAGGCCGCGGGCATCGGTCAGTACCGCCCCCAGGCCCTCCCGCTGCTGTACACCTCGATGACCACCAAGGTCAAAGGCATCCGCAACGCCGCCGCCCCCGAGGCCATGCTCCGCGCGGTGCTGCGGACCAACACCGGCCTGCGTGACGTGCTGACCGCTGCCACCTCCGGCCAGGTCGGCGCCGAAACGCTCAAGGGCTGCGCCGAGTTCGCCGCCGAATCAATCGCGTACTGCGTCCGCACCGTTGAAGCCAAGGCGATGCCCGCCGACAAGGCCTCGCGGGAAGCCCACTCACAGCTCGCCTCCGCCGCCGAAACGGTCATCCTGCTCTCCCTGGAGCAGCAGGGCGGCAAGCCCCCCGCCGCCAAGAAGATCGGCGACAACCTCAAGGCGGGCACCAACGCCGGCGACGCTCAGTTCTCGGTGGACGCCCGGAGCCTCATCGGCCCCGGAGGACTGCTCTCCAAGGACCCCTACAAGTTCCCGGATTCGCAGTTCCTCAGCGGCAAGTAAGCCGCGTCGATCGTTCGGGTTGGGCATGCGCGAGGATCGCCGATGCTCAAACTCTCCATACCCATCCTGCTGCTGATCGCCCTGCTGATCGGCGCCAACCTCGCAGACAGGCCGCTCCCGCGCGCGGATTTCGTCGCCGTGAACAACGGCGACGTGAGCACGCTGGACTTCACCCAGATGTCCTGGCTGCAGGATTTCCGAGCCGCCCGCCTGCTCTTTGAGGGCCTCACCCGCAGCGATGTCTTCTCCAGGTCGTACGACACGATCCCCGCCGTCGCCGAGAGTTGGGACATCTCCCCCGACGGACGCGAATACACCTTCCACATCCGACGCGATGCCCGCTGGTCAAACGGCTCGCCGGTGACCGCGGAGAACTTCCGCGCTTCCTGGCGCCGCATGCTCCTGCCCGAAAACGGCGCCGATTACGCCAAGCTCTTCCGCCTCATCGATGGGGCCGACGAGTTCTACCGCTGGCGTGCCGGAGCGCTCAAGGAGTTTGCCGTGGCCTCCGCCGGCCTGGACCCAAAGTCACGCGCCGCCGCCGCCGAGTCGTTGTGGCGTGAAACACTCCGCCGTTTCGACGCCGGCGTCTCCCTGCACGCCCCCGACGCCCGCACGCTGCGCGTGACGCTGACCAGACCCACGCCTTACTTCCTCAGCCTCACCGCCTTCCCGGCTTTTTTCCCCGTCTACTCGCCCGATCTCGCCGAGCGCGAGCGAGTGGACCCCGCCACGGCACAGGTGCACACCGACGCGGCGTGGTTCAAGCCGCCCCTGCTCACCTGCAACGGCCCATTCACGCTCGAACGCTGGGTCTTCAAGCGCGACATGCGATTCCGCAGGAACCCCCACTACTGGGATTCAGCCAACATCGCCCTCGACACCGTATCGATGCCCACGATCGACAACGGCAACGCCGCTGTCCTCGCCTTCGGCACCGGCTCGGTCGACTGGGTCAGCGATGTCACCACCGGCTACCGCTCCGACATGCTCGACGCCAAGGGCCGGTTCCACGCCGAGCACCGCGAACAGGTCGAGAGCCTGCGGTCCCAGGGGCTCGACCCGATCGAGATCGATCGCCAGTTGCCCCCCGACCCACGTGCCAACATCCATGCCTTCCCGGCGTTCGGCACGTATTTCTACAACTTCAACTGCCGCGAATCGCTGATGGACGGCCGCCCCAACCCCTTCGCCGACGCCCGCGTGCGCCGCGCCTTCACGATGGCCATGAACAAGGAGGCCCTCGTCACCGTCATCCGGCGCAGCGGCGAGCCCGCCGCGACCTCCCTGGTGCCCCCGGGCTCGATCGCGGGCTACACGCCCCCCTGCGGCCTTCCTTTCGACCCGGCCGCCGCCCGCGATCTGCTCGCACAGGCCGGGTACGACGACCCAAAATCCTTCCCCACCGTCGAACTGCTGTTCAACAGCGACGGCGGCCATGATGTCATCGCGCAGTCGGTCGCAAAGGACTGGGAGCAGAACCTGGGCGTCTCGGTCTCCCTTTCCCAGAAGGAAGTCCGCGTCTTCCGCGAGCAGGTCAAGAGCGGAAACTTCATGGTCAGCCGCGGCACATGGTTCGGCGATTACGGAGACCCCACCACCTTCCTGGACATCAGCCGCACCGGCGACGGCAACAACGACCGCGGATACGCCAACGAAGACTTTGAACGCCTCATGGTGAACGCCGAGAACGAACGCGATCCCGCGGCACGCCTCGCAATCCTGGGCAAGGCCGAGGAACTCCTCATGGAACGCGATGTGCCGATGGCCCCCATCTTCCACTTCGTCCAGATCTACCTTTTCGACGCCCACAAAATCACGGGAATTTCCCCGCACCCCCGGCAGGAACAATGCCTCTACCTTGTAGATGTGTACGGCGACGCCAAGGGCTCGGACACTCCCAAACGGATGCACGAAGCGGCCCGGTGATGCCGCCTACCCGAAGGACTCACCCGCATCACGCCGCGGCCAACCGAACGATGACTCCCGATTCAGTCGAGCGACTCCCCCCGCACACGCCATGACCGCCAACAGCACCAATCTCACACGTATCCGAGTCCGCTACTGCGAGTGCGACCCCATGGGCGTGGCTCACCACGCCGCGTACATCCCCTGGCTCGAGATCGGCCGCACGGAACTGCTCCGCCAGACCGGCGAGACCTACGCCGCCTTGGAACGCAGCGGTCTGCTGCTCGTGGTCGTAAAGCTTGATGTCCGGTACCGCCGCCCGGTTCGATACGACGACGTTGTTGAAGTCCGCACGGAATGGTCCGGCGGAAGCCGCGTGAAGATCGAGCACACGTACGAGGTGCTGGTCGTGGAGCCCGGGGCCAACACCCCGGAGTCTGTCCCTTTCGTCGCCGCCGCGGCGAGCACCACGCTGGGGTGCATCGATCGCGAGGGCAAGATCCGAGAACTCCCGGCGTGGCTGGCGCCATAACCGTTGATGCGGACGCCCAGCCGCGACGATGGTGGACAATGCCGAACTCAAGCATTGAACCAAGACGAGAACATGGACGACCCAAACACAATGCGTATAAACGGCCACAGGGCGAGAAATTTGGGTTTTTGCGAGAAAATGAAGACTTTGAAGACTGAATTTCCTGATTTTCGCGCTTCTACTTGTGGGGAAAGTCTGTATCCTGTATCATCCTGTCGAGGAGATCTTTCAATGAACACGCGACATTTCATCGGCGCCATCACGCTCTTGGCCGCCTCCACCGCCTACGGCCAGGACTTCTCGATTCCCTGGTACACGATCGACGGCGGCGGCGGCACCAGTACCGGCGGTGATTTCACCCTGTCGGGCACGATCGGCCAGCACGACGCGGGCGGCCCGATGACCGGCGGCGACTTCTCCGTCACCGGCGGCTTCTGGGTCGGCGCCGGCTCCGGCGGCGGCTGCAACCCCTGCCCCGCTGACTACAACCTCGACGGCGGCGTCGACGGTGTCGATGTGCAGTCGTTCTTCGCCGATTGGGAACAGGGCACCGGCTGCGCCGACGCCAATCTCGACGGCGGCATCGACGGCACAGACGTGCAGGTCTTCTTCGCCGCGTGGGAAAACGGCGGCTGCTGAACACGCCTCGCAAGCACTCTCACTCAAAACACACGCAACGGGCCAGCGATCATCGCTGGCTTGTTGTTTTTTTGGAAGTTGCACCTTCCAGGCGCAGAATCCACGCGCTACCGCCCCAACGCGGCCGGACTCGAACAGGCGTGCTCCCTAAGCCCCGCCCAGCCCGCAGAAGCACCCGCGCCCGGGATTGCAGAACTTCGCCCCCACCGGGGCGTCGTCGGGACCGAGCTGCTCCTGCGTCTTGGTGCAGAAGTAAATGCGGGTGGATGACTCGTCGTCGACCATGCCGGGCATGTTCTGACGTTCATCCACGTACATCAGTTTGTGCCGCAGGTGCAGACACGTGACCTTCAGCGACACGGGACGGAAATCTTCGGGTTCTTGGCTCATGAGTAGACCGCCGATCAGAGCCCGCCCGGATCGCGGCCCGCGGCCTTGAGCACCGCACGCATCACGACCACGGGGAGCAGTTTGAGTTTGTACGCGTTGTCGGTCATCGCCTTCGCGCCGGTGATCGAAGCCGCCGCCGCTTTCTGGATCGCCGCGTCGTCCGTGACCTTGACGCCCGCCAGCGCCGCACCGACGTCCGGGAGCATCCACGGCACCGGCGCCACCGCACCGGCGCACACCGTCGCGGACTTGATGGTCTCCCCATCCAAGTTCAGGGCGACGCACGCGAAGGCCAGTGGCCAGTCGAACGACTGCTTCTCCTTGACGGAGGCAAACCCGCTCTTGGCGGCCGCGTTGAGCGTGATGTGCGTGATCACTTCACCCGGCTCGAGCGAATGCTCGGACGTGACGCCCTTGTCGGGCATGTGGAACAGGTCCGCGATGGGCAGACTCTTTCGGTTGCCGCCGATGACGTGCACCGTCGCGTTCGCCACCATCAGCGCCGGCGCCAGGTTCGACGGATGCACGATGTGGCACGGGCCCTTGCCGAAAATGGCGTGGTACTTGTTCTCACCCTCCACGGAGAAGCACGTGGCCCCGCCCTTCTTGAGGCAATCGAACTGGCTGTTGCGGTAGTACCAGCAGCGGGGCCGCTGGAGCAGGTTCCCAGCCGCCGTCGCCACGTTGCGAACGCTCGGCGTCGCGGCGTTCGCAACCGCCTGCCCCACCACCGGGCAGCGCTCCTTCACCAGCGGCGAATCAACGAGCTCCGCGAGCGTGGCGTTCGCCTCGATCCGCAGGCCCGTTCCTTCCGCCGAGACGGCGTCTTTGCGAGATGCATCGCGCACGCGCCGCACGTCGATCAGCAGATCCGGCTCGGCCAGACCTTCCTTCAGATGATCGACCAGATCGATGCCCGCGCCCTTCAGCACGGGCAGCTTGTACGAGCGGGCGACCAGCAGTTTCTGTGCCGCGGCGTGCGAATCGGGAGTTGCAATGGCGAACGGGTTCATGCCGGGCGTCCTTTCTCGAGGGCGGCCAATACCTTGTCGGGCGTCAGGGGCAGGCTGCGAACGGGCGAGCCGATGGCGTTGAGCACGGCGCACGCAATGGCGCCGGATGTGGGAATCGTCGGCGGCTCACCCAGCGACCGCGGGCCCGTACCACCCTTGGTCCAGAGCACCGGCTCGATGTGCGGCATGTCGCAGGGTCCCGCAATCTTGTACCACTCCAGGTTGGGGTTCACCATCGCGCCCGTCACGCGGTCGAGCAAACGGTTCTCGAACAGGGCGTAACTCAGCCCCTGGATCACCCCGCCGATGATCTGGCTCTCGGCCATCTTGCGCGCCACCACCCGTCCACAAGACTGAATCGCGACGATTCGGTTCACCTTGATGACGCCGGTCTGAGTGTCCACAGACAGGTCGACGAACTGGGCGCCGTTGCTGTTGCCCTTGGTCTTGTCGGCCTGCACGGTCTGCTGCGTGTTCTCGCCCTTGCCGACCACGGCGTTGCCCAGCGCGGCGCACGCGTCCTTCCAAGCTAGAACCTTCTCGCCGCCCTTCATCACCACCCCGCCCTTGATCTCCAGTTCTTCCGGTTTGGCGTTCACTCGCTTGGCGACGGCTTCGAGCAGCTTGGCTTTGGCGTCGTTCGCCGCGGCCATCATCGCCGGCGCGGAGTTCACGGTCGTCACGCTGCCGCCGCTGCCCGGTCCTTCCGGCAGGTTTGAATGCCCGATGCGGACAGATACCGCCTCCAGGGGGACTCCCAGGGTGTCCGCGGTGACAATGCTCACCATGGTCCGCTGACCCGTGCCGATGTCCTGCGTGCCCGTGCGTGCCTCGACGCTGCCGTCCTGATTGATGACGACTTCCGCGTCCGTCTTGGCGGGGAATCGCCCCCACGACGTCACGCCCATGCCGAACCCGCGCCGCACAACGCCGGTCTGCGAACCGGTCTTGGCCCGCTTTTCCCAGCCAATGAGCTTGGCGCCCAACTCGGCCATCTCCTTGATGTCGCCCGCCTTGATCAGCTTCATCCGCATCTCGAGCGGATCAAGCCCGCACGCCAGAGCGATCTCATCGAGCATGAGTTCCTCGGCGAACGAGCCCTGCGGATGGCCCGGAGCACGGAACGCGCGGGGCATGCCCGCGTTCAGCGACACGTCCTCGTGTTCCTTCTTGACTTCGCCCAGGTTGTACCGCCCGCCCGGGATGTTGCAGCCGCCGCCGCCCTTGTTGGGCCCGACGCTTCCCCACGTGCGGACTTCTCCGCCCAGGATCGTGCCGTCCTTCTTGAACGCCATCGACACCCGCGTCCGGCTGCCCGGGCGATTGCCGGTATCCAGATGCTCTTCGGCGCGGTTGCAGAAGAGGTACACGGGCCGCTTGTACTTTGACGCCAGCTTCGCCGCCGTGGTGCCTTCCTTGCCGGCGCCGTTGAGCTTGCTGCCGAACCCGCCGCCGATGTACTCGCACACCACCTCGTACTGGCTGCGTTTGAGGCCGATGGCGTCGTCCAACCCGTCGCGGACGGAGAACGTTCCCTGCGTGCTCGCGTACACCACGGCGGAATCGCCCTTGTGATCGATGCTCACGCCGTGCGTTTCGAGCGAACTGTGCGTCTGCACCTCGGTCGAATACACGGCCTCGAGTTTGAGTTCCGCGTCCTTCAGAATCGCCGCGGCCGCCTCGCCCACCGGCGGGGCCTCGCCGATCTCGTCTTCCAGCCGCGTCTTGGCCGCCTTGCGCTTCCACTTGCAGTTGAGCGCCCGCAGGCCGCGCTGAAGCGCCTGGTGGCTCTCCGCCGCGACGTACCCGGCGGTAGCGCCGTGATACGTGCCATCCTTCTTGTTCACCTCAACCTCGACCACGCCGGGAACCGCCGCCGCGGCGTCCTTGTCGTGCGAGGTGAGCTCGCCCACACCCCACGGGCACCGGACGAACGCGACGAACAGACCGTTGGGCGGGAACACATCGCGGCCGTACTTGGCCGCGCCCGTCACTTTCGCCACGCCGTCCAGGCGTGATGCGTTGTCGTTCATCGATGAACCGGCGTTGATCGGCCGATTGGTGGTGGGCAGGTCGGTCGGGATGGAGTCGGCGATTGGCATGGGTCGCTCCGTGTTGATTTAGACGCGGGGAGAATCAGCGATCGGAGCCTGCCCGGAGGCGTCCAGCACCGCGTTGAAAACGTTGGTGTACGTGCCGCAGCGGCAGATGTTGCCGGCCAGTGCGCTCTTGATCTGATCAAGACTCGGCTTGGGAGTATTCTGCAGCAGCCACGCGCTGGCCACCACGAACCCAGGCGTGCAGTATCCGCACTGCAACGCGTCATGGCGGATGAACGATTCCTGCACCGGGTGCAGTTTGCCGCCCTGGCCCAACCCCTCCACCGTCGTGATCTTCGCCCCCACCGCGTCCGCGGCGAGCATCAGGCACGAGTTCACCAGCTTGCCGTCAACGATCACGCTGCAGCCCCCGCACGAACCGCGATCGCAGATTTCCTTGGAGCCCGTCAGCGCCAGGTGATACCGCAGTGCCTCGAGGAGCGTGGTGCACGGCTCGGCCTTGAACGTCTTCTTCTGCCCGTTCACCTCCAGCGTCATGTCGACAGCGCCGGGGCCGATGACGGGCGGCCCGTCCGGGGCGCGATGCGTTTCACGCTCCCGCTCCATCGCCTGCACACTCCCGGCGATGGACGCTCCCGCCGCGGAAGCGCCGATGGTTTGGATAAAGCTGCGGCGCGACACGCCGCGGCTGAACTCGTTCGAACGCTCGGACTTGTCGGTGGGGCCTGGGGTGGTTGGCACGACGGTTCTCCGGGAGTCGCGGGAAGAAGCGAAAAGGTAGCCCATCGCGGCAGCCCGAGACGGTGTTCTCCCAGAGACCACCCATCGCGGTAACGGAATTCCACCGCCGGCGACCTACGCACCTCTGAACTTCCACCCTGAAGGTACGAACTCACCCACCACCAGGCCGTCGCCGCCCGCGAACGTGCACGCAACGCCTAACGATTTGGGCAGTTTCGCACGAACCGCCGTGTCGAGCCTGGCGAACGCGTCCGCCACGACGATCGCGGTGTACGCCATCGGCAGGATGTAGGTGATCTGCGCAAGGTCGCCCAACGGTTCCCCGGGGCCGACCCCGAGCGTGTCGATGACATCTTCCAACGCTTCGAGGATCGGCGGAGCCTTCAGTATTTCCTCCACCGCGGCGTCGCCTTGCGGTGGCCAGATCACCTCGCCCCCGGCCCACCCGAACTCAGGGTCTTTCGCGTCGAACTTGGCGAACCCGGCGCACATCAGTTCCGCCGGATTGAGTTCGATCTCGGGCACGGCGAACCACAGCCCCTTCACGCGCCTTTTCAGTGGCGAGACTTTGAGCAGACCGCCCAGCCATTCCGTCACCCCCCTCACATCGCGCGCCCAGTTGATCGCCCGCAGCGATTCCCACACCTCGAGGGGCGCCTTCTGACCCAGCACTCCCGGAATCTGCGACAACGGCCTGATCGCCCCGCCCATGCGCAACGCAGCATCACCCTGAGAGTTCAGGATGCGTTGTACGACCTCCTCCAGCGTCGCCATGCGACAGCATACCCGCCTCCCGCGTCGCCGACAACCCCGCCACAGCCCCGGCTGCCGCGGCCCTACGCTCCTGCCGCTGACGGCCCTGTAGCTCAGCGGTTAGAGCAGGCGACTCATAATCGCTTGGTCCTCGGTTCGAATCCGAGCGGGGCCATTCTCTCTCACGACCCTATTCGCCGGCCCGCACCCGATGTCGCGACGGCAATGTTTCAGCGCCGGCCCACCAACCGCAGAGGTCCATCAGGTTCGTTCCGGCCGTGCCTGAGCGATGCTGCGATGCGAGCACACCCCCGCGGCAGTGTGAATATTGGGGATTTGCACGTCGCATCGCGATCCTTGAAGCGCCGGCCACGACCATTCGCAGCGCCAAACAACTTCCTCAAAAAGAACAGGAAAATTGTTCTCGCCGGCGAGATTCTGCGCTTATAAAGGATGTCCCACCTGACGCGATTCCGCGCCATGCACTGATCCGGAGTCAACATGATCACGAGTCCCTGCGTTCGAGTCGGCTTTTCTGCGTTGCTGCTCGCCTCGTTGGCCCACGCCGACGTTTCGACCGCCTTCACGTACCAGGGCGAACTCACGCAGTTCGGCGCGCCGGTGGACGGTCAATACGACCTGCGATTCCGCCTGCTGGACAGCGCCTCGGGCGGCAATCCGATCGGCGCCGAGCAGTGCGCCGACAACGTCACGGTCACCGCGGGCAAGTTCTCCGTCCTGCTCGACTTTGGCGCTCAGTTCTCCGGCCCCGCACGATTCCTCGAGGTCCGCGTCCGGCCGGACGCCGGCGCAGGCTGCGCGGACTCCTCGGGTTTCACCGATCTGACACCCGCGCAGGAAATCACCGCCACGCCCAAGGCGTCCTTCGCGGCGTCCGCCACGACCGCCTCCACCGCCACCAACGCCCTGAGCATTGGCGGTCAACCCGCAAGCAACGTCGCCCTCCTGAGCGGCAACCAGACCTTTACCGGCGCACTTAACTTCAGCAACTCCGCCAACGTGTTCAACGGAACGTTCACCGGCAACGGCTCTCAACTCACCGCCCTGAACGGCGCGAACATCTCCGCCGGCACCATCACCCGAAGCCGCGTCGGATCCGACATCGAAAGCGTCCTCTCGCAGTGGTCCGCCGACCCCGGGCACCCCGCGGGGTTCGCCCCTATCGACGCGGTGATGTGGGAGACCAACACCATCCCGGCGCCACCGCCCGGGACGCATTACACACAACTCACGGGCGGCAACACGCACAGCATCGCCCTGCTCAGCGACGGCACGGTCGTCGCCTGGGGCAGCAACTCCGACGGTCAGCTCAACGTCCCCGCGCTCCCGCCGGGAGTGACGTACACGGGCGTCGGAGCCGGCTTCGCCCACAGCATCGCCCTCCGCAGCAACGGCACAGCAGTCGCCTGGGGTTGGAACGGCCTGGGCCAGTGCAACGTCCCCGCGCTGCCCCCGGGGGTCACGTACACCTTCGTCGAGGCCGGCGAGCGTCACAGCGTCGCGCTCCGCAGCGACGGCACGGCCGTCGCCTGGGGACAGGGCACCGTGGTCAACGCCGGCTTCGGCAACTTCGGCCAGTGCATCATCCCGCCCCTGCCGCCGGGCATGACGTACACGAAGGTCGCCGCGGGTAACTTCACCACCATGCTCGCCCGGAGCGACGGCCAGTGCTTCGTCTTCGGCTGGAACTCCAACAACCAGGCCACCCTTCCGCCCCTGCCGCCCGGCGCGTTCTGCACAGATGTCGCCGCGGGCGGCCGCCACAGCGCCGCCCTGTTCAGCGACGGCACCATCATCGCGTGGGGTGATCCCTTCGGCGGCAAGACAACCGTTCCCGCGCTGCCCCCGGGCGTGGTGTACACCAAGATCGCCACGGGCAACGACTTCACCATGGCCCTGCGCAGCGACGGCAACATCGTCGTCTGGGGGGCGGTCCCCACCACGCTCCTCACTCCCCCGCCGCTCGACAGCGGCACCGTGTATACCGCCATCGGCGCTGGGTACGGCAACTGCTTCGGTCTCCGCGGCGTTCCCGTGGAGTTCCAGCCACCATCCCTCTCCTCCGGTTTCGGCGTGAGCATCGGCACTTCAGCCCCGCCCCCCACCGGCGGCCTGCGTGTCACCGGCAGCGCGGTCATCGACGGCAATGTCAGCGCCGCTCTGTTCGCCGGCGACGGCTCGGGACTCACCAACCTCAACGCTTCCAGCATCGTCGGCATGCTTTCCCCCGCCAGCCTGCCCGGCACCTTTGCACGCACCGACGCCAACAACGCCTTCGGAACGTTTTCAAATACGTTCGCCGGATGGGTCGGCATCGGCACCACCAGCCCGGTCTGTCCCCTCCACGTCGTCGCCGACTATTACGGCTTTCAGCACTTCTCACGCGACGGCACCAGCGATGTCAGTACGTACGTGGACGCCGACGGCGGCTGGATCGGCACCAACAACAACAAGCCGCTCTTCTTCTATACCAACAACAGCTATCAGCTCGTGACGCTGACCACCAGCGGTCAGGTCGGCGTCGCCACCACCACACCCCAGGCCCGCCTGGACTCGCGCGCCACCAACGCCAACGAAACCGCCGTCCGCGGCCTCAACACCGCCGGCGGCATCAACATCGGCGTCAACGGCGAAGTCGTCAACGGGTACGGCGTCTACGGCAAGGCCACCAACACCACCGGCTCCAACTACGGCGTCTACGGCCAGACGCTCTCCACCGCCGCCAACTCCTTCGGCGTCTACTCAAACGGTCGCCTTGGCGCCTCGGGCACCAAGGCATTCGTCATTGATCACCCCCTGGACCCGGCCAACAAGGTGCTCATGCACTACTGCGCCGAAGGCCCCGAGCCCCAGAACGTCTACAACGGCATCGTCACCCTTGACGACGCCGGAACCGCCGTCGTCACCCTCCCCGCCTACTTCTCCTCCATCAACATCGACCCCCGCTACCAACTCACCCCCATCGGCGGCCCCGCGCTGCTCTACGTCGCTTCGGAAATCCAGGATGACCGCTTCTCCATCGCCGGCGGCAAGCCCGGCATGAGGGTCTCCTGGGAGATCAAGGCCCGCCGCAACGACGCGTTCGTTCGCCGCTACGGCGCTCCGGTCGAGGTCGAGAAGCCCGCGAACGAAAAGGGCTCGTTCATCCGTCCCGACCTGTACGACGCCGTCACGTCGGATCGCTGATCCTTCTCCACGTCCTGCATCCGAGCCTTCTCCCGCACCCACCCAGACCTCGCTTCCCCAAGGCCTCCCGCCATGACGAAGTTCATCCTCCGCGCCCTCCTGGCCGCCGCGTGCTTGTGCGGCCTCACCGCCGCGCAAACCCCACCCATCCGCCCCAACATCTCGGTAACGAAGCCCGGCGATGAACCGCCCCCGGCCGACATCCAGCCCGGCGTCGTCGACTCCTGGAAGTGGGTCGGCTCGTTCGGTGCCATCGCCGGACACTCCTTTGACCTCGAAGGCAACTTGGTGCTCGCATGCACCGATCTGGCAACCAACCAGACGCTCTCGCTGCTCAAGCTCGACGTCACCCCAAGCGCCGCCCCCACCGTCAAGTACGGCCCCTTCGTCATCGGAAGTGTCTCCGGGGGCTCGTCGGTCGCCATCGTCACCGACTCGCGCGGCCGTGCCATGCTCGGCTTGAGCGGCGCCCAACTCGATTGCTACGACGCCAACGGCGCTCTGCAATGGCGATCCCTGATCGCCTCATCACTCCCGGGCACCGCCGCCACCATCGAGGGCATCGCGGTCAACGACGACGATGTGCCTTATGTCGTGGGCCTCTACCGCGCGACCGTTGACGGGATCAGCCGCCAGTTCGGCTACGCCGCAAGCCTCGATCCCCTGTCCGGCAACATCCGTTGGCTCACCATCCTCTCCGACACCTCCCTCCCCGCCGAACAGCGATTCCCCGGCATGACCTGGCCGGCCATCGCGACCTCTCCTGACGGAAACGTCTACATCGCCGCCAGTTCGAACGAGGGCAACAGCCTGCTCGCGCTCCTTGACGGCGAGACCGGGCTCGTCCTGAACCGCGTTCCGATCGGAGGTAACTTCGAACCCCGCTCGTACGGCCGCACCGAAATCGCCGTCGGCCTGGACGGTTCCGCCAACCTCGTCACTCACGACCCCGTCACAACCACCTTCCAACGAGACCTGCTCTCTCACTTTGATCCCGCGACCGGCTCGGCCTGGACCCAGACTCTGGTCCCCGCGGCGTCGGCGCATCGCCGGCTCGCAGTTCGACCAGTGCATTGTGGACCTTTCCGGCAACATCTACGTCGGCGGCGTCTACACGATCCCGACGGCGTGAAGGTCCAGATGATCGGCGTCAGCAAATCCGGAACGGTCCTCTTCCACACCAAGTACAAGCCCGGCGGAGCCTTCGCATACTCATTCGGAAAAGTCCGAATGGCGATGGACGGCTTCAACAACATTTACATTTCTACATACGTGCCGAGCCTGGGCAGCCGCGGGTGGATCGCCAGATCGACCCCCGCCCCGCCGGCACCAGCGGCATCCCCGCCAACCGGCTCGTCTGGGAGACGCTGGAAGCCTCCGGCTTCTTCTACCAGAACCAGAGCCTGGGCATCGACCGCGGCGGCAACCTGTACTTCCTCGGCCTCCGAGGCTCGGGAAGCACCATCTTCGCGTACGCCTCCAAGTGGGTCCAGCCCGTCGCGGGCATCCCGACGCTGCTCACCGGCCAGACGAATCACGCCATCGAAGGCCAGAGCGTGTACGGACCCGGCGCTGGCCGCCTGAGCGCCTCGCACGAACTGTTCACCCTCCCCCTCACGTTCGGCTTCGACGAAGGTTCATTCACCGACACCGTGCTCTTCGGTGAATGGGGCGGACGCCTCGCCTTCAACAGCTCCGGCTCGCTCTACATGGGCGTGAAGGCGGAGGTCAGCGGCGGCGACACCGATGTGCACTTCCCCCTCGAGGCCAAGTTCCAGATCCCCGATCAGAACACCCTGCTCATCGGCCAGCCCGTCGTCGTCAACACCGGCTGGTCCATCAACGAACCGGCCTGCCGCATGACTACCCGCGGCGAGCCCTCTTTCAACGCCGGTCTCACGTACGACATCTACGACCACCTCTACGGCCTCGCTCAGCTGGAAATCGCCAGTGAGTTCCTCCTGAACACCGAGTTCGTCAACACCACGATCGACTCCCCCGCCAGCGGCGGCCCCGACTACATCCCCGGCCTCAACGTGATCGACATGATCGAGGCCCGCACCGGACAGGACCTGCACGACTGGGTCGAGATCGGGAAGAACGGTTTCTTCCTCAAGGCGCGGCTCCCGCAACTGTTCGCGCAGGCGACCCTGCAGCCATCGAGTTCAACGGTCACCCGCACCTTCAGTTCCAGCGCCCAGAGCCGCTTCTTCCAGGGCGGCGTCAACATCACCGAGGCAATCCTCGCCGCCATCGTCGGGGGCGTGCAGGAGCACAACCCCAATGCGCCCGAGGAACTCAACCTCGTCACGTCCAAGCCCTCGATCAGCCTGGGCAACAGCGATTTCAGGCTCACTCTCGAAGCCCGCATCGCCCAGTTGATCGCACGCTGCGACCTCGCCGTGACGCAGGGCCTGACCGCCACCGTCACGCCCCGCGTCCGCTGCACGCTCTCCGACGGCTCCGTTCGCGACATCAACCTCGGCGGCCCCAACGGCGACCCCAACGGGGGCCAGTTCACCTTCAGCCTCCCCTCCTCCACGCGGATGGACGTCACCCCCGAAGTCTACCTGCGGATCCAGTTCACCAACAACACCTCGCTCCAACTCATCCCGGGCGTGGACTACGAAGCACTGGCCTTCGGCGCCCGCGCCACCGCCTCGGGCGTCACGCTCTTTGACTACGACCAGTGCTTCGGCTGCGGCACGGAGGAAATCACGGTCGCCGACATTCCCATCTACAGCAACACCTGGTCGTTCGATACCCCCCGCCAGAAGATCACACCCTTCACCGTCACCGGCAGCCCCAACCAGGAGCCCCGCATCATCGGCGCCAGCCGCTTCAAGATGCCCATGCTCATCTACCGCCAGACCGCGCCCTCCCGCTCGCAATTCAACACCCTGGTCAACGCCAGCACCGCGATGCTGATCTACGGCGACCGCTTCACCCCGCAGATGAGCGTTCAGTTCATGCACATGGGCCGCACAGAGAGCGTCCCCTGCACCTACATCAACCCCAGCACCGCCCGCATCACCATCCCCAACCGCTTCCGGCTCATCCCCGGCACCGGCCGCCTCCGCGTCTCTACCGCCGGCGGAGTCTCCAACGTCATCGATCTCCCCGTCACGCTCCCCATCCCGCGCGTCTCCACCGTCAACCCCAACCTGTGGGCCGCCGACCCTTCCCTCGCCGACATCCCCGTCCAGCCCATCGACGCCTTCTCCTCCGTCGGCAGCGACACTTTCATCGCACGCCGCGACTACTACGTCAAGCTGCGGGACACCCTGTGGAACTCCACCACCGCCAGCGTCGGCGCCGCGGCGTACTTCCCCGACTTTAACTTCAACTCCATGCCACCCTTCCCCGCCGTGCTGATGGACGGCGTGCCCCTACCCCGATTCGTGCAGCCCGTGGACAGCGGCCTGCACAACGTACGGCTCACCGAAACCGACTACAACAGGCCGCGCCTCGCCGCAGTCCAACTCATCAACCCGGGCCCCGGCGGCGGAAAGAGCGCGCCGGTCGTGCTCAACATCTCCGCCCCCGTGCCCTGCGTCAGCTTCGTCGAGCCGCCGGAAATATTGCCCACCGCCGAGCCGCTCAAGATCACGATCCACGGGCCGCCCAACGTCCCCTACGTCCCCAACTACGAAGAGCCCAAGTTCGGCAACTTCACCAAGGCCTCGGTGGTCCGCCTCGACGGCATCGCGCTCGCCACCGACTTCGTCAACTCTTCCACGCTCACCGCGATCATCCCCGCCCACTTCCTCGAGACGATCGCCAACCACTCCATCACGGTGAACACGCCCGCCAACGGCACGGTCTACTTCGAGCAACTCTTCACCGGCGAGCAGGACCCGCAGATCGACGCCCCGTTCTTCCAGGGCTTCCTGCCCAGCGGCGGCGAATCCCCATCGCTCCTCTTCCCCGTCCGTTACCCCGAGCCGATCATCGAAGCGCTCTCGCCGGAGTCCACCACCGTCAACAACATCGTCTTCATGAACGGGCTCATCCAGTCGCAGGACCCCGACGGCCCTCGCTACAACCTCGGCATCGCCGGGCGCAACTTCCGCCAGGGGACGGTCGTGCTCTTTGAGGGCACCCCGATCCCCACCACCGTCGTCACCGGCCAGCTCATCCACGCCACGGTGCCCGCCGACGCCGTCGCCTCCGTCGGCAACGCCGTCATCACCATCATGAACCCCGGCCCGGATTTCCAGCTCTCGCAACCCGCCGTCTTCTACATCGACCCATAAACCCAGGCCCGGGCGCGCAAGACAACGCGGGCAAAGGAGAACCCTTCGCCCGCGAAGCGCGTGCCGAGCGTGTGTCCGCGCCCGGGGTGAGGTGATCGGGCCCCTCCGGGCCGATCACTCCTGGTCCTGTGATTCGTCCTGGTTGGTGCGGGTTTCGATGAGCTTGCGGAGGTAGTCGTTCTCGCGACGCGTGGCCTCGAGATCGAACACGAGGTACTTGACGCTCAGGCGGAGATAGTCGAGCGACTCCTGGAGCTCGCCGACCGTCTTCTTCATGCGTTCATGACGCTCCCGAGTCTCCTGCGCCAGCCGCTCGAGCGGCGCACGCTCCGACGGCGGGAGGTTCTCGATCTGCTTCATCAACTCCGCCAGCTTCGCCTGGAAGTCCTGCTCGTTCATCTCTCGTCTCTCCGTTTTGAACTTGTCCCAGTCGGGCAGACGAATCCGCCCACATCACCAACGCGATGGAGAGAGAGATACAACCACCGCGCCGATCGGCCGTGCCAACCGCCGGCGCGGCGACAGCCCGGTAAGAACAAGCATTCGGATTGAAATGTGAACACCGCCCCGCGAACGCCCCGCCACGCCGCCTTTAGCCCCGGTGCGGATGCGCCGCCTGTTGCGTGGAATCAACGCCCGTTGTCGGCCCGACGCAACGCCTGCTTCGCCACCGGGCTTGCCGCCGCCGCGACAGTCTCGATCGAGGCCGGATCGTGCTTGCGCAGATCTCGGACCACGCGCTTGAGATGCTCGTCAAGCTCGATCCGGAACCGGGCAAACCACTGTTCCAGTTCGTGCCGGTTGAACCGGCTGAGCGGATCCTTAAGACCCGTCTGCATCACGGCCCAATCTAGCAACAGACCGCCCCCGTCGGTGTACCGGTACAGGTCCAGCGTCGCGGCCAGGCGCTTCTGCAAAGTTGTGAACGGGTCCGTCGCACGCTCGGGCAGCTTGGTCATGATCTCCTTCAGCTCGCCGTTGGTCGGGGCGAAGGAAAGTCCGTCAGCGTCAACCGGGGCATCGGTACGCAGGGGCATATCACCCGCCGGCTTGAGCTCCGCGAACTCCGTGGAGATGGCCTTGGTGCCCGCTCGCTCGAACCGGATGGTCAGCCGCTGGTGCGGCCCGCCCGCGCCGCTGACCGATTCGGTGAGCAGCACATGACCCACCCCCCATTCAGGCTTGGTGGCGTGAACGACCCGATCACCTTTCGTCCAAGACATGCAGCACACCCCTGGGTCGGGGGAACGCCCGTGCGCACCCCGAGCAGCAATAATCCGTGCAACCCACAGCACAAAGCGGTGAACCGCGCTACCGCGGTCACCCGATGCCAGGCACAGAAAACAATCCCACACGCCCGACGAACAATCGGGCCGAAACCCGGTCCATGATGGATAGGTTCCGCCAAGGAAAACAAGCGACTCAAAGGGCGGGCCTCGGCCGACAGACGGTCAGCGGCGGGGAAAAACGCCCCCAAACCGCCTCCGGCATCGTGCATTGCCCGCACCCCGGACAAAGCATATCATCTATCGGGGTCCGCGCCTAGCCCTTTTTGCAAAGATTGAGCGATATTGCCGAACCCGACGGTTCGGAACGCTGACCATCCCCTCGTTGGAGCACCGCACTAGCCATGATCGAAGCCCTCAAGAGCGATGCCATTGTCAATAAAATCGGCGGTCGGTTCAAGCTCTGCGCGCTCATCCAGCGTCGCCTTGTGCAACTGATGGAAGGTGCACGTCCTCTGGTCCCCAGGGAAGGCCGTTCCGATTTGGAACTGGTCATCGAGGAGATCCTGCAGGACAAGATCACCCTCGACTTTGACGCGACCCCCTTCGATACCACCGCGCACGCCTGAGCGTCCAACGAAGCCCGCAGTCATGAGCGAATCCCAACGCAATCCCCGGCAATCATCCGCCGCGGATCCGGCTGTCCTGCGCCCCATCGTCGCCGGCAAGCGAATCCTCGTCGGCATCACCGGCGGCATCGCGGCGTACAAAACCGCCACCGTCGTCAGCCGGCTCGCTCAGGCCGGCGCCAGCGTCACCGTCGCCATGACAGACGCCGCGACGCACTTTGTCACCCCCCTCACCTTCCAGTCTCTCTCCGCCAACCACGTCTACACCTCCTCCTGGGAACACGTCGACTCCAAGGACCCCCAGCACATCTCCCTGGCCTCGGGAGCGGACCTCGCCGTCGTCGCCCCCTGCACGATGGACTGCATGGCCAAGCTCGCCGCGGGATTCACCGATGACGTCGTCACCCTCATCCTGAGCGCCATCGACCGCATCAAGACCCCGGTGCTCCTCGCCCCCGCCATGAACACCGTGATGTGGCGGCAGCCCGCCACCCAACGCAACTTCGCTCGCCTCGCCGAAGACGGCTTCCGCTTCATCGGGCCCGGCGATGGCTGGCAAGCCTGCCGCATGGTGGGCGAAGGCCGGATGTCCGAACCAGAGGACATCCTCGCCGCGATCGCGCAGACGCTGACGCTCGCGTCGAATCCCTGACATCCTCTCCTTTGTGCATGACCAGTTTCTCCGCGCGCAGCCCCGTGCGCCGGGGTATGCTCCGGCCCATGAAGACCGACCAACCGCCCCAGCGACCGTCGGGCATTCTCGGGCTGATCGAGTGGGTGGGCAACAAGCTGCCCGATCCTGTCATGCTCTTCGCCATCGGCGCGGTCCTGGTCGCGCTGATGTCGGCAGTGGCCGCTCAATCCGGCTGGACCGTTCAACCCGTGCGCCCCGTCCCCGCCGCGGCGGGAGCCGAACACGCCCGCGTGGTGCTCGAACCCATCGGCGAGCCGATCCGCGCCAAGAGCATCCTCGCCGCCGACGGCGCGTACTGGGCCATGAGCAGCGCTGTCAAGAACTTCATCGCGTTCCCCCCGCTGGGCATGGTGCTCGTCTCGATGCTCGGCATCGGTGTGAGCGAAAAAGTCGGGATGTTCGCGGCCGTCGTCAAATGGCTCGCCACGCTTGTTCCCAGCCGACTGCTCACCCCCACCGTCATCTTCCTTGGAATGATGACCCACATCGGCACCGACGCGGGGTTCATCATCCTGCCCCCCCTGGCCGCAGCGATGTTCGTGCTCGCCGGACGCTCGCCCTTGGCGGGCATCGCCGCGGCATTCGCGGGCGTCGGCGGCGGCTTCTCCGCCAACCTCCTCATCTCCCCCAGCGATGCGATCATGGCTTCCCTCACCGCCGCGGGAGCGCAAGTGCTGGACCCTTCCCGCACCGTCGCCGTCACGTGCAACTGGTGGTTCCTCATCGCCTCCACGTTCCTCCTCACGATCGTCGGCTGGGCCGTCACATCGTGGATCATCGAGCCGCGCCTCGCGAAACGCCCCGCCGAAGAAGGCGGGCCCGCTCCCGCCCCCGGAGCTGACGACCCCGCGAAG
>JBGAMO010000223.1:0-6511 GCA_044222845.1 Phycisphaerales bacterium
CTCCCCGCGCGTCAATCAACCCCGTCCGCACCCCCGTCCCAAAACCCTTTCTTCGCTCGTATTTCGCAATTCCCAGTTCGAATCCCCTTGCGGGGGGGAGGGCGTTCTACTATTCTGTATCTTGGAGTTGGCGGGAATACCGCCGCGAGAGAGGGACAACGCGTCCCACAGTTCAAGCTAGAGAGAACACCGGTAGAGAGAGCCGGTGGGGCGCGATCCTTCCAATCCGCCCACACACTGAAAGCACATAGGAGCACAAGATGATCAAGACCATGACAGCGTTGGCAGCACTCGGGATGATCGCCGGCACGGCGTTGGCCGGCCCCTTCGGCCAGGGCAACCTGGTGGTGATCCGCGTCGGCGATGGCACCACCGCCCTGAGCAGTGCCTCCTTCTCGACCTTCCTCGATGAGTACACCCCCGGCGGTTCGCTCGTCCAGTCCATCCCCATGCCCACCGCCCTCAGCGGCGCCAACAAGCGCTTCACCACCAGCGGCAACAGCACCAGCGAAGGCCAGTTGGCCCTCTCGCGTGACGGCCGCTACCTCACCCTCGGCGGCTACGACGCCGCCCCCGGCACCGCCAGCATCGGCACCACCTCGACCACCGCCGTCCTGCGCGTCATGGCCCGCGTCGGTCTCGACGGCGTCGTCGACACCAGCACCTCGACCACCGCCTTCAGCGGCAACCAGATCCGCGGCGTCATTTCCGATGACGGCTCCCAGTTCTGGGCCGCCGGCGGCAACAACGGCATCCAGTTCGCCAGCTTCGGCGGCTCGTCCAGCTTCCAGATCAATGGCACCGGCTCCACCAACAACCGCAACGTCAACATCTCCGGCGGTCAGTTGTACATCTCCTCCGGCTCCGCCACCAACCGCGGCGTCAACACCGTCGGCACCGGCTTGCCCACCACCAACGGCCAGGTCATGACCCTTCTGCCCGGTACCGCTTCGGTCACCGGCTCTTCCCCCTACGACTTCTTCTTCGTCGGCTCCGACCTCCTCTACATCGCCGATGACAGCCAGTCCGCCGGCGTCGGCGGTATCCAGAAGTGGCAGCTCCAGTCCGGCGTCTGGACCCGCATCGCCACCTTCCAGCCCAACGGCCGCCTCCGTCAGATGACCAGCACCACCAACGCCGCCGGCCAGGTCGTGATCTACTGCACGGTCGTCGACTCTTCCAACATCCCCAGCATCCAGAGCCTGGTTGATGTCGGCACCCCGACCTTCACCACCGTCGCCACCGGCGCGACCAACACGCTCTTCCGCGGCATCGAATTCGCCCCGGTCCCCGCCCCCGGCGCTCTGGCCCTCCTGGGCCTCGGCGGCCTGGTCGCCGGTCGCCGCCGCCGCTGATCTGATTTCTTCCGTCATTCCGAAGCGCCCGGGTTCTCGTGCCCGGGCGTTTTCTTTTTTTGGAAGGATCATGCGACCGAAAACCCGCTGACGCACCCAATCCCGGCCGCACCTACGCTACCCGCCCATGCCGTCGGCACCGTCCGATCAACAACCCCCGCCGCGTCTGGATGTGTCCGTCGTCGCCCCCGCGCACAACGAGCAGGAGAACATCCCCGCGCTGGTCGAACAGATCGGAGCCGCCCTCGCCAACTCCGGCCTCACCTTTGAAGCCATCATCGTCGACGACGGTTCCACCGACCGCACCCGTGCCGAACTGGTCCGGCTCATGCCCGCCCGCCCCTGGCTCCGCTGCGTCGCCATGACCGACACCCCCAAGGGCAAAGGCAACGGCCAATCCGCCGCCTTCCATGCCGGCTTCCGCGCCGCCGCCGGCGACCTCATCGCCGTCCTCGACGCCGACCTCCAGAACGACCCCGCCGAAATCCCCGCGATGGTCAAACTCCTCCGTGAGTCAAACGCGGGCCTCGTCCAGGGCGACCGCTCGCACGCCCGCAAGGACAACATCGTCCGCCGCGTCGGCTCGATCGTCGGCCGCCTCTTCCGCCGCTGGCTGCTCGGCGACACCATCCGCGACACCGGCTGCTCGCTCCGAGTCATGCGCCGCGACCTCGCGCTCAAACTCCCGCTCGAGTTCCGCGGCATGCACCGCTTCATCCCCATCACCGCCGTCCACCTGGGCTACACCGTCCGCGAGATGCAGGTCACCCACCGCCCCCGCGTCGCCGGTGAAACCAAGTACGGCTTCGGCATCGTCCAGCGTGCCCTTCCCGGCCTGCGCGACCTCTTCGTCGTCCGCTGGATGAAGACGCGCCGGCGTCCCGTGGCGAACGTGGAGGTGCGCCCGTGAAGCTCGGCCCCGTCTTCGCGATGGGCGGCGTGCTCGGCCTGGCCGTGTGGCTGATGCTCGGCCCCCTCTCCCCGCGCTCGGTCCCGCTCCAACCCGGCGAAGGCCAGTTCGAGATCTCCGTCGCCCAGCAGAAACTGCGCGTCGTTCAGACGCCCACCCCCGGCGCAAACTCCCCGCCGACCTACTCCTACCGCGTCGTCAACGATCCCTCCGGCGCCAACAAATCGATGACCGCCGACGAGTTCCAGGCGATGATCGCCTCCCGCGCCACCGCCAAAGGCCGCGGCGTCATCCTTCGACTCTTCAACGTCTCCAGTTACGCCAACCTCCTCTGGGTCGCCGTCGGCTTCGGCGGCCAGGCCCTCTTCGCGGGCCGCATGTGGGTCCAGTGGATCGCCTCCGAACGAAAGCGCCAAAGCGTCGTGCCCGTTGCGTTCTGGTACATGAGCCTCGCGGGCGGAATCATCCTGACAACCTACTTCATCTGGCGTCAGGATTTGGTTGGGGTTGTCGGTCAGGCCAGCGGCCTGGTGATCTACGCCCGAAACATCCGATTCCTGTACCTGAAGAAGCCCGCGGCCGTTCCCGAATCCTGATCTTCGTGCGTGCAAAATCTGACGCTTCCCACGCCCGCCGCGATGAACCGGTGTGCCATTCCGGGCTGAAAACGAACAATTTTCACGATTTTGCGTAATTTAAACCGCAAAGGTTGCAAAAACCAAAAACATGTTGCACATTGATGGCGCGATGCGAGTGTATCTCGATGGCCAGCAACTGAACATCCCCCAACCGACGCTCGCCGCCGCGATCGCCGAAGCGGCGGAACGTTCGCGGGTGGCCGGTCGCAGCATCGTGGACATCCTGGCCGACGGTCAGCGCGTCCAGAGCGACGCCCTTGACGTGGCAAAGGTCCAGGAACTCCGGTTCATCACCGCCAACCCCGGCGAGCAAGTCAAAGACGCCTGCTCCAAGGCCGCCGCGGCCCTCACCGAACTCGCCGAGCGCCAGCAAGACCTCGCCGCGATGATCCAATCCGGCAAAACGCAGGACGCCTTCGAGCACCTGCGCTCCATCCTCGAAACCTGGCAAGCCGTCCGCGATGTCGCCGATCAATGCGGCCAACTGCTGGGCGTTGACCTCGGTCAGGTCGCGCTCCCCGGGATCGATGCGCCGCGGCCGCTGGAGCAGTGCGCCGCGGGCCTCTCGGCCGCGCTCACCCAGGTCAAGACGGGCCTGGCGAACGAAGATTGGTCGCTGCTCTCGGACACGATCGGCTACGACCTGGACGCGCTCGCCGGCAACTGGCGTGTGGTGCTGGAGGCGATCGGCAACGCGGCGCCCACGCTGCGAAAGGGTGGGGGGCCGCCATGAAGACAGCCGTGGGGAAAAAGGCTGATGAAACAGACCGGTTGATGGACAAAGCCAGCGAAGCGCTGGTCAAGACCGAGTACTTCGAGGCCGAAGCGCTCTGCCTGCGGGCCTGGGAGGCCGCGCGGGCCGTGAACGATTTCGAGCGGCTCGCACGCATCTGCCTGCCGCTGCAGGAAGCCCGGCGGCAGCGGCGCCACGAGGCGTGCGATGCGCCCGCGACCGTGGTGCTGAACGAACTGCCCGGACCAAAGCAGAAACTCGCCGCGGGCCGCTACCTCATCGAGCCGCCGCTGGTGGGGATCGATGTGCGCACCCTGCGAGAGTTCGCCAATCGCCAGCGCGTGCCGATCATGGCCCTGGCCCGTGAACCGCTCACTCGCGCCGGCAAATGGCCCATTGTGGGAGTTGGAACCGGCATGCGGGAACCGGTGGTGGTGCGGATTCAGGTCGATCCGCCGCAGGGCACCCCGTCGGTGGCGTGGTTCATGGCGACCCAAGAAGCCCTCGGGGACGCCGCGATCGCCAAAGCGCCCAAGCCCGTGCCGGCGGATCACCACGTGGATGATCTGATGGAACATCTGGAGGCGGTGCCGGACCACGAGAAACTGATCCAGGCGCTGGAGGCGGCGTGCCGAGCGGCGATTGGTCAACCGATCTCCAAGTCGCCGCGTCGGCGACCGATTTCGGATCATCCGTACTCGTTCTAGTCACTTCGCGAACTTGGTGAGCGCCTCGCGGTCGAGATCGACCTTGTCGCCGACCTTTACTTTCAGTTCATCCAGCGTGTTGCCCTTGAGCTCGATCACGAACTGCGCCGGCTGGCGGCTGGGGTATTGCTTGAGACGGGCCTCGTACTTCTCGTTGCTCGCCATCCACTCGGGCAGGCCGGGGCGCGGCAGGACCTTCTTCTTCTCTTCTTCGCTGCGGGGCTTCTCGGGGACCATCTTGTGGGTGGCGGTGACGCGGCCCGAAGTGCCGAGATAGATGATGTCGATCGGGATCGGGCAGTCACGCATCACGAAGGCCCGCTGCTCGGCGTCCTTGAAGACGAAGAGCATGCCGCCGGTCGGTTTGATCTCGGTGCGGTCCGAGAGGCCGTGGAAGCGGGTCTGGTCGTCGAACGCGGTTTCGAGCTCGAACGACTTGCCGGAGATGACCACCTTCGCGGTTTTGGGCGGGACGCTGTCGTCACAGCCGGGCATCGCGAGCAGGCACGCCGAGGCGATGCAGGCGGTCGTCAGTTCTTTGATTCCAAAAGCCATTGATCGTTCTCCGCGGTGAAGGTGACTGGGCCGTGCGGAATGGTATTAAGGCTGAAGCGTTCGCGGAACTCGTCGGGCGACATCGGGCGCGGCTCGTCGCACAGGCCGCACCAATGCGCGACTAGGCCGATGACCCGCTCGCGGGGCACGCCCCTGGCGCGGTAGGCGTCCAGACGCGTGTCGCCGTGGCGCTTGGCGAGGCGCTTGGCGTCGCTGCCCCGGACCAGGGGCAGGTGAAGGTAGTGGGGGAGGGGCGAGAGTCCGAGCGCGCGGTAGAGGAGGATCTGGCGTGCGGCGGAGTCCAGAAGGTCATCCCCGCGCACCACGTGCGTGATGCCCTGGCGTGCATCGTCAACGACGACGGCCAGTTGGTACGCGGGCTGGCCGGGCTTGCCGGGGTCGCGACGCGTCCAGATGACAAAGTCGCCGACAGTTCGTGCCGGGGTGTGCGATTGCGGCCCCGCGAACTCGTCGGTAAAGTTCACGGGCTCGTCGGGGACGAGGAACCGCCAACTCGGTGAGGAATCTGTGAATGCGGTGGGACGATCAGGAGGACGAAGGTGCGCGGGGAATGGCAGATCGTGGGCGCCTTCCTGCGGTGCAGACGCCGCGGCCTCGATCTGGGCGCGGGTGAGGTCGCACGGGTAAATGAGACCTTTCGCCGCGAGCGCGTGCATCGCCGCCAGATGCGGCGCGGGTTCGTGCGATTGCACGAATGGTCCTGCGTCCCAGTCGATGCCGAGCCAGTGGAGCAGGTCGATGGTGAGATCGACCACGCCGGGCTTGACGCGCGGAGTGTCAAGGTCCTCGATTCGCAGGGTGATGTGCCACGACCGCTGCCGGGCCAGAGCCCAGTTCGCGAGGAACGTGCGGGCGTTTCCCAGGTGAAGGGCGCCGGTGGGTGAAGGTGCCAGTCGGGTGCGCACGGGCGGAGCGTAGCGGGCGCGAGCGTCAACGGGCCGGAACACCCTTGACCTTGGCGCCGTTGCCGACATCTTCAACAACGACGGAGCCGGCGCCGATGATCGCGCCATCGCCGATGGTGATGCTCGGCAGGACGCGAGCCCCCAGACCCACGAGCGAGCCGGGCCCGATGCTGACGTTCCCGCCCAGGGCCGCGGCGGGGGCGATGTGGCAGTGAGCGCCGACGGTGCATTCGTGCTCGACGATGGCGCCGCTGTTGATGATGGCGTGATCGCCGACGGAAGCGCGGGAGTGGATCACGGCGTTGGGGCCCACGTAGATGCCTTTCCCCAGACGCGCGGATGGGGAGACGAAGGCGGTGGGGTGGATGACGTTGAAGGCGTTGGTGAGATCAATGCGAGCGGCGAGGCGGCGGCGGCAGTTGACGTCGCCGATGCAGAGGATGCGCGGGCCGGAGAACTGCGCGAGCGATTCGAGCGTGCCGAGACGCGAGCAGACTCCCAGACGCTCGAGCAGCGCGGGGGGCTGGTCATCGACGAAGCCGGCGAGGGCGTGGCCCGCGAGCGTCGCGGCTTCCGCCACGACGAGGGCGTGTCCACCGCCGCCGATGAGAATGATGTGAGTAGGCATGGGCAGAGAAATGGCAGAGGACGGAGGTCGGACACGAGCGCGGGCGCTGCGGTCGAGGC
>JBGAMO010000224.1:0-6472 GCA_044222845.1 Phycisphaerales bacterium
ATCCCGCGGGCGTGGCAGTTCTGGAAGCAGATCGCCTACCCGAAGCACAATGACGCGGTTCTGCGCGATCTTGTCAAACGGTGCATCGGCGAGGAGCGGCTGCTCGGAGACGCCAAGCGTCCCCTGGTCATCAACGCCTTCCACGCGGCGGGCGGCAAACCGGTCTGCTTCAAGACTCGGCATCACGACGATTTCAAGAAGGACCACAGCCGAAAAGCCTGGGAAGTGGCCATGGCGACCTCCGCCGCGCCGGTGTTCTACCGCGCGTTCCAGGCGGCGGATGGTGCGGACTACATCGACGGGGGGGTGTGGGCCAACTGCCCCGTCCTGGTCGGTGCCATCGAGGCGATTGATCGCTTCGGGATCCCACGCGACCAGGTCGAGATCCTGTCTGTCGGCACCACCAAGACCCCGTTCTCGATCAAGCACGCCGCCCGATGCGGAGGCGCGTGGCGGAACGTCTCGATGAAGAACCGGGCGGTGGTCAATCTGCTCATGGAAGCCAATCGGTGTTCGGCGATGTTCATGGCCCAGCGGCTGATCGGCCCGTCGTCCGTCGTCGAGATCGATCGCGACCTGAACAAGGGCGGGTACGAGATGGACGATGCCCGGCCGGAGGTGCTCCGCGACCTTCAGGCCCTCGGTGAAGAAGACGCCAAGATGCACGTGAAGACCGTCACCGAGCGGTTCTTTCACACGCCGGCGGCTCCCTGGACGCCTGTTCGGTAGTGAGGACACTGTGGAAGGTACGATCTCGGCATGGCCCAGATTCCATCAATGCCGGTTTCGGCCGTGCAGGCCCTGGCGTCCAATCTGAGCGTGCTGGAGCAGGCACGGCTGCCGCCGACCGCCATCGAGATGTTTGAACGGTTCGTGAAGCAGCAGACCGAGGCGGAAGCGGCGATCCGTGCCACGCTGCCCGCGTGGCTCTCTCATGGCGACGGCGCCTGGCGGGAGATCAGCCGAGCTCGCCGGCTCCTGGATGAGGTGCTCGGGCCGGGTTCCGCCATGCAGCAACTCGCCGAGGCCGCGCGCGTGACCACGGAGCGATACGCCACGCTTTTCGGTCCGACCAGCGAGTTCGTTAACCGGTTGGTGCCCGCTCTACGGCATGCGCCGGCGTTCCAGGAGCTCCAGGAGACCATCCGGCATTCCGTCGATGCGGTTCGCCCGGCCGCGGAGCGGTTTCAGTTGGTCGCTGACCTGATCAATCGCCAAGTGCTGGGGAGCACCTTTGATCGCGTGCTCAAGGATGCGAAAGCCGCGTCGGGTGCCGCCGGTCTCAAGCCTGACGCATGGTTGCCGTTGAGGTCGCTGCGTGGCTTGGACGTTGACGGGCTGCGCAACCTCTCTGAGCAAATGCGATTGCTCACCGCCCAAATCGGTACCGAACCCGATGAGGCATTAGGCCTGGACGAGAGCGGCTTCTCCGAGGAAGAGCAGCGGGCGGTCCGCGAGAGCGGCGAAGCGTTGGCGGCCGTGATCGAGGAGCGGTTTGACACGCTCGACGCCAAGATCGCCGGCGTGAACACGGCTGTCCACCGCCTTGAACAACTCATGCGGCGGCGGTGGCGCAGCGCGGTCGTCATCTTCCTGCTGTCGAGCGCGTGGAACCTCCTTCTCAATATCGCGGCGAGCTATTCCTATGAACAGCTCAAGGCCGCGGAAAGGGCCGTTGCGCCGATCGCGGTGGCCTCAGGCCGATCCGCCGACGTCGTCCGAGACTCGCGCCGAGCAATTGCGGCATCAGGTCTGCCCGGCGACGCCGTCCGCAAGTTCCGTGTGGTAAAGCGTGACAGAGTGCCGGTATTCGAGGACCTCCCCGGCGAACCGGTTCGGCCCATCGCCAGGCTCCAGTGCGGGCAGGTCGTCGAGGTGGTGGACATGGCGAGCAAGTGGCGGCTTGTTCGCTGGGGGTGCGCCGAGCAGGGATGCGAAAGCACGGGCTGGGTACGGGCCAAGCACCTGGGCAGGCTTGCGCGATAAGGCCTTGGCTTCGACATCGCCGTCAGGCGGAGGAGAGGACGGCTTTCCACGCGCGTCCCCGCCGAGAATCTTCGTGCCGGGATCCACGCTTGCGAGCGCAGAACGCGTCGAGCGCGGAAGTTCGCGAGAAAGCCCACGATGATCCTCTTTCGCGACGTGCCGTACTTGGTCCGTCGGACATGCCCCACGCTCCTACCCGCAAGGGAGCTTGGAGGTTCCTTTTGCTCGGGACCGGCTTTGGTCCTTCGCGCCAACATCGGGTCGTGCGGAGGTTCGGCATCCGCGTTGTTCCCGGCGCGTTCACCATTGGCGGCGATCGATGATCCCTCGAGAGTGGAATCGCACAGAAACCAGCGATACCGGCGCCGTGGCGACCCGCTGAACTTCCTCGATGAACTGGACAGTCTCGGTGCTCAACTGCTCCACACGAGACGCGTCTCGGTTCTTGATGTTCAAGTAGTCTGCGAAGGTGAGTGCGATGTCGGTCGGTGCGTTCAGGGACGCGGAACGGCGAAGCAGGGCCCAATCGAACTCGCTCACCCGCCGCTTGCGATTGGTGGTCGAAGTGACCTCTGTCCTGCTCAACTCCGCGAGCGAAACGCCTGACCTATGCGAAACATCGCGCCACTTGATGTCCCTGGACATCGGTCCCGATGTGGCCCCCTTTGGACTCTCCACCCGGATGGGATAGGTTCGGCAAACCATAACGACCTTGCGGACCCGACTCGGAGAGATGCCAGCGTCAGCCAGACAGCCAGCAACGGTGGTGTCGCGGGAGGTAACGTACGGGTAGGCGCCGTGAAACAGGCTAAGCCCCGTACCCTGCGTACCCTCCAGCATCACAGCGCTTCCCCTGCGGAAGTGTCGATCAAGCACATCGGTGACAGGCCGGATAAAGGGGGCTAGCTCTTTCGCATTCTCCGCGATGGTACAAGCCGACCGCTTGAGGTCCCGATCGAGGATCCGCCTCGCCGTCGCCTGCCCGACACCCTGGCCTGTCGATCCCATCTTCTCTCGATACTTTTTCTCCCGAGCGATATCCTCGTCGGTCACGATCATCGCCTGTGGATCGATCGAGAGTCGATCCTGTTCGATCTGACAGTCCGCAATCTCCCTGAGCAGCGTCTTGACGTTGATCACGGCCCCGGCTCCCAGCGCGATTTCCGCTCGCGCACTGGAGTTGGACCCACTGGGAAGGTGATGAAAGGTGTACGGCTCCGGCTCTTGCCAGACCCGATGCCCCGCATTCGGCCCTCCAACACGGACTAGCAGGTCGTACTCCGGTGCCAGGTATGCAGCGACTTGGCCCTTGCCCTCGCTACCAAACTGGCCTCCAACAATCACATCCACCACGCGCTCGAAGTTCTTGCCGAAGAGACCCGCATGGCTCGCCGCTCGCAGCAGAACATCGTCCGCGGTGCAGCGATCCGTCCAGATCACAACGTCCGCCATGTCGGCCAACGTCTTGACCCCGCGTTCAGTGGGATTCGCCAGTACCTCCTTGTAGTTCTTCAGTTCCTTGATGTCCGAGCGAGGGCGCTTCTGGTATCGAGCGCTCAACACGGAAACAGGTGCATCAAGATGCAGATGCACAACCCGATTGCCGTAGCCTCGCCGGATTGCCTCAATCTGACCTTGGATCCGAACCGAATCCAACACGACGATCGCCTCGCTCTGGTGGTCTCCATCCGCTCCGAGGTGCTTTCTGAGCGCTTCCAGCACCCACGCACCCTTGGTCTCACGATCGAGACTCTCGCCGGCCTTCTGCATCGCGCGACGCTCTGGAGGCACCTTCGGGCGGAGCGCCTTGATGCACTCACTCGTTTTGACGTGTCGCACAGAGAATCGGCTGGCCAGCAGCGCCGCGAGCGTCGTCTTCCCCGCGCAAACTTGCCCTGATAACAGGATGATCCGTTGTGGCACGAGTATGTCTCTCTCTTCCTCGCCGTCTCACCGCGGACTTCGCGCTCGGGGGGGGAGGTCGTACACGGTGACCGCCACGTCATGATCCACCAGCTCGCTCTCGATCAGTTCCTGAACAACCTCCCATTTGCCGCCCGCCTGGCCGCATCCGATCCGCGGCATGTGCACCGACGCTCCGTGTGCCCGCGCCCGTGCTCGCACCGCAGCCAAACAGGTTTCCAGTGCTGGATAGCGGATCCTCGGCGTCTCCGAAGCGCCAAAGCCCTGTTGAGCGACCATGCTCGCGATCTCGACGTGCTTGGGATCGCCGTAGAAGTGCGTCTTGCCGAGCTTGTGATGCCCGGGCACGTGGCACCACTGTCTGAAATCCAGCTGGGCTTCGCTATAGTGGATCGCAACCTGTTTGGCGAAGCCGCCTCCCCATGTTAACGATCGGTCGTTGACGACATGCGCGATGATCTGGGGGCCGCTGCCGCGCGGGCTGAGCGCATTGCCGGCCACGATCTTCAGCTTGTTCCGCTTGGCGGGGGTTTCATCGCAGTCCATCAGCAATCCGAGTACGCGCGGATACAGCCGGCCCGGATATGGCGGCGTTCCTACGCACTCCACTCGGTAGCGCCCGCCGTTTGGCCAAGTCTCTTCACCCTTCGCGGTGAACCCGATAGCCGTGCACTCCGCCAGTAGCGTGTGATCGTTGAGATGCTGACCCATGGGGACGGTGCCGTTCCAAGTGGTCGAGGCGACGGCGTAATCGATGCGGTACCTCCCCTCGTAAGCACCCGTCTCGACTCGGGATGCGGCGAAGAGTGCACACGACGTGTTGGTAAGGCGGATGAAGCGAAGAAGAAGAGCTTCGATGGACACGTCGTACTCTTGGCGAACGGCCATGAGATCATCGATGGATAGTTCCCTGTCGCGGAGGTCCGGGAAGCTGCCAACGGGCATGACAAGTTCGGCGGCTCCGATGTTGCACAGCATCTCCAACTGCCACTCATCCCCGTCCATCTCCGACTTGTCGGCTCGATTCCGCACCTGGGCGGCACAGTCGGAAAAGAACGTGTGAACGATCTCGTGAGCGATTGAGTACCGCACTCGTCCGCGGGGCCGATTCGGGTTGAACTCGATCTTCAACCGGCCGCCGGGCGCTGGGACCGTCCGTGCGTCGCGAATGTCCTCACGAGGCTCCACGATCAGCCCGAGACGGACTGCGAGTTCGGCTGGATCGAACGGTGGGCCACTCCAACCGTCCGCCATCGCGTCGAGGGTGACCTGCCGCGCCTTGGCAACCACAACTTTGATGGGGTCTGGGTCGTCACCCAGTCGAGCGACCGACTTGTTCGTCCAGCGCGTCCCTTGTGCGGCCATGTGATGCCCTTTCGCGATTGCCATGATACCGTAGAAGGCCCAGACGTCGGCTGAGGATTTCCCCCCCATGGATCTGCGAAAGTTCATCAGCACGCGACCGCGCCTGTACCACCTGACTGCGCGCTCCAACGTACCCCTCATCGCGGCCGCCGGGAGGATCGACTCCGCGACAAGCCTCTTAGAGGGCGCGGGCCAGGCCGCCGCCGTGCGCCAGCGGCGCCGAAAATCAATGACAGTGGGTGCGAACGGAAAAATGGTGAACATCCGCGACCAGGCGCCTCTGCACGCCGGCAACATGTCGCTTCCGGCGGACTGGACCTTTGAGGATTTCGTCACCCATCTGAACAACCACGTGTTCTTCTGGCCGGGAACACTGGATGGGCCGATCGAGTACGGCCGACGCCACTTCGAGCGGTATGCCGAAGAGGACAACCAGGTGCTCGTTATCGACACGGCGGCGGTGATCGACGCGAACCCTCGACCGGGAATTCACTTCTGCCGCTACAACTCTGGGTCGCCCCGGTGCACAGGTGGCAATCCCTCTCCTCGGGGTCCGAACACGTTTGTGGCTGCGGAGGCGTATCAGGGAGCTCCCAGCAGCGTGGTCGAGGCCGTTTTTCCTGGTGGAGCTATCCTCCCACCGGGACGATTTGTCTCGGTTGAGCCGTCATCACTGTGACGCTGGGTCTTTACGCTTATCGGTACTCCTCGGTGCGTTTGTCATGTTCCGGGGTGAAAATGCGCGACCCTGCTTCATGGACGCTTCGCGGACCGGATCGTGACAAACTCGACTCTCAAGCGGATGTCCCCATCAGCGGGTCGGCGTGCTGGCCAGCTTGAGGCTCTCTTGCCGAGCCCACTCCCGCCACTGCTCATCCTCACCGCGGAGCGCCACGTCGTCGAGCATGGCGAGTGTGTGCTCGTCGGTCCGGCCGGCACGGACCTGGAGCCGGACCAGTCCCTCGGTCGCCTGAAGGTGCTGCGGGTACACCTCCAAGGCGGACGCATAAGCACCCAGCGCATCATCCACACGTCCCGCCTTCTCAAACACCATGGCCAGATTGATGCGCGGATCAGGATGCCCCGGCATCAGCTTGCGTGCCCATTCCAGTTCCCCGGCACTTTCGTACAGCCGCCCCTGCTGCAGATAGATCACCCCGAGGTTGTTGTGCGCCGGCCCGTGGTACAGATCGGCGGT
>JBGAMO010000225.1:0-6457 GCA_044222845.1 Phycisphaerales bacterium
CCCACCCGGTCACGTTCGGCTCGTTCAACCGCATCACGAAGATCTCAGGAGGCACCCTCGACGCCTGGTGCGACACGCTGCGGCGCGTGCCCAACAGCAAGATGCTGATCAAGCTCAGGACCATGTCGGAGGAACTGCGCAAGGACGCGTTCGCGGGCTTCATCTCCCGCGGGCTGTCCGAAGACCGCATCGTGATCGCCCACTGGACAGCCGACGCCTCCGAACACTCGCAGATGTACTGCCAGATGGACATCGCGCTCGACTCCTTCCCGTACAACGGAACCACCACCACCTGCGAAGCGCTCTGGATGGGCGTCCCGGTCATCGCTCTGGCGGGCGACACACACCGCGCCCGCGTGGGCGTCTCGCTGCTTCACGCCGTGGGGCTCCAGGAACTGGTCGCGAAAGACGCGGATGACTACGCGCGGATCGCCTCCGAACTGGCGAACGACCGCCCCCGCCTGATGGCGATGAAGGCCGGGCTGCGAGCACGCATGGCCGCCTCGCCCCTGCGCGACGAACAGGGGTACGCCCGTTCGTTCGAGAGTCTGTTGAGAGGCATGTGGCGGGAGTGGTGCGGCGGGGCTGCGTAGGGCAGCCAGGGAGCCGTGCGAATCGCATGGCCCCGGCTTCACCTACACTCCCCCCTCTCATGCCCATTCCCCGTGTAGCCATCGTCGGTCGACCCAATGTCGGCAAGTCCTCGCTCATCAACCTCATCGCGGGGGCCAAGGTGTCGATCGTCGACCCCACGCCCGGCGTCACTCGGGATCGGGTCTCGGCGATCGTCGACCTGATGTCCCCGGACGGCCGCGGCCCGCTCAAGCCCGTGGAGTTTGTCGACACCGGCGGCTTCGGCGTCTACGTCGCCGAAGGCGAACGCTACGACGAAGTCGGCAACGATCTGGCCAAACTCACCGAGAGCATCGAGTTCCAGATCGCCCAGGCCGTGGAGGGCGCGGACGTGGTGCTCTTCGCCGTGGACACGCAGGCGGGCATCACCGCGCACGACAAGGAAATCGCCCGGCTGCTCCGCGAGCGTGCCTTGGGCGGCAAGCGCCGACGCGGCCCCAAGGGCGAAGCGCCCGGCAAGGCCAAGAAAACCGATTCCGTCGCCCCCGTGCGCGACAAGGGCCCGATGCTGCGCCTGGTGGCCACCAAGACCGACGGCCCCAAATGGGAGCCCCACGCGATGGAGCTCGCCGGCCTGGGCTTCGGCGATCCGCTGCCCGTCTCGGCCAAGAGCAACTACTTCCGGCGCGACTTCCTGGATGCCATCTACAAGATGCTCCCCGAGCCGCAGCCCGAGCAGCGGGACCAGGCCAGGCCCGACCTGGCGGTCGCGATCATCGGCAAGCGCAACTCCGGCAAGAGCACGCTGGTGAACACGCTCGCGGGCGAGCCCCGCGTGATCGTATCGGAAATCCCCGGCACCACGCGCGACGCGGTGGACGTGCGGTTCGACTTCGGCGACAAGTCCATCGTGGCCATCGACACGGCGGGCCTGCGCCGCAAGCGTTCGTTCCAGAACATGATCGAGCACTTCGCCTTCGACCGCGTGCAGCGCGCCGTGGACCGGGCCGACGTCGTGCTCCTGCTGCTGGACGCCACCGAGAAGATCAGCCAGGTGGACGAGCAACTCGCGATGCTGGTGCAGAAGGCGTACAAGCCGGTGGTCATCGTTGTCAACAAGTGGGACCTGGCCGAGGGCCAGTACGACGACAAGGGCCGCCAGGTCAGCGTGAAGCGCTACGAAGAGTACATCCGCGCCGAGCTGCGGGGCCTGCCCTTCGCGCCCATCTCGTTCATCTCCGGGCAGGAGGGCCGCAACGTCAAGGCCACCATGCGTCTGGCGATGGAGCTGCGCGAGCAGTCCGCCACGCGCGTCACCACCGGGCGCCTCAACCGCCTCGTGCGGGCCATCATGGAGACCCGCGCCCCCACCGACACCAAGGGCACGTTCGCCAAGATCTACTACGTCGCCCAGACCGGCGTGGAGCCCCCGACCATCACCATGGTCGTCAACAAGCCCGACCTCTTCCGCCCCAACTACCTGCGCTTCCTCATGAACCGCTTCCGCGAGGAGCTGCCGTACTCCGAGGTGCCCGTCCGCATCGTCGTGCGGGCCCGCCGCCAGCGCGAGGACGACCTCTTCGACGGCGCGGACCAGCCCGCTCGCATCGCCCGGGGCCGCAAGGGCGTCTACCAGCGCCTGGGCCAGGGCGGCAGCAAGCCCGTGCCCGTCAGCGAGGAGTTCGGCGAGGAACTGCTGGACGACGCGCTCTCCGAGCCGGTGGACATCGATGTCTTCAGCGACAACGCGGACGACTACTTCGAGGAAGAGAAGACCCGCACCACCAAGACCAAGCCCAAGGTCAAGAAGAAGTAACACGCCCGCCCCGAGCCGACCACTCCCAGCATGTACTCCCGCTACACACGCCAACTGTGGCACTACGGACTGCTCCTTCTGGTGCTCGGGCTGCTCGCCGCGTGCCTCATCTATCCCATCTACCTCACGCTGATCGGCGGGTTCGTGGCCGATCCGGCCCGAAAGGGCGAAGCTTCGCTGCTCCGGGCGATCTTCGACGGCGCGGAGCGGGCCAAGTTCACGGTCGACCACCTGCGGTTGGCCCTCCAGGACCCGCGCCTGATCACGGGGCTCTTCAACTCCTTCAAGATCGCCTGCGGCACGACGCTGGTCGCGACGCTGATCGCCCTGCCGCTCTCCATTCTCTCGGCCAACTACAAGTTCCCGGGCAAGCGGCTCTTCAACGCCATCGTGCTGGTGCCCATGATCCTTCCGCCCTTCGTGGGCGCCATCGGCATGCGGGCGTTCCTGGGCCGCGCGGGCTCGCTCAACGCGCTGCTCGGGGCGGATCTTGACATCCTGGGCGACGCCAAGCTCCTGGGCGTGATCCTGGTCCAGGCGCTGGCGCTCTACCCGATCGTGTTCCTGAACGCCTCGGCGGCGCTGGCCAATCTCGACCCCGCCCTCAACGAAGCCGCGGAGAACCTGGGCGCCGGCCCCTGGCGGAGGCTCTTTCGCATCACCCTGCCGCTGGTGCGTCCCGGCCTGTTCGCGGGCGCGACGATCGTCTTCATCTGGTCGTTCACCGAACTGGGCACGCCTCTGATGTTCGGCTACAACGAGGTTACTCCCGTCCAGATCTTCAGCGGCCTCAAGGAAGTCGAGAGCTCGGCCCGCCCGTACGTCCTCACGGCGATCATGCTGACCGTTGCCGTCGTGCTCTACCTGCTCGGAAAGGTCGTCTTCGGCGGCAAGGGCTACGCGATGTACAGCAAGGCCTCGCGGGCCTCGGCCGAGAAGCAGCTCTCCGGAGTCGCCGCGTGGGGCGCCACCGCCGCGTTCGCGCTCGTCTGCCTGGTCGCCGTCATGCCGCACCTGGGCGTGATCTTCACGAGCGTTTCCGTTCCCGGCCAGTGGTACGGCACCGTTCTGCCCACGTCCTACACCGGCGCGCATTACCGCGAAGCCCTCGGGTCGCCCGACTCGTTCCAGTCTATCACCAACAGCCTCAAGCTCGCGGCGTCCGCCATGCTGCTGGACTGCGTGCTGGGCGTGCTGGTGGCGTACCTCATCGTCCGCACCACCGTCCGTGGGCGGGCCATCCTCGATGCGCTCTGCATGCTCCCGCTGGCGGTGCCCGGGCTGGTCATGGCGTTCGGGTACGTCGCCATGAGCCTGCAGTGGCCGTTCGGCCCCGGCGGTCCGCTGGCGGGCTTCGCGAGCATCATCGCGGCGGACCCCAACCCCGTTCCCTTCCTGATCGTGGCGTACGCGACGCGCCGCCTGCCGTACATCGTGCGTTCCACGGTCGCGGGCCTGGAACAGACCAGCGGGGAACTCGAAGAAGCCGCGGTGAACCTTGGCGCCGGCCGCCTCACGGCCATGCGCCGCGTGATCCTGCCCCTCATCCTGGCGAACCTCATCGCCGGCGGGCTGCTGGTCTTCTCGTTCTCGATGCTCGAGGTGAGCGACTCGCTGCTGCTGGCGCAGCAGACGGGCGACTACCCCGTGACCAAGCAGATCTGGGCCTTCATGGACCGCCTGGGCGACGGCCCGTACATCGCGAGCGCCATGGGCGTGTGGGGCATGGCCCTGCTCACCGTCACCATCTTCGCGAGCAGTGCGCTGCTGGGCAAGAAGATGGGGTCGATCTTCAGAGTGTGAGTTTCATTGCAGAATGCGCGACGCAGGACCTTCGCGCACTCGAACTTCCGCCCGTTTCCTGAACTTTCGTCCCATTCAACGCGTCCCCACATCATGGCAGCGCCACCGCGGTAGACGACTGATCCGCATATGCCCGCGATTCCCGAGCCGCTTCCCGCGGCACAGAGTGGACACCGTCGGAACAACTCAACGAGCAATGCCGACGGCCCTTGAGATCATCTTCGCGTCCAAGATGCCGGGGCACGCACATCGTTCAACGCCTGCCCAAGGGGCCGACGGAACTTACCTCGCGTCGTGGTCGCGAGGTCGGGCTTGATACATCTCGTACGCCGCCGGGTTCCGCGTCATGACTTTCGCGAACGCACCGGTACCCCGGGACCTCTGCAACGCCCTGACTACGACAATCCATGCCGAGTTGCCTCAGCCCTGGTTGATCGAACGCGCGAACGGGTTGCAGATCCCCCAACTGATTCGCGCGCCAAGAACACCGCTGACTGAATGACGCGGCTGGTTTTTGACGCATGAAGCGGTCCGGTCAATCGCATGTTGTGTGAAAAAACGACCTACAACGCGCGTTGGGTGATACTCGCGCGGTTGTGAGTCGTCTGTTCGCACATGGGTTCCGGTAGAATGCAAGCAACCTACAGGCTGAAAAGGAGACTCACCGTGAAGAACCAGACGATCATCAACAACACCGCCGCGATGCTGATGCTGGCGATGGGATCTACGTCGGCATGCATGGCGCAGGCGCCCTCGTTCACCATCGTCAACGACGCCTCGTGCTCTTTCCACGGCATTTCTCCGGACGGGACCGTGGCCGTGGGAGTCATGCTGTTGGGCAGCCGCAATCCGCCATGCTACTGGACAAGATCGCAAGGCCTCCGCGAACTGCCTCTTGCGGCGGGAATGATAAACGGCAAGTGCAATGACGCCACCAGGGGCGGAGCGATCATCGTTGGAAATGTACGGTTTCAGTCCGCTTCTTCCAACCAGCCGAGCGCGTATTGGGCGGGGTTTTCTCAACCCATTGTGCTCGGTGACCTGCCCGGCGGAACTCTCACCGGAACGACCACCGGCGTCTCCGCCGATGGACGCGTCATGGTTGGTGAGGGACGATCCTCGCTCGGACCCGAGGCGTGGATTTGGACGCAGCAGTCAGGGATGGTGGGCCTGGGCGATCTGCCCGGCGGCTCGTTCTTCAGCCTGGCGGAAGGTGTCAGCGCCGACGGCACCGTGGTCACCGGGTACGGTCGGAACGATCGTGGGGACGAGGCATTCCGTTGGACGCCGCAAACAGGAATGATCGGCGCGGGGACGCCCTCGCGCGCATGGGCTGTTTCCTCGGACGGCACAACGATTGTCGGCGGCTTGGTCACCTCTTCGAGCCCATCCGCGCGGGAAGCATTCCGTTGGCACGTCGACACGGGTGTTGTGAGTCTGGGCGTTCTGGCCGGGATGACGACAGCGACCGCCTACTCCGTGAACTCGGACGGAACTGTCATCGGCGGCGAATGCACGGTTCGGATGTACGACGGCACAATCGTCCACCAGGCCTTCATTTGGGACCCCGACCACGGGATGCGCCTGCTCGAAGAGGTCCTCCGCACCGACTTCATGATCTTCCTCGGCGCTTTCAGTCCCGCTTCTATTGAAGCGATCAGCGACGATGGAAGCGTACTCGCGGGGTACGGCTTTCCCTTTACCGGGGCGTCCACCGGGACAACGGGCTTTGTCGCGGTCCTTCCCCGTCCGATCCGAACACTGAATGCGTTACGCATCAGCCCGGACCCCGCGCCGACTCCGTGTGCGGCTGATTTCGATTTTTCAGGAGGCGTCGACGGTGGCGACGTCGAGGCATTCTTCGCGGCGTGGGAGAGCGGTGATCCCCTCGCTGATGTCAATCAATCCGGTGGCATCGACGGCGCTGACGTAGAGGAGTTCTTCTTGATCTGGCAGATTGGTTGTTAGAACTCCCGACGCCAAAACACGCCAAAGGCCACCCAGCCCCCCGCGGACGCCGCGTCTTGCCGGTCCGGGAACGACCGAGCCACGCGCGATCCGACATATACAGCCCGACCGCCCATCCCGAACACAGTGACCGAAACCGTTCTTGCCTGGCTCCGCGGCAAGTTCTCGGCTCCTGACGCCGATCCTTCGCCACGCCGAAGGTGAACCACCCTGAAGTTCCGTTGATGCCGCCACGTGCGGCGGCGTTGAACGCTGCCTGTGCTGATGCCCGATGGCGGATGGCGAACGCGTTCCCCC
>JBGAMO010000015.1:0-46553 GCA_044222845.1 Phycisphaerales bacterium
CGTGTGATCCGCCCGCTCCTTGGCCATCCGCGCGTGAGCGAGCTTGCGCAACTCCTCGTACACCAGCGGAAGCAGACTCTCCGCCGCCTGCACATCGCCCTCGGAAATCCGGGCCAGGATCTGCGTCACTTGGTGGGTCGCGGCTTCGGACATAAAACTGACTTTCTATCCTGCACGCCCCGGTCCTTACACCTCTCGCTCGCGGCGGCGTGCTCCCCGTTGTCGATGACTGTAGGTCGGCCATCCAGACCGGCTGCGTTCAGCCGCTCAGTGGATATCGGGCCGCGCGAAGCGGTCTTGCAGGATGTGTGGCCGGCCAGGCTCGCCGCGATCCCCTGCCGCAGCGGTCGGCCGATTGTCGCCCGCGGTCAATCTTCCTTCTTGCGCCGCGTCGCACCCGCCGTCCAGACTGTCTTCTGCTTCTGGTCGTAAAGACTGATTTTCGCCCCCCGCGCCCCCACGCCAACGAACGCTCGCGGCTTGCCCTGGTCGTCGGCGATGCCCATCTTCGCCGACTTGGCCGTTGAGCCCAGGAAGACACGCGTCTGCTGCCGGTCGTCGGCCAGTTTCAGCCCCGGCCCCGCCGCCGCCGCGAACAACTCCGCCCGCTCCTTGCCTTCCGCATCAATTAGCACGAACCGCGGCCCCTTCGCCCCCATCGTGAGAAGCGCCCGAGTCCGGCCCGATCGGTCCACCAGGCGAACCTCGGTGGCTTCCACAATGCCCTGACGCCACGCGATCAGTTCACGTTCCAGCTCCGCAACGCGTGCTTCAAGGGACTTGTTGGTCATAAGCATGAACCGCAGTGATCGAAGAAGATGCCTACACCGCCGGGGCTTCGGGCCCCGCCTTCCCGACCGCGAGTTTCCACCTTCGCCGCGTCTCGAACGCGGCCACGTCGGCCACGCAGGTGCCCTGCAGGAACTCGATCGTCTTGGCCCGGTGCGACGTCCAGAACTTGTGCGCCGGACAGGCCCGGTCATCCGAGCACTGGGCCGTCCCCAGCATGCAGCGGGGCTCGACAATCGGGTCACCCAGCGCCTCGCACAAATCCAGCAGCGTAATATCGGTCGCGGGTCGCGCCAGCGTCACACCACCCCCGACGCCCCGCTGGGTCGCCACGATCCCGCGGCGGCCCAACAAGTGAATGATCTTCGCAAGGTACGGGCCCGGGATCGTGGCCGCTTCCGCCATGTCTTTCACCAAGACTGGCCGACCACCCGCCGCAGCAATGTGGGCAAGCGCGAGTACGGCATATCCAACCGCTTGGCTGAGCATAAGTAATCCTACGTAGCCTATCTTTGTACGATTAGTTGGTCGAAAAATCAAGTGCTTTTGAGTGAATCTTCCGGTCGCCTTTTCAAAGTCTATTTTGGACCATTTCACTATATCATTATAGGACTATGCCGACGTTCCGATATGCTGCTGCGAGAAAAATCAGACGATATCTTGATCTGTTGGTCAACTGATTGTAGCATCTTCCCTGCCTTTCACCGTGTTCAGCGTCTCCTTGTATATTGGAGCAAAGCCGCATGAGTGCCGCCGACTCACGTTCCCTTTCCGCCGCCAGCCGGCATGATCTCCCCGCGGATGCCCACGCGGCGCGAGGACTGATGGAAGAGTTCGTCTATGACGACGCCATCGTCCGCAAGTTCGTCCTCGCCAGCCTCGTCTTCGGCGTCGTCGCGTTCCTGGTCGGGCTCATCGTCGCCCTTGAACTGGTCATCCCCTCCGCCCTCCAGTGGACCGTGGCTGGCGTTCGCCCATTGGGGTGGCTGTCGTTCCTGACCAACACCTGGTTCCTCTCCTTCGGGCGGTTGCGGCCCCTGCACACCAACGCCGCCATCTTCGCGTTTGCCGGCAACGCGGTCTTCGCCGCGGTCTACTACTCCACCCAGCGCCTCTGCAAAGCCCGCCTTTTCAGTGACACGCTCAGCAACCTGCACTTCTGGGGCTGGCAGGCCATCATCGTCGCCGCGGCGATCACCCTGCCGCTGGGCATCACTCAGGGCAAGGAGTACGCAGAACTCGAATGGCCCATCGACCTGGCCATCGCCGTCGTGTGGGTTGGCTTCTTCGGCGTCAACTTCTTCGGCACCCTCGCCCGCCGGCGCGAACGCCACATGTACGTGGCCCTGTGGTTCTACATCGCCACCATCGTCACCGTCGCCCTGCTGCACGTCTTCAACAGCCTCGCCATCCCCGTCACCCTCGGCAAGAGCTACAGCGTCTACGCCGGCGTCCAGGACGCCTTCATGCAGTGGTGGTACGGCCACAACGCCGTGGCCTTCTTCCTCACCACGCCCTTCCTGGGCCTGATGTACTACTTCCTGCCCAAGGCCGCCGAACGCCCCGTCTATTCCTACCGCCTGTCCATCGTTCACTTCTGGAGCCTGGTGTTCATCTATATCTGGGCCGGCCCCCACCACCTGCACTACACCGCGCTGCCCAGTTGGGCCAGCAGCCTGGGCATGCTCTTCTCCCTCATGCTCTGGATGCCCAGTTGGGGCGGCATGATCAACGGCCTGCTCACCCTGCGTGGCGCCTGGTCAAAGGTCGCCGCGGACCCCATCCTCAAGTTCTTCGTCGTGGGCATTACCTTCTACGGCATGTCCACGTTCGAGGGGCCGATGCTCTCGATCAAGAGCGTCAACGCCCTCTCCCACTACACCGACTGGACCATCGCCCATGTGCACGCCGGCGCCCTGGGCTGGAACGGCTTCATGACCTTCGGTATGGTCTACTGGCTGCTCCCCCGACTCTTCCAGACGGAACTGTGGAGCCGCAAGCTCATGTCCGCCCACTTCTGGCTGGGCACCATCGGCATCCTTCTCTACGTCATCCCGATCTACGCCGCCGGCGTCACCCAGGGCCTGATGTGGCGGGCGTTCGATGAAGCCGGCCGCCTGCAGTACCCCGACTTCGTCGAGACCGTGATGCGTCTCATGCCCATGTACTGGATCCGCGTGCTCGGCGGCGCGATGTTCCTCGTGGGCGGCATCCTCTGCCTCTACAACGCCATCATGACCTGGATGGCCCGCCCCGCCGTTTACGCCGAACCCATCCAGCGAGCCCCGGCCCTCTCCACCACCTACGTCGAGGACTCGCCCCCGGCCAGCCTCCTCTCCACCAACCCCCAGTTCGCGCAGGCCGTTGACTCCAAGATCCTCCAGGGCTGGTTCCACCGCATCTGGGAAGGCCGGCCCCTGCGCTTCACGATCTGGACGCTCATCGCCGTGGTGGTCGCCTCGCTCTTCGAGATGATCCCCACCTTCCTCATCCGCAGCAACGTCCCCAGCATCGCCAGCGTTCAGCCCTACACGCCCCTCGAACTCGCCGGACGCGAGATCTACATCGCCGAAGGCTGCTACAACTGCCACTCGCAGATGATCCGCCCCATCTGGGCCGAGACCAAGCGCTACGGCGAGTACAGCAAGCCCGGCGAGTTCGTCTACGACCATCCCTTCCAGTGGGGCAGCCGCCGCATCGGCCCCGACCTGGCCCGCGAAGGCGGCCGCCAGAGCCACGACTGGCACGTGCGACATCTCGAGAACCCGCGCCAGTTGATCCCGCAGTCGATCATGCCCGCGTACGCGCACCTCCTCAAGGACGACCTCGACATGCCCGGCATCCAGAAGCGCGTCGACGCGATGGCCATGCTCGGCGTGCCGTACGGCGAGGCCGTCAAGCCCGGCAAGGCCGAGGAAATGGCCCGCGAGCAGTCCAAGAAGATCGCCGCGGACCTGGTCGCCCAGGGCGGCTACCCGAACCTCGAGAACAAGAAGGTCATCGCGCTGGTGGCGTACCTCCAGCGTCTGGGCACCGACATCAGCAAGCCCGCGCCCGCGTCGGCCGTGGCGACAGCCGGAGGAAACTGACCCGTGCGACTCAGCGACCTCATGAGTTCCTTCGATCTCTCCTTCTACCCGCAGGTGGCGCTGGTGCTCTTCCTCGCGGTCTTCATCGGGATCTGCTGGCGCACGCTCCTGCGGCGCGAGCGCAACGCCGAAGACCCCGCCATGCTCCCCCTCCAGGACGACCAGCCGACTCCCGCTTCACGCGAGAACACTCCATGACACCCAATCAGCCCCCGCTCACCTCACACGAGTACGACGGCATCCAGGAATACGACAACCCCACCCCGGGGTGGTGGCACGCCATCTTCGTCGGCTCGGTCATCTTCTCCGCTGTGTACTTCGTCTTCTGGGATCACAGCGACCTCTCCTGGTCCATCCACGACACGTGGAAAAAGGCCCAGGTCGCCGAGTACAAGCGCATCTTCGGCAAGATGGGCGACCTCAAGCCCGACCAGCCCACCATCCTCTCCATGATGGGCAAGCCCGACATGATGGCCATCGCCCAGAGCACCTTCGCCCTCAACTGCGCCCAATGCCACGCCAAGGACGGCGGCGGCATCAACGGCGTCAACCTCACCGACGAACACTACAAGAACGTCAAGACCATCGAGGACCTCTACAAGACCATCACCAACGGCGCCAACAACGGCGCCATGCCCTCCTGGAAGAGCGCCTTCTCGGACAACGAACGCGTCCTCCTCGCCGCGTACGTCGCTTCCCTCCGCGGCACCAAGCCCGCCAGCCCCAAGGCCCCCGAGGGCGATCAGATCCCCCCGTGGCCCAAGCCCCAGTAACGGAGCCGTCACGCCGCCATGAACGCGGCAGATCGAGAATACCGTGAACCCCGCTGACCTCACAACCCGGTCACCATTCCTCATGCCCGCGGCCGCCGAGAACCCCAACACCGCGACCCCTCCCTCGGTGCTGTCCACACTCAACGAGGACGGCTCGCGCCGCTGGATATCGCCGCGCCCCAGCCCCGGCAGGTGGCTCAGCGCCCGCCGCGCCGTCGCGTACCTGCTCATCGCCGTCTTCACCCTCATCCCCTACATCCGCGTGGGCGACAAGCCCCTCGTGCTGCTCGACCTCGCCACCCGCCACTTCACCATCCTGGGCTACACCTTCCTGCCCACCGACACGCTCCTGCTCGCCCTCTTCGGCGTCGGCGTCTTCATCACCATCTTCCTCACCACGGCTCTCCTCGGCCGCGTCTGGTGCGGATGGATGTGCCCCCAGACCGTCTACATGGAGTTCCTCTTCCGCCCCATCGAGCGTCTGCTCGAAGGTACCCCCGGCCGCAAGAACCAGGGCACGTTCAAGGGCTCGCCGCTGGCCAAGACCATCAAGTTCGGCATCTACTTCTTCGTCTCCTGCTTCCTTGCCCACACCTTCCTCGCGTACTTCGTCGGCGTCGACCGCCTGCGCGAATGGGTCACCCGCTCCCCCTTCGAGCACCCCGCTTCCTTCCTCATCATGGCCAGCGTCACGGCCCTGATGCTCTTTGACTTCGGCTTCTTCCGCGAGCAGACCTGCATCGTCGCCTGCCCGTACGGCCGCTTCCAGAGCGTCATGCTCGACCGCCAGTCGCTCATCGTCTCCTACGACCGCGTCCGCGGCGAGCCCCGCCGCGGCACCAAGCGAGACCTCGCCCTCACCGTGCTGCCAGCCGACACCCGCGCCGAGGGCGATTGCGTCTCGTGCAACATGTGCGTCACCACCTGCCCCACCGGCATCGACATCCGCAACGGCCTGCAGATGGAATGCATCCACTGCGCCCAGTGCATCGACGCCTGCGACGCCGTGATGGCCAAGCTCAAGCGGCCCCTAGGTCTCATCCGCTACGCCTCCCAAGCCGCCCTCGCCGGCGAAGGCCGCAAGCGCATCCGCGCCAGGACCGTCATCTACACGCTGGTGCTCGCCATCGTCGCCGCCGCGTTCGGCCTCGTGCTGGGCCTCAAGGGCCCCGTCGACGTCACCGTGCTGCGCTCGCGCGGCGCGCCTTTCGTCGAGACCGACGACCATCTCATCGGCAACAACGTCAAGGTGAAACTCGTCAACCGCCTCGACGCCGCCGCGGAATACTCCCTCGCCGTCGCCGGCGCCCAGGGTGTCACGCTTCGGTCGCAGGAAAACCCCGTCCGCCTCGCCCCCGGCGAGACCAAGACCGTGCCCGCCATGATCGTCGCGCCCCGCAGCGCGTTCGCCGGCGGCGGCATCGATGTCCGCGTCACCGTCGCCAAGGGCGCCGAAGAACTCGATTCCGAGCCTTTCCGCCTCGTCGGCCCCGGCGGCCCCGCCCGCACGCCAGACCACACCACCGACGACCACAAGCCCGGCGACGATCACACGCCCGACGCCAAGGAGGAACACCGTGACCACTAACCAGAAATGGCGGTTTGTGCCCATCGTGTTCATCGGCGCCAACATGCTGATCGTGGCGATCACCGTCTACTTCGCCAACGCCGACGGCGGCTACATCATCGAGCCCTCCTACGACGAGAAGGCCCAGAACTTCGAGCAGACCATGCGCCGGGACGCCGCGAGCCGCGCCTTGGAATGGAAACTCGATCTTTCCGAATCCGCCGGCATCGTTCACGTTGACCTGCGAGACGCCGCCGGCAACGCCATCGACGGCGTCAAGCTGCAGGCGATCGCGTTCCACAACGCGCACGCCGCGTCGCGGCAGACACTCCGGTTCGCCCCCGCCGCCGAACCCGGCAAGTTCACCGCGAAGCTCACCGATGTCCGCGAGGGCCTCTGGACCTTCCGCGTCGAAGCCTCCGACGTCAACGGAAACCAGTACACCACGACGCTCGAACGCAAGCTCGTCCGCAATGGGGGCGGCGCCTGATGTTCGTGCTCATCGCCACAACCCTGGCGGCGAGCCTCCTGGGCAGCCTCCACTGTGTCGGCATGTGCGGCGCGTTCGTCGCGATCGCCACCACCCCCGCGCACATCGTGGAAGTCTCCCGCACCCGACTGCTCGCCTCGTACCACCTCGGCCGCCTCGTGGTGTACGTCGTGCTGGGCGCCATGGCCGGCCTGCTCGGACAGACGCTCAACCAGGGCGGCATGCTCGTGGGCATCCAGCACGCCGCGGCGATCCTCGCCGGCGCCGTCATGATCATCTTCGGCCTCGCGACGCTCGCCCGCATCGGCGGCATCTCGGTGCCCCGCGCTCCATTGCCCGGCTTCCTCACCCGCCTCGTCCGCAGCGCCTACGGCGTCGTCTTCGAGTGGCACCCCGCCGCCCGCGCCGCGACGCTGGGCCTGCTCACCACGCTCCTGCCCTGCGGCTGGCTCTACACCTTCGCCACCACCGCCGCCGGTACCGGCAGCGCCCCGCTCGGGGCCGTCACCATGGCCGCCTTCTGGCTCGGCACGCTCCCGGCCCTCACCGTGATCGGCGCGGGCGCCCAGCGCCTCGCCGGCCCGATGCGCCAGGGCCTGCCCTTGGCCACCGCCATGGCGATGGTCGTTGTCGGGATGCTCGCCATCGCCGGCAAGATCACATCCCCCGCCGCGTGCCACGACGCCGCGAACCCCCTGCTCGCCCGCGAGGTGATCTGCAATGATCGCTGATGCAGTGACTAATCAGGCCGCGTGGTCCGTTGCTGCGCCCCACGCGGCCGCCATCGCCCCTTGCTCGCACTGCGGCCAACCCGTCCCGCCCGGCCTCGCACGCGAGGACCAGGCCAACCAGTTCTGCTGCCACGGCTGCGAGACCGCCTTCGGCATCATCACCTCCTGCGGCCTGGACCGCTACTACGCGCTGCGCGACGCCGCACAGGAACCCGCCGCCACTACCGGCCGCACGTACGCCGATTTCGATGACCCAGTCTTCCGGGGCCTCTACGTCCGCCCGATGCCCGGCGGACTCTGGATGTGCGACCTCTTCCTGCGCGGCGTGCACTGCTCCGCGTGCGTCTGGCTCGTGGAACGCCTGCCGACGCTGATGCCCGGCGTGGTGGAAGCACGCCTGGACCTGCGTCGCGCCATCGTGCGCGTTGTCTGGAAGGAACCCGACGCTGTCCTCTCCCGCATCGCACGGCTGCTGGACTCCATCGGCTACCCCCCGCACCCCGCCCGCGACGCCAAGGCCCGCACCCTCCGCCGCGAAGAAGACCGCAAGATGCTCATGCGCCTCGCCGTCGCCGGCGCGTGCGCCGGCAACGCGATGCTCTTCGCTTTCGCCCTGTACGCGGGCGCATTCTCCGTGATGGAGCCCCAGTACCGCACCTTCTTCCGCTGGGGCAGCATGGCCGTCACGCTCGTCTGCCTCCTCTGGCCCGGCTCGGTCTTCTTCCGCAGCGCCATCGGCGCCCTGCGCGCCCGCGCCGTGCATCTGGATGTGCCCATCGCCCTCGCGCTCCTCGCCGGGCTCGTCTGGAGCGTCCTGAGCACCATCCGGGGCGAGGGCGAGATCTACTTTGACTCCCTCAGCGTCCTGGTCTTCGCCCTGCTCGTGGGCCGCTTCATCCAGCACCGCCAGCAGCGATGGGCCGGCGACGCCGTCGAACTTCTCTTCTCCATCACCCCCACCGTCGCCCGCGTCGTCTCGGAAAAGGGCGTGCGTGAATGCCCTTCCGAGGCCCTGCGCGACGGCGACCTCGTTGAAGTCCGCGCCGGCGATTCCTTCCCGGCCGACGGCCAGATCGCCTGGGGCGAGTCCCACACCGACGAATCCGTCCTCACCGGCGAATCCCGCCCCGTCGCCATCGCCGTCGGATCTCAGGTGCACGCAGGCACCGTCAACACCGGCTCGCTCGTCCAGGCCCGGGTCACCGCTGCGGGCGAGCACACCCGCATCGCCAAGCTCATGCGCATGGTCGAACAAGGCGCCGCCGGCCGGGCCCGCATCGTCCGCCTCGCCGACCGCGCCTCGGGCTGGTTCGTCATCGGCATGCTGGTGCTCAGCGCCGGCACGCTCGCCGCCTGGCTCTACCTTGACCCCAACGAAGCCGTGAACCACGCGGTCGCGCTGCTCATCGTCACCTGCCCCTGCGCCCTGGGCCTGGCCACGCCCCTGGCGCTCACCGTCGCCCTCGGCCGCGCCGCCCGCGAAGGGCTCCTCATCAAGAGCTCCGACGCCGTGCAGCGCCTCTCCAAGCCCGGTGTCATCCTGCTCGACAAGACCGGCACACTCACCGTGGGCAAAATGCACGTCGCGGCGTGGGCCGGCGACGAATCCGCCAAACCCCTCGTCGCCGCGCTCGAGCAGCAGTCAACCCACCCCATCGCCGTCGCCATCGCCCGCGACCTCAAGGGCATCTTCGAGAACTCCGTCCGCGATGTCGAACAGACCACCGGCGGCGGCATCCGCGGCATCGTCGACGGGCAGCAGATCATCGCCGGCTCCCCGGCCTTCGTCGCGTCCCGCGCCCAACCCAGCGAGCAACTGGCCCGATCCGCCAACGAATTCGCCCGCCAGGGCCTCACGCCCATCATGATCGCCGTTGACGGAGTCTGCTCTGCCGTCGCCGGGCTCGGCGACGTCCTCCGCCCAGACGCCGGCGAGATGGTCGCCCGCCTTCGCGCCAAGGGTTGGACGCCGCGCATCCTCTCCGGCGATCACCCCGACGTCGTCAACGCCATCGCCCGCCAGCTCGACATCGCCGACGCCAAGGGCGGCCAACGCCCCGAAGACAAGCTCGAAGCCGTACGCCGGCTCGTCGCCGCCGGAACCGGCGTCGTCATGGTCGGCGACGGCGTCAACGACGCCGCCGCACTCGCCGCCGCCGATGTCGGCATCGCCGTCCACGGCGGCGCCGAAGCCAGCCTCGCCGCCGCCGATGTGCACATCGCCAAGCCCGGCCTCTCCCGCGTCGTCGACCTCATCATCGGCTGCGAACGCTCCATGGGCATCGTGAAGCGCAACCTTATCGCGTCCCTCTTCTACAATATCAGCGCCGCCGTCATGGCCGCCACCGGCTACATCAACCCCATCGCCGCCGCGGTCATCATGCCCGTCAGTTCCCTGACCGTGCTCGCCCTGTCGTTCAAGTCCCGCAGCTTCGGAGGTCGCCCATGACAGTGCTCTACATCGTGGTCCCCCTCGCCGTCCTGCTCGCAGGCTGCGCCGTCGGCGCATTCATCTGGGCCGTCAAGGGCGGCCAGTTCGACGACGTCGACACCCCCGCCCACCGCGCCATCCAGGACGACTGACCCGCCCGCGATGGCACACGGCCCTGACGAAAGGCCGCTCCAGAACCTCCACTCCCGCCACCGATGTGAAAACCCATGGATTGCAGTCCATGGGTTTTTTCGCATACCCACTACCCCCGCACCGTCGCCCCCAACTTCTCCTTCATCACCACCTTGAGCGCCGCCTCCGGCGCATCAATCTCCTCGTTGCGTAGCGTGCGCGACGGGTCGCGGTACTGCACCCGCACCGTCACGCTCTTCTTGCCCGGCCCGGCCTGCTTGCCGCGGTACGTCAGCACGAACGTGTGGCCCACGTACGGCGCGGGGGCGTTCTCGCGGATCGTCCGCGACACCGTCTCCCACGAGGTCGCCTCCGGCACGTCGAACGTCACATCTCGGTGAATGCCCGGGAACACCGGCAGCGGCTCCAGCGTCGCCTTCGGCGGGTACGCCGCCAACATCGGCGACAGCGCGATCTCCGCCGCCACCACCGGCTGCGTCAGGTCGTGCGCCTTGAGTTGCTCGCCGCTCACCAGCGCCAGGTAACCGATGGGAGTTCCACCCAGCAGCACCCTCGCGTACGCCGCGCTGTCTAACCCCGGCGCGTGCGGCGACGCCGCTTCGCACGTGATCGCCAGCCCCGTCACCGCGCGAGCCACCGCCTCGATGGTCCCGCGCATCTGCCGCACCGCGCCGTTCAACTCGTTGATCGTCGGGTTCGCGCCCTCCATCGGCACATCCATCAGCAGACACAGGTTCTGCTGCTCCACCAGCGTCAGATCCGGCCGCTGCCCGAACACCGAAGCCACCTCGAACAACCGCACGCCCCCCGGCTGAGATTCGCCCGCCGCCCGGTTCGCACGCCGGCACGTGAGCAGCCCCGGCACGATGCTCGGCCGGCACACCGGCTCGGCCGCACGGCGCTCTTCATTCACCGCCACCGTCTGCTGCCCCGGCAACCCGAACGCCGCCGCCGCGGCACGCGACGTGAAGCTGAAAGTCACCGTTTCGTAGAACCCCAGCCCCGTCAGCACAGCGCCCACCTCGCGCCGCGCCAGTTCGGTCGTCTGCGGCGCCTTGGGCCGCACCGCCAGCATCGGCGACGAAGGCAGCGCGCACAACCCGGTGATCCGCGCCACCTCTTCGATCAAATCCACTTCCCGCGTCAGGTCCGGTCGCCACGGCGGAATCGTGCACAGCAGGTCATCCCCGCCCCGCCCCAAGGGGCCCACGTCGATCTCCAGCCGCCGCAGAATCGCCGTGATCTCTTCCGCGCCCACCTGCAGGCCCAGCAGCGCCGCGCACCGCTCCGGCCGCAGCCGCACCGTCATCGGCGCCGCCAAGGGCAACCCCTCCGACACCTGCCCCTTGAGCAGCGTGCCCCCCGCCACCTCAACGATCAGCGCCGCCGCGCGGTCCGCGGCCGCCTCGATCGTTCTCGCATCCACGTACCGCTCGAACCGGTGCGAAGCGTCCGTGCGGACCATGTGCCGCCGCGCCGTGCGGCGGACCGTCGCCGGATCCCACGTCGCCATCTCCAGCACCACGTCCACCGTCCCTTCGCTCACCTGCGAATCCGCGCCGCCGATGACGCCCGCCAGGCTCTGGGCCCGCTCCGCGTCCGCGACCACCAGGTCCTGCGAACTCAGCACCCGCTTCTTGCCGTCGAGCGTCGTCAGCTCTTCCTTCTCGCGAGCGAACCGAACCACCAGCGACCGCCCCGAGAGCTTCCCGAAATCGAACACATGGCAGGGATTGCCCAACTCGAACAACACATAGTTCGTCACGTCAACGACATTCGAGATCGACCGCTGCCCCACCGACTCGAGCGCTTCGCGAAGCCACGCCGGGCTCGGCCCCACCTTCACACCCCGGATTACCCGGGCTGTGAACAACGGGCACGCCTGCGGCGTCTGGTTCGTCAGCCGCAGCACCAACGAGGCCTCCGCCGTCCCCGTCCGGGGCGGCTCCGACACCGGCATCACCAGCCGCCGGCCCGACTTGGCCGCCAGTTCTCGGGCCATCCCCACGTGGCACAGCACATCGCCGCGGTTGCTCGTCACCTCGATATCAAGGCACGTATCCCCGTCCGCCAGCACCGTGGCGGACTCGGTCGGAAACCCCGCGTACATGAGATCCGACTCCGCGACCGACGCGGAAACATCCCCGGGGTTGAGATAGCGGTTGAGCCAGCGAAGGCTGATGTTCATGGGGCGGGAGGGTAGGAAGAGTGCGGCGGCTCAGGAACTGGGAAGCGGAACGGACCGGGAAAACGCCTGAATATCTTGCTATTTGCTGTTCGCCATGTGGCACCCCACCCCGGCGCACACCCGCACCAGCGCCTCCACCGCCGCGGCGACGTCCTCCGGCGTGTTGAACGCCCCCACGCTCAGCCGCAGCGCGCCGCTCGTGCCGAACGTCTCGTGCGCCTTGGGCGCACACGTAATCCCCGTCCTCGCCAATATCCCGAACCCCTGCTCCAGCATCACCGCCATCTCCGCCGGCGCCAGCGTGTCATGCACCAGCGAGAACACGCCCACGCGCCGCTCCGGCTCCGTCGGCCCGATCAGCCGCAGCCCCGCCAGCGGCCCCTCGCCGCCCGACCCGTCGCACATCCGCACGCCCCGATCTCGCAGCCCCCGCAGCATCGCGCCGCACAGTTCCAGCTCGTGCGCCCGCATCGCGTGAATCCCCCGCGCCAGGATGTACGCCACCGCCTCGCTCAACCCCACGATCCCGATCGTGTTGTGCGACCCCGCCTCGTACTTTTCCGGCATCGATGCCGGCTGCGCATCGCTCTCGGACCACGACCCCGTCCCGCCCTCGCGCGTCGTCGCCAGGATCTTCTCCACCCCCGGCCGGATGTACAACCCGCCCGTCCCCTGCGGGCCCATCAGCCCCTTGTGCCCCGGGAACGCCAGCAGATCAATCTGCATCGCCCGCACATCAATCGGCACATGCCCCGCCGCCTGCGCCGCATCCACCAGGTACGCCACGCCCGCCCGCCTGCACGCGGCCCCGATCTCCTCCACCGGCTGAATCACCCCGCTCACATTGCTCGCCATGTTCACCGCCACCAGCGCCGTCTCCGGTCGGATCGCCGCCGCGACCGCCCCCGCCTCCACATACCCCGTCTGCTCGTCCGCCCCGACGTGCGTCACCAGCACGCCCTCGCCCGCCAGCGCCGAGAACGGCCGCAGCACCGAGTTGTGGTCCATCGCCGTCGTCACCACGTGAACCGGCCCGCCCGCCAGCCGCCGGTGCCGCACGATCCCCTTAATCGCCAGATTCAGCGCATCGCTCGTGTTCAGCGCCATCACCACGTGGTCCGCCGACTCGCCGTTGAACAACTGATTGATCCGCTCGCGGCAGCGGCGGATCAGCCTCGCCCCCTCCCGCGATTCCGCGTAATGCCCGCGCCCGGGCGATGCGCCCACCCGCTGCCCATAGTCCATCATCGCGGCGTACACGCCCGGCGGCTTCGGAAAGCTCGTGGCGGCGTTATCCAGATACAGGCGTCGAGGCTCGCTCATCGGTCGTGATTGTAGTGATTCCCCGGCCCCTCGCAGCCGCTCTCACGCCAAACCGGGGTGTTATGGGTAATCCTGCCGCGTCGGCCGGATCAGCACATCGCACAGATGCACGCTCGCCGGCTGCGACACCACGAACCCGATCGTCCGCGCCACATCCTCCGGCGTCAGTGTCGGCCCGATCCGCTGCTTCACCTCTTCAAACCACGCCGTCTCGTACCCCGCCACGCCCTGGAACTCGCTCGTCACGAACCCCGGCGCGATCAGCGTCACCCGGATACCCCGCGGCCCCAACTCCCGCCGCACCGCCTCCGCCATCGAGTTCACCGCGAACTTCGTCGACCCGTACATCGACGAGAACGGCGAAATGTGCCGCCCCACGTTCGACCCGATGATCACGATGTCCTGCGACCCGCCCGACAGCACGTCGTGCCCCGTCTTCCCCTCGGTGCGCTTCAGCATCCGCCGACCCGCCGCGCGGATCAGGTGCGCCGCCCCCAGCACGTTCGTCCGCACCATCTGCTCCCACTGCGTCACGTCCGACGTCACCACCGACCCCGCCAGCCCGCGCCCCGCGTTCACCACCACCAGGTCCGCCTCGCGCGTCCCCGCACCAAACCGCTCCCGCGCGACATCCAGCATCCGATCCACCACCGCCGGCTCGGAAGCATCCCCCGCCACCGCCGCGGCGTTCGCCTCGCCCAGCGAACTCACCAGCGCCGCCAACCGATCCGCCCGCCGCGCGTTGACCACCACCTTCGCACCCCGCCCCGCCAAGTCGCGCGCAATCGCCTCGCCGATGCCCGCCGAAGCGCCCGTAACGACCGCGATCCTGCCGCCCAGTTCAGTGTGTGCCATGTGCCGCAAGCGTACACGGTTTCACGCCGCCCCGCGCGATTCCCCGCTCAGAAGAAGTCGCAATGCCCCACCGGATTCCCCGGGAACATCGCCTGCAACGTCGCCACCGCGTCGTCCGATCCTCCCAGCAACCCCAGCATCCGCAGGTTCGTCGCCGTCAACAGCCCCCCAAACGCCGCCGCCAGCCCGCGCGTGTCGCAGCACAAATCCCCACGCCCGCCCCGCTCCGCGCTCCCCACCGCCTTGACCCGCAGCACCCACCGCCCTGAGTTCTGCGGCAACACCTCATCCGCCACATCAACGTGCAACTCGGCCGACAGCCCCGGGTGATACCCCCGCTCCGACACCGCCGCGGCCACATCCGTCACCCGCAGCATCCAGTACTCCTTGAACTTCACTGTCAGCCCCCGCGGCTCATCCAGCAGCGAGAACAACGGATGAATCTGCCCGCACAGATACGTCATGTTCTCCGCCATAGACCCAAACTCGCCGATGAACGCCAGCAGCCGCCGCGCCGCCCGCGTCGTCACCGCCGCGATGTCCGACACCAGCACCGCATGCCGCCCGCTCACCGGGTTGCGGTCCTGCCGCAGAAACACGTACCCCGTGATCCGCCGACCGTCGCACGCGTCGGGAATCGGCGCATCCTCTTCCACCACGAATCCGCTGCAAGGCCCGTCCCGCGGCGTCATCTTCCTGTTCCAGATGTACTCCCCCCGGTCCAGCGCCCCATCCCGCGTCCTCGCGAACGCCTCGTAGCACGCCTTGATCGCCGGCAGGTCCGCCGCCGTGCTCGCCCGGATCGCCAGGTTGTCCCCCTTCACCGCGATGCTGTCCACCGGGTACTGATGCTCGAAGTTTGTCCCCGCCTGCTCGTACCCCACCCGCCGATACAGCGTCGTCGTCGCCGGATACAACGACGACAGCGCAACCCGATCCCGCGCGATCTCCCGCAGCCCCTCGCTCATCAGGAACTTCGCCACGCCCCGCCCCCGAGCCTCGGGCGCCACACCCACCGCCGCGATCCCCACCGTCTTCACCGGCTTGCCGCCGTAGAAGTGCGCCATCGGGATGCGCAGCAGCGTCGCGATCGGCGTCGCGCCCTCACCATCCCGCACCACGCGCAGATTCTCCCACCCCGACTTCGCCAGCCATTCGCGCACCCCTTCCGCCGTCCCCGCGAACGCGTGCATAAGCACGCGCACAACGGCCTCGGTATCCTGTTCGGGAGTCGCACTTGTATAGACCAAAGGCATGGCCCAACGGTAGTAGACATCCCCGCGCCGGTGAATCCACGCACGCCCCCGCTAACACTCCAACCCGCACGAGCGTCCCTTCTCCTGCCCGAGCGCACCAACCCGCCCGCGGCACGGAGAACCCCCATGAACAGAATCGTCACCCTGGCCGCCGTCTGCCTCACCTCCCTCGCCGCCGGACTCGGCGCACACCTGGGCCCGCCGATGATCTGCGTCGAGATCGACGCCGGCAACGTGCCCGGCATGCCCGCCGACGCGAGCGCCAAGCCCAACCCCGCCAAGACCGTCGAGGCGACGCTCGCCTTCCTCGGCAAGGAGCCCTCCATCCTCGCCCACATGGAGGCCATCCGCCGCGCCTCCATGGTCATCGGCACCGGCCACGAGAACACCCGCCTCATCGCCGCCCTCTCGCTGCGCGCCCTGGACACCGACGCCCCCGCCCAATCGCCCGCACTCTTTGACCTCGCGTACTACATCGGCTGCCTCAACCAATACGGCGCTGACCTGGGCTTCGATCTCTCCTCCGTCGACGGCGTCCGAGGCTACGGCATCATGAAGCGAGCCCTCGCCAACGCCGCCGGCGACCAGGTCGCCGCGATGAACTTCGGCGCCGCCCTCATGACCCACCCCGTCATGCGATCCGGCATGCAAAACCCCGAGAAGCCCGGCCTGGGAACGGACATCTACGACCAACACCTGCGCAGGGCCGTGCAGGGCGCACCATCCGGTTCGCTGCTGGACAAGAACCTCGTCGCCCACTTCCAGCGCTGGGGCGGCTCGATCGAAGCCGTCCGCACCGCCGCGAAGTGATCCACGCCCCCGGACTATCGTGTGCCCGCGCGTGCCCCGCTAAACGCACCCGCATGCAGGAGCCGATCCTCGCGGTGATCCAACCCTCTCCAACCCTGCAAGAGAGCGACCTCACGCCGCTCGTCATCGCCGCCCGCCGCGGCGACCGAGCGGCGTTCTCGCGCCTGCACGCCCGATTGCTCGGCGCTGTCCACGGCATCCTGCTCGCCCGCCTCGGCCCCTCCGACGCCGACGACGCCCTGCAGGAAGTCTTCCTCGCCGCGTGGACGCGCCTGGACACCCTCCGCGACCCCGCCAAGTTCGCCCCCTGGCTCTGCGAGATCGCACGCAACCACGCCGTCACCACGCTCCGCCGCCGCAAGCCCACCGCCCCGCTCGACACCGACCCGCCCGCGCCCACCGTCGCCGCCCCCGACGAAGATCACGACGAAGCCCTGCGCATCCTGCACGCCATCCGCGCCCTGCCACAGCCGTACCACGAACCCCTGGTGCTCCGTCTCGTCGAGCGCATGTCCGGCCCGCAGATCGCCGCGGCGTTGGACATGACGCACGGCTCCGTCCGCGTCAACCTCACCCGCGGGTTCGCGCTGCTCACTCAATACCTCGCCCGCAGCGCCCCGGGCCCCTCGGGGGCACAGTCATGAACGACCAAGTACCCAACCTGCCCCCCGGCGTGGAAGACTACCTCTGGGACACCGCCGCGCCCGCCGTCCCGCAGGTCGCCGCCATCGAGCAACCCCTGGCCGCACTCGCCGCGCCCTCCACCGCGCTCTTCGTCCCACCCGCCAAGCCCGCACGCCGCGCTTGGTGGCTCGCGCTCGCCGCCTCCATCCTGCTCGCCGCGGCACTCTTTATCCTGACCCGCCTTTCCAACCCGCCGATCCCCGCCGGCTGGGCAATCGCCTCGCATACCGGCTCCCTCACCACGAACCCCGTGAAGTCACAGCCCGGCTCCCTGCTCATCGCAACGGACGCGGGCGCCAAGGCGGAACTCGCCGGGCCGCAAGGCCGACGCGCCTTCGCCGGCGATTCCGCCCGCTTCGTGCTCGCCGCGAGCGGCGACGAACTCTCCCTGGAACACGGCTCCATCTTCCTCCAGACCGGATCACAAGACGCAGCGATGTCCCTGGCGTTCGCCGGCGCTCGCGCCACGCTCTCGCCTCACGCCGCGGCACAACTCGCAACCAACGAGCGTGGTGCCACGCTCACGCTCAAGACAGGCAACGCCATCATCATGTTCGGCAAAGGTCGGCGAGTACGCGTGCCCGCCGAAGCACGCTGCGAACTCGCCCCCGACGGCTCCGCAGCCACCCCGCGCTATTACGACGCCCCCGGAATCCTGGCCAAGTCACTCGCCGTCATCGATAGCGCCTACTCCGGCGAAAAGTCCGACCCCCGCGACGCCGCCGTCGCCCTCGAGTCGGCCCTCAAGGCCGCCCGCCCCCGCGACGCCATGACCCTCTGGCACGTGCTCCAGCGCGTGCCCCGCGAATCTCGCGGGCCGGTCGTCGATCGCATGCAGGAACTCGCCCCCGCCGCCGCGAAGTCCTCTCCGCGCGACGCCCTCATCAACCTCGACCCCGCCGCTCTCGACGCCTGGTGGAACGATGCCATGCGCGAGTGACCTCGCACCAATACTCGCACGCCGCCTCTTCCGGCTGGCATGCCTGCGGCTGTGCACACGCATGAGTAGACTTCACAGTCCCTGAAGACGACACCCGGCGGGTTCTCTCGCCAACGCCGGGTCGCACTCTTCCCCACATGCCCTGAGTGCTCGACTCAATATCCGCAGCGACACCGCCGCTCGGAACGTGCATGAACCCCCGCGCGTGCGTGCGAGTTCATCGCGTTGCCGACGTCCAAACTCAGTGTCTTTTGCCTTGCACGCACCGCTCGGGGGGCACCTACTTGGATGTATCCTTCGGTTCCTCCGGCGAATTGGTCTGCGGCTGCTCCGGCTTCATCGCGTCTGCCTCAAGCGGAATCGTCAAGGTCTCTGTCCAGGTCGGACTCACCACACCGGTCGTTCCCGGCTCCGGGAATGGCGGCGATCCTCTACCGACGCCCATCTTCACTTGGGCTCTTTGTTGTCCGTTGAACATAGAGAGGTTCCACAGTGATTCGTCGAATCGCAGTTCGTAGGTGACCCGCAGCCGCCCCTTCGAGTCCGCCTCGGGAAATGCGATCCAATCGGTAACCGTGTTACCCCCACTCCAAGCCGGGTCATGAATTGAAACGGAATACACTGCCTCATCATCGCCGGGCCCCGTTGTCTGTCGCACCGGCAGCGCAACCCCGTTGAACTCGACCCTCTTGAGGCGCGCCACCAACGGCACTGTCCACAACCGCCCGGACATGTACGCGGACTCGAAGATGAAAGGATCCGGCCTTGTTCGCGAAAGGTGAAACGAGATGTCCCATGCCAGGACGTTGGCGTCAAATAGTTCGTGGTAGGCCGCTCGCAACGTCAACGTCTTTTTCAGATACGCCGCGCCCTCCGCCGGCGTAATCGCCCCCGCGTCAAACGCCCGCTCGATCAGCGACCCCAGCAACGGATCCCACGGCATCGTCCCCGCTTGACGCGCCAACGCCCCGCGCGCGAGCGTGCCCAGCGCGGTAACGCTGATGCCACCCGCCGCGGCTCTGGCGTCCGCCTCGTTCACGGCCGCCGCAAACAACTCCCCGTCCGCCATCTCCACCAGGTTGCTCACCACGCTCACCGGCATCCAAGGCATCCACCCCGAAGGAGTTCCCAAGCGCCGAGCCGCCGGCATCATCGTCGCCGCTGCCATCAGCAGCAATAAGCCTCCCACCGCGATCACCACCGGTCGCCGACGACGCAGCCCCTCACGTACCGCCCCCTTCTCGTTCAACGTCGCTCCGCACTCCGGGCAAGCCTGCCCCTCCTTCGGCGCGTCCGCAATGAGCCCCGCCAGGCTGAACCCGCACGCGCGGCACACCGGCCCCGTGCCGATCACCCGCCCGCGAAGGCCCAACCACATCACCAGCGCGCCCAACACGCCCACCACCACGCCCGCCATGTGCAGATGCGCAGCGAGTTGATTCACCAATGCTCCCGACACCATGCCGCGATCCTCCGATCCGATGCCTTCGTGTCATTTCAAGTGGCATGCCAGTGACCCCGCACAGGCATGAGAATACTCGAACAACCATATTACAGGTACTGGGAAAGTTCTATTGCATTGACTTGCGGGCAGTATCCCCGCGCGACGTGAGCGTCCAGGAGCGCCGAATTCGCACGGGCTCCGCCGCATCACACCGATCGCGGACAACTTCCGGGCGTGACCCGCCCCCACTTTCGCCGCCACCTCGTAGCGCGGATACCTGAGCCGCGCGGCGAATCCCGTTGGTGCCGCAAGCCACCAGCAAGAGACTTGTCGGCCTTCCCTGATTCCGATGCCTTCCGAAAGAAGGTCATTCGCCGCGAGCATCCGGGCACGTTTCTAACGCCCGACGCCGTTGCCCCACCGTTCCGCCACTCAACTGCTGCGAAACATCCCTCCGCTCATTGGCTTCTCGCGGCCGCGTGAATGGCGCTTCCTGATGCCCGATCCCTCACCACCGACGCCTTCCACCATCATCGCACCTTCGCCGCGAGCGCCACCGCTCCGCGAGCCATTCCAGCGCCAGCGATGACGCGCCCGCACCCGGGACACGGATCGCCCCTGCGGATCCCTCGGTTGCCGCACCCCTCGCAGTCTCCGCGGCGGACTCTCGCGGCCCGTCGCCAGACCACAAAGGCCTGAATTAACACCGCGCCCGCCAACACCACACACGCCACGAAGTTGGCAGCGCAGATCGCAATCGTCGTAATCCCCGGCCAATACCAGTGCACACCGTTGCGCTCCCCGTTGGCCACCCAATCCTGCAAAAGCCACGATCGATCAGAACCCGGCAGTTTTCCGCACGCGTACCGATCCGGCGCGGTGAGCGGGGTCGCCGCCCCGGGTCGATCCTTGATCACGACGGTGGTCGTGAACTTGCCGCGGTACGGCACATTCCCGTAGAAGGGAACCGGGAATCTCCAGGAATCGTCCGGCAATCTCGCCACGATCTTGATGTCAACGTGCTTGAGGCCCACGTAGCCGGGCTCCAGTCTGCCCCCGCCGCCGTCACGGCCATCCGCGCTGCGCGCCTCGACGCGCGTCCACGCGGTCTCAAAGTAATGCGCGATGATGAACGACCGAGACACCGACTCCGTGGTCGTCTCTTCGAACGGGTCCACCCCCAGCGGACGCCCCCTCACGAGTATCCCAAGGACGACAGCGAACAACAGGCCGGCCAGAACGACCAGCAGTCTGCTTTGGGCGCGAGGGGATTGCAGCAGTGTGATCCGCACCGATGCACCAAGTATCGGTTCAAACAGCCCCGTCGAGTGGTCACGCACCAACTTGGCCCGCGCAGGCGGATTCCGCGCCCCTCTCCCCCCTCCAAGTCTCCTCAAACCCCTTCTCTAACTCTTGTGTTTTCAGACATTTACACCACAATCTGACCAAAAGCCGTACAACTCTCTTGCAATACCCAATCAAATTCCGTATATTGCTTAAGTATGGACATCGCTGTCCAACCCGAGACGGCCTTGGTCTTCGCCCCGCCGCAGGACCAGGTCGATGCCATCCTCGATCAACTCACCGATCACCGGTTCACGCTGCGTGACATCGCCCATCACCATCGCGTCACCTTCGCCGCGCTCGTCACCTGGCTCAACCGCCCCGAGATCAAAGCCCGATTCGATGCGCTCGCCCAGGCCTCCATCGCGCACACCCGCCTCGTCGCCACCAGGTACTTGCCGCAGGCCTTGCGAGTGAACGCCTCGATCCTCGCCGCGTTCCTCAATCAACGCGCACCCGCTCGCCAGCCCGCGACCGAAGCAACGAGCAATCAAGTACCGCAGTCAGCCGCCCCTGCCCTGGGTGGCCCGACGGTCCCCGTCGGTCTTCCGAAGACTCCCCAACCGCGCCAACCGCAATCGGCCGCACAACCGCTGAATCACCGCTCAGCCGAAATGGCCCAGCGCGCCGCCGCGTTCATCCTCCGCGCTGCGCGACTGCCCAACTGGTCCAAGCACCCAAGATCATCCACTCCCCCGCGCGAACGACAAGCATCTCCACGCGAGCCGCACCCCGCGCCTCCGCTCGCCGATCTGATCTCCCGCGCTCTCAATGCGCTGAAGAACATCTCTGTCGCGCCCGGTCCGACCGCCCAACTCGACGCGCCCGCCGAATCGTCGCAGCACCCGCCAGAGTCTTCGAACCCAGATCAGAGCGAAAACCCAAACGCCCTCACGAACGATCTCTCGCAGCCCGAGCGCTCCGAGTCGACCGCCACCTGCAACGAATCACCGAGGCGAAGTCGGTGGAATCCCCGCCCCGTGCACGCACACGGCTCAGTAGCCGTGCCCAAGCAGCGTCAATCCGCCGGCCGATGCTCGAATCCAAGGCCCAGACAACGCTCGCCGACGAGCCCGGCGCCCCCACATCGAGTTCATAAACACCCCGCACGCCCCAAATTCGCCAACGTGGTCACGTGCTCCGCGCATCCGGCGCTCAAACTGATGCGCCCCGGTGCTCGATCCGTGCGCAAACTCCGTTTCGCGCCGCGCTCGTCCGCGGCGAAAGCGGTCCGCCTTCACTGACGCCCAATCACCGATGCCTTCAGCGATGACGTTCTCATGACATCGCCCGAACAACACGGGCGGCGCTGCCATCGCGCCCATTCCGGATTTTGACGCATCCACGCCATTATTCGACCGCGTGCCTGCGCCGTCGGTCGCTAGCATCAGCCGCTGAAATAGCGTCCGCGTCGCTCCGGCGACGCCCTTCCCTCGCCAAGAGGAGCAGCCCCCATGCCAGTGCACACCGCCGTCGGAACCCAATCGCTCGCCGCATGCGAAGGATTGGAACCCCGCTGGATGCTCTCACTGGGCTTTGCACCTCTCCCTTCGCTGGGAAACGTTGGCGGCACGTTTGCCGTCGCGGACTTTGACGGCGACGGCGTGGCGGACGTCGCCGCTCCGCCCGACCCGGGCGAGAACTCCCCCGCACTCTTGCGCATCTGGAAGGGCAACGGGTTGGGCGGCTTCATCTTCTTGTCCGCCGCGCTCGGCGGCCCCGGCGAGACCATCACCAACCCGGCCAATGCGGATGTCGACGGCGACGGAGATCAGGACATCCTCGCCCGCGGCGCCGGTCCCGCCGCGGGTCTTCGCCTCTTCCTCAACGACGGCGCCGGCCATTTCGATGCCGGCACGCTCCTGGCCGGAACCTCGGACGTCACGACCTTCCGCTTCGCCGAGTTCACCGGCGACAATCTCCCCGACGTGTTCGCGCTCAGCGCCTCGAGCGTGCGGGTGCTGCGCAACACCGGCGGCATCTTTGAGGCTCAGACCCCCACCACCGTCGCTGCCGGCTTGTCGCTCGTGTCGATCGCCGACCTGAACGCCGACACCGCCCCAGATGTCGTCCTTTTCGCACCGAACCTCGCGATCCACGTCATCCTCAACAACGGCGACAACACCTTCTCAACCACGCCGCTGTTCGCCATCGGCGAATACGCGCCCGTTCTCGCCGATACCAACCGTGACGGCGTGGCCGATCTTGTCGCGTGCTGGAGTTCGGGCATCTGGACCGCCAGAGGCCGGGGAGACGGCTCATTCGAACTCCGCACCCAGATCACGCCCTCCACGGTCCCCGCGAGCATCCGATTCACGGTCGTCGCCGCGGTGGACTTCGGCGATCCCTCCGGGCCCGGGCTGGTTGTCTCGCAAAACCGGGATGCGGGCCGACACATCGAACTGCGCATCTTCAACAACGACGGCACGGGCGCCTACGCCGCCGCGGAGTTCATCACGCTGGTCCCCTCATTCAACCGGCAGTTCACGTTCGCGAACTTCGCGGGCGACTCCCGCCCGGACCTTGCCGTGTTCAACGCAGGTCTGGCCTTCGCGAAGACGGTCACAGGCGCATCACTCCAGACCGCCACCATCTCCGATCCGCGGATCGTCCCGGGCGCCAACTTCACGCTCACGACCCAGGGAGTTGTTTTCTCCCAGGGATCAACGCAGCAGACCGTCCGCTTCTACCGCTCGTACACCGGCGAGGGGCTGCCCACAAACCTGCTGGGTACCAGTTCCCTAGTGTTGCTCGCTCAAGCCGTGCAGACCGCTCCCAACGAATGGTCCGCGACCCGTCTGCTCACAGATGACCAGATCGCACCCGGCGACCTCGACATCGTCGCAGTGGTCGCCGATTCCGCGGGTAGTTCGTTCCAGCGGATCAGTTCTCAGGTCTGGACGCGACTCTTCTACCCCGACGGGTTCCGCAACGACGCATCCATCAACGAGTACGTCTCCCTCGCCAACCCCAACGACGTGCCCGTCGACTACCGCATCGTCGCCCGCTACGAATCCGGCGAACGCGATCAGGTCGTCGGCACCGGCACGCTCGCCCCCACCAGCCGGGGCGGCATCACCGTCGTTGAGCACGGCGCGGTCGACGTTGTCCGCGCGGGCGTCGGCTACACCCTGGAGGTCCAATCCACGCTCCCCATCGGCGCCACATTCTCTCACTACGACAACTTCGGGTCCGGCCCCGAATCCGGCACGGCCACCGGCGAAGCCTTCACCAACATCTCATCGAGCAACTGGGGCTTCGCCAACCTGTCCACCGCGTCGTTCGACTTCCTGCTCTTCTACAACCCCTACGAAACCACCATCAACATCACCGTCGCCTTCCAGCAGATCAACGGCTCCGCAGTCACCTACCCCCTCACCGTCGGCGGGCTCCGCCGCGCCGGGATCGCGCTGCGCGATGTCGTGCAGTTCGCCCCCAACGCATCGATGGGCGCCAGCGTCTCCGCCACCGGAGCCGTCGCCGCGGCCCTCACCCGCTACGACCCCGCCGCCGGCTCGGGCTTCGCGACCTGGGGCCTGCGCACCTCCTCCAGCGCCACGGTGGGCGCGGTCATCGTGCCCTACTTCGACACTACGGCAGGGTCCGTCAACACGCTCACGCTCTACAACCCGCAGGGATTGAACGATATCGCAACACTGCGAATCTCCTTCAGCGACGGCCGGCCCGATTCGACCCAGACGATCAACCTGCCCGCGTTCGGCCGCGTCGAGACCGACCTGGCCACGCTTGTTCCTGCCGGAGCGGGCACGGCCTCGATCCGCATCACCTCCTTCCGCAACACCGTCTTGTCCCAGGTCATCAACCCCTTCCCCGACCGCCACGACTCCGCCGCCGGCGCGGTCGCGTCCTACGCCGCCTCCCACTGGGCCCTCGGCGATGCGTTCATGAACACGCCCCTCGCCGGGCAGTCCTTCTTTGAGACGCTCAACATCTTCAACCCCGGCACGACCAATCTCAATGTCCGCGTGCGCTACCTCTTCACCGACGGCACATTCGCCGAACGCACCGTCGCGGTCGTCCGGGGTCGCGGCGCCACCATCAACCTCCATGAAGAGCCCGCCATCCTCCAGCACGCGGCGAATACCTGGTTCGCTGTCGACATACTCGCCCCGGAGCCGTCGTCGCCTCGTGTCGCACTGGGACCTGGTGCAGGGCGGCGGTTGGTCCACCATGGCCACCCCCCTCACCGCGACGTCCGCAATCCCCTGAACGCGCCGTGCCCCCCGCCAACCAGCCCCACCCGCCCCCCGAAAAATCCCATTCCGTCCGCATTTCGTTTCCGGTGAACCAGCCCCCAACGGCGCATACCATCGCACCCGCGGCGGTGATTACCGGCCGCGACACCTACCGCTTTATCTGGAGCCCATGTCCATGTTCGGATTTTCGTCGATGGATCGCGTTGTTCCCGCCGCATTGGTCGCCGCGGCTTGTGTCACCGTCCTCCCCGCGTTCGGGCAGGTCAAGACAGTCGACCCCGTCAAAATGGTAACGAAGGAGAAGGCCTTCCTCCGCTGCGGCGAGGGTGAGAACTTCTACAAGGTCGGCGAAATTCCCGCCGGCACCGCGCTCACCATGGACGGCGAAGCCGACGCCTGGGCCCGCGTCACCTACCCCTCCACGCTCTCCGTCTTCGTGAAGGCCGAGGAAGTGGACGTGCAGGGCACCACGGCAAAGCTCACCAAGGCCAGCCGCCTCGTGGCCGTCAACGTCGCCACCGGCTTCTCTGGCAGTTGGAAGGCCCTCCTCGCTCAGCCCCTCGCCTCCGGTACCGAGCTCAAGGTCATCGAGACCATCAAGGAAGGCGAAGGCCCCATCGTCGCCTACCGCGTCGCTCCCCCCGAGCAGGCGCGTGCCTTCGTCGAAGCGCGACTCCTCAAGAAGGTGGAAGGCGACGCCCCCAAGCCCGCCGAACCCGCGCCCAAGCCCGCCGCCGGAACACCCACCGCCCCCGCGACGACGCCCTCCGCCACCCCCGCGGCGACTCCGGCCAAGCCCGACGAGAAGCCCGCCGGCACCAATCTCGCCGAACCGATGAAGACGCCCGCGGCCCCGGCCGCCACGCCCGCGGCACCAATCACGACGATCAACCAGACCCCCGCGCCCCAGCCGACGACCCCGCCCGCCGCGACCCCCGTCGCCGTGCCCCGCCCCGTCAACGAATGGGCCGATCTCGACCGCACCTTCAAGACCGTCTGGCGTCAGCCCATGATGGAAGCCGAGTTGGACGAACTGCTCGCCGAGCACGAGCGCTCGCTCGCCAAGGTCGATCCCAACGACAACCGCATCCAGTCGCAGATCCAGGGCCGCATCAGCGCCCTGAAGCTCCGCATCGACCTGCGCAACAAGGCCCGCGAGCAGGACGCCGCGAAGGCCGCCATGGAAGCCAACCGCGGCGCGGTGAACGAGCAGTTGTCGCTCGCCGAAAAGGGCCGCGTCTACACCATCGTCGGCCAGTTGCAGCCCAGCACGGTGTACGACGGCCAGAAACTGCCGTTGATGTACCGCGTCGTCTCCGTCGGCCCAACGGCCCCCAAGACGCTGGGCTACCTCAAGGATGATGAGCAGTTCAAGTTCAAGGGCCGCGTCGGCGCGGTCGTCGGCGTCATCGGCGACGCCCAGCTCGACCGCTCTCTCATGCTCAACATCATCACGCCGGTGCGCGTGGATGTGCTCCGCCCCACCACCGAAGCGCCCCCGGCCCCGCCCGCCGCGGCGCCGACCGCTCCCGCGACAACGACCCCTCCTCCCGCCGCGGCGGACGCGGAATCGCCCAAGGAAAACTGATCTAAGTCGCTCACCCGCCGAACAGTCCCGGGGCCGCGTCCGGCGGCGCGGATTTGCGCTTCGCACGCGCCGGCAACCTCGTCACGTTCGGCGCTTGCTCGCCCCGCGCATCGCCCACCACCGAGTTGATCGAACCCGCGGCCAGCCGCGTCGTGATCCGATCTCCGGGCGCAACATCCTTGGGCGATCGCACCAGCGAACCGTCGGCGCTCGTCGTCAGCGAGTACCCGCGCTCAAGCACCTGCATCGGCCCCACCGCCGCGAGCTGACGCTCCAGTGATTCAACTTCCGCTCGTTCCTCGCGCACGCACACGCTCGCCGCGCGATGTAGCCGGTCGGACAGCGAGTTGAGCGGCGCGGGATTCACAATCCCCCTCGCCGCGGCAATCAGCGACACCCGCGCCGCCTCCAGCCGCGACAGCATGCGCCCCTGCACCGCCGCGGGACGCTGCCGCTCCAGCCGAGTCGCGATGCGCTCGAGCCGTGTGTGGCGCGTCATCATCGCGCCGCGGATCGCGTGTTCCATCCGCCGCTCCAGACCATCCAGCGCCGTCGCCGGGCCGGCAAGCGCCCGCGCCGGCGCGGTGAAGATCGGGCGCGAAGCGATCGAACGCACCCGGTGCCGATGCGCATCGAGCAACCGCGACACGATGATCCGGAACCGCCCCGCGATCGATTGCACCTGCCGCGTGAGCGCCGCGGCATCCGGTGTGAGCCGCATCGCGGCCTGCGTGGGCGTCGCGCACCGTTCATCCGCCACGAGCTCGGCGATGGTCGTGTCGGTCTCGTGCCCGATCGCAGCGACCACCGGCACGCTGCACGAGACGATCGCCTGCGCCACGGCGCGATCGTTGAACGCCCACAGATCTTCCATCGATCCCCCGCCGCGCGTCACGAGCACCGCGTCGATCCCGAGCCGCGCCGCGTTCTCGCTCAGGTACTCGACGGCCTTGACAATCTCCGGCGCCGCCGCGGCCCCCTGCACGCGGCAATCCACCACCAGCACGTCCACCGCGGGGCACCTCCGCCGCATCGTGACCAGCACGTCCTGCAGCGCGGCGCCCGTGCGGCTGGTGACCACCGCGACGCGGCGTGGGAACATCGGAGGTTTGCGTTTGCGCTCGGGCGCGAACCATCCCAGACCACGCAGCTCCTCGCAGAGCGCGCGGTACGCCAGTTCAAGCGACCCCGCGCCCACAGGTTCGATCTTCTCGATGATGATCGAGACCTTGCCGCCTGGCGCGTAGAACTCGACCTTGCCGGTCGCGACGATCTGCTGACCATTCGCCGGCGTGAAGACCAGACGCTTCGCCGCGGACTGGAACATGACGCAGTTCACGACCGCGCTGGCGTCCTTGAGATCGAAGTACCAGTGCGTGCGATCGCGAAACCCGCTGACCTCGCCGACGAACCGCACCGCGACGGGGAACCCCGCCGCGAGCGCGGACATGATCCGACTCGCGAGTTGGGAAACCGTCAGGGGCGTCCCGCCGTGGCGGGCGAGCGCCTCTTCCTTCGCCGCGGACTTCGCCGCGGCCATCTTCCGGGGATCGAACGGCAGCCTGGACACGAACAGAGATTATCCCGGCCGCGCAGGCGTTTCAGCCGGACCATTCGGACGCGGCGGAGTGATGGAATCAATCGATTCCGCCGAACTCTCCGCTGCCGTGCGCGAAGAACTCCGCAGAATGACTCGGATGGGTGAAGACCTCACCGCCCCACCGCCGATACGGGCGGTGGCGTGGAATACGGCCCGATGCGGGGGCCCGGAGACCCGACCATGACGTTTCGTTTTCGGCCTCGAAATGTCGAACGGCTCGACCTGCTGGAGGTCAAACCGGATAGATGCCCTGTCGTATTGGGGTTGCATAGCGACGGCCCGCCCGTCGGGGCGAGCGATGCGCACGGCGCGCTGGTGGCGTGGAATGACCGCACGGACCGCGCGGAGTGGAGCGAACGCAAACGTGCCGGCGCGATCCGGCCGTGCTTCGTGGCGGCGTTGATCCTGGCGGCGATGGCCACGGCTCCGGCCGGGTGCGCGTTCACGCCGGGCCCGCGCGAGCATTACTACACGTCGCGTTCGATCGTGGTGGAGCCGGTCCCGGGCGATCACTCGCCGCGGATGTCGGCGTGGCCAAGGCAAGGAGCCCAGCCGGCGACGACCGCGTCCGCGCTGCGGTTCACGGATGAATCGCCTTAGGGCTTGGGTTCTTCGGGCGCTGCAGGCGCGGGTGCGGGTTCGGACACCGCCCCGGGCATGCCGGGCAGCGGTTGGAAATCGCCATCGTTGGTCACGCGCAGCTGATCGCTCGCGAGCAGGTAGTTGAGCACGGCGTTGCGCAGCGAAGTGATCGACCGATCGCGATCGTTCTCCGACACGAGCAGATCGTTCTCGGCGTCGACCCGCGTCTGCGCGTCGATCGTGTCCTTCTGAAGTTCAAGACCCACCAGTCGGCGTCGGTTGATCTTGACCTGCTCCTCGGCGAGCCGCAACTGCAGCCGCGCCGTGTCGACGGCGCGGAGCGAATCCCGCACCTGCGCGACGACGTTGTCGCGGGCGACGGCGTAGTCGCGCGACTGGCGTTCGAGGTTGATCATCGCGGTGCGGAGATTCAGCCGCTCGATCCTGCGGTCCAGCGGCAGGCTCAGCGTCGCGCTCGCGGCGTAGTTGACTTCATCGGGCTGTATCGCCAGACCGCCGGTGGCGTCGCCGGAAGCTGTCGGCATGGTCACCGTGCCGGCGAGATTGAGGTCGGGCAGGAGTCCGTTTCGCGCGTTCGCCACGCCACGCCGAAAGTCATCGAGCGCGTCGCGCCGGTTCTGCAGATCAAGGCGGTATTGCAGCGCGAGTTCCGCGGCCCGCGTCTGGTCGACTTCCGGGTCGGGCAGGTCGATCATCTCGTCGGAGATGGCGATGGCCTGGTCGAGCGGGAGTCCGAGTCGGATCTTGAACCGCTCGATCGCGAAGATGTAGCGATCGATCAGACTCAGGAGCGACGATCGAGCGCTTTGAACTCGGTTGCTGGCGATGCCGAGTTCGAACTCCTCGACGCGGCCGGCTTTCACCTTCGCGTCGGTGGATCGCTCGAGTTCCTGCAGGCTCCAGATCTGACGCAACTGGTTGGCGATCAGGGCACGGTCCTGGAGAAGCCCGAAGTAATCCGAGGCGATGCTCACGAGGAAATCGCGCCGGAACCGTTCGAAATCACGCGCGGCGTAGATGAGATTGCGCTCGGCCTGGATCAGGTCCTCCTGCGCCACGAGCCCGGCGCCGCGGAGCAGCGGGATATTGCCCGAGAGCGCGAGGCTGGAGGATGAGTTGTATCCCTGGGTCGCCGATTCGCGCAGTTGGTCGGTGGCGCGGACGATCCACGCCGCTTCGAGGCTTCCGCCGTACGGGAGTTGCTGCGTGGCCTTGAGCTTGTTCACCACGTCGAGCGTGTGATCAAATCGTCCGCCGACTCCGTTGCCGACGATGCCGAGCGTCGTGTCGTTGAACAGCCGCGGCCCCCACAGATGCCGCTCGATGAGCAGGCGGATCGCGGAGATGACGAAATCATCCTCGGCGTTGCGGTACTCGCGTCCGGAAGTCTGCGCGGTGCGGAAGGCGTCGCGGATGCCCAGCGTGGTGATCTGCGGATTGGGCGCGAGGAGTGCTTCGGCCGCGTGCTCCGCGTTCTCGATCGTGAGGCCCTCCGCGAGCGCGTAGCGACGCAGGCGTTCGGTGACATCGCGCTTTTCGTCTGCGGGCGAATATGTCAGCAACGCCGCGGGCAGGTTTACAGAGGCAGGCTGCTTTGAATCTTGAGTCTTCGAAGACTCGTTCGCAATGTCGCGTGCGGGCGGTTTGGGGCTCAATGTGTCGCCGCCGACAGTCTTGGAGCCGGAGCTGATCAACCGATTAATTTGTTCGTCTACCGATAGGGGATTCGAATAGCAACCGGGAAGTGCCGCGAGAATCGCCAATGCAGTTACGTTTCCCCAAATCACCGCAGAGCGATCAAAATCCGATCGTCGAGCGAACAAATGGGCGATTTTGTTGAGCTTGTTCATTGGCAGTTCGGGTTTTCAACCGGATGCAGGGAGTCCGGTGATCCGTCAAGAATCCTAACTTTTTCTGTTCGTGTGGTCATTCGTACACATCGGACCTATCCTTCAAGCTTATCCGGCGCTGTCCACATTGGACCCGGGTCCCGTCCGCGGTTAGGAATTCTAATCGCATCCTGTTTGGTAATCCTTGTGATGGGGAGTCGCTTCGCCGATGCCTTCGGTAACCCACGACGCAAGAAGTTTTCTGATTGACGGTCGTCGCATCTGGCTGGTTGCAGGGCGCGTGCCGTACGCAAGGCTGCCGCGCGAGGCGTGGGCGGAGAGGATACACGCGGCGAAGAGCGCCGGCTTTAACACGATCGAGACTCCGGTCTTCTGGAATCGTCACGAACCGCGTCCTGGCAAGTTTGACTTTCAAGGCGACAACGACCTTCGCTATTTCGTGGACCTGGTGGGCAAGGCCGGGATGTACTGCATCCTGGGAGTCGGACCGTATGTCGGCGCGGGCTGGGACATGGGCGGCTTGCCGTCATGGTTGAACGATCAGATGGGCATCCGTCTGCGGACCACCGGCGGACCGTTCCTCGAAGCCGCGTCGCGCTTCATCACGGCGCTCACCGACCAGGTGCGCGGCTGGCAGGTGACGGCGCCGGGTTCGGGCGGGCCGATCATCATGGTGCAGTGCGAGAGCGACTGGACCTGCGGACAGGATGATCTGGCGTCGACGTACCTGGGCGAACTCACCCGCTACATCCGCGAGTCGGGCATCACGGTGCCGATCATCAACAGCAATCAGTTGTGGGCCGGGGTTGAGGGGCAGATCGACGGTTGGACCGACACCGCTGGCTCGCTGGAGCAGATCCGCCAGTTGGCGGTGGTGCGTCCCGATCAGCCTCGCTATGTCGTTGATCTTCTGGCGGCGCCCATGGACACGTGGGGCCAGCCCACGACCGGGCCCATCCAGCCGTGGGCCGCGTTGCGGCGTGCGGCGGAAGTGCTCGCCGCGGCGGGGCAGTTCACGATCCAGTCTTTGTGCGCGGGCCTGAACCCGGGCTTCAGCGGCGGGCGTTCGTCGCGGGGCACGGCGATGTTCATCACCGCGGCGTCCGATCCGCACGCGCTGATCAGCGAGACGGGCCAGCCGCGCGGGGCGTTCGCGGCGGTTCGCCGCGTCGCCACGTTCGCGTCGCGCTTCGGGCGAGTGCTTGCGAACCTGGATCCGGGCTACCGGCCGGTGAGCCTGTGTCCGCAGGGTGAAGAAGCGCTGACGGCGGCCGAGGGCGGGAAGAAGGTCAAGGGCGCTTCGCGTGAGGGCGTGGCCGTGATGCACGCCGTGGGCTCGCAGGGCAGCGTGGTCTTCCTGTTCGGCGATGAGCCGCACGGCGAGGGCAAGCCTGTCACTCAGCAGGCCACCCTGATGCTCTCCGACGGCTGGACGCTGCCGGTGACGCTGCCGCCCGAGGGCGTGGCGTGGCTGCTGTTCGACGTGAATATCAACGGCCGCTGCAAGCTGGACTACACCAACGTCTCTCCGTTCGGCGCCGTGGGCCCCAACCTCGTGTGCTTCGGCCTGGCCGGCTCGCGGGCGATGCTCTCGGTGAACGGCTCGCCGGTCGAGGTGGACATTCCCTCCGACAAGCCGGCGATCGTGGAGCACGAAGGTCTTTCGATCATTTTCGTGAGCCAGGAACTGGTGGACCACGTCTTCTTCCAGGACGAGACGGTGCTGATCGGCGTCGCCGGGCTCACGCCTGACGGCACGGTCGTTCCGCTGCCGGGCTCCAAGCAGTACATCGTCGTAGGTCCCAACGGCAAGTCCAAGACGGTCGACGTGCCCAAGGCCAAGGCACCGGCCGAGAAGGCGGCCGCGTCGGCCCCGTCGCTGGGCTCTTGGTCGTACGCGACGTTGACGGATTACACCGACGGCTCCAGCGCCCGGTACGCGAAGATCGCGGGACCGGCGGACCTGAACAAGCTCGGCAGCCCGTTCGGCTACGGCTGGTACCGCATGTCGTTCGAGGCGGCGGCGAACCGCAAGTCGCGTCTGGTGTTCCCGAACGCGGGCGACCGTCTGCACATGTTCCACGACGGCAAGGCGATCGGCGTGGTGGGCGTGGGCCCCGGCGCCGAGCCGGAGGCGACGGTGCCCTTCAAGAAGGGCCCGCAGTCGCTGGTGGTGCTGGCCGAAAATCTGGGCCGCTACTACGAGGGCGTCAACCTGGGCGAGCGCAAGGGCCTGCACGGCCCGGCGTACGAAGCGGCGCCGATCAAGGTTGGTGCCCCCAAGGTGATGAGCGGCCGACCGATCGAGGCGCTCTCGTTCCGCACTCCGCTCTGGGAAGTTCGCAGCGGCGATTCGACTCTCCCGGACCGGCTCACCTGGGTCGTACACCACAAGCGCAAGACTCCGCTCATCGTCACGATTCCCAAGCCGCCGCCGTCGGCGCTGCTTGTGCTCAATGACAACCCGATCATGTACGTGGACCGCAGCGGCCCTGACCAGATCGTGATTCCCTTCGAGCAGCTCGACAAGGGCACCGCGATGCTGCAGTTCGCGCTCCTGAACTCCGCCGACCCGGAGGCGGACCTACAGGAACTCGCCGAGGCCGGCATCGAGGTGCGCGAAGGTGTGGAATGCATCACCGATGGCGTGGAGATGGCCTTCGCCAAGTGGGAAACGCCCGCGCCGACGCAGTTCAGCCCGGCCCCCAAGGGCGCCAAGGTGGCCAACGGCCCGATCTGGTGGCGCACCACGTTCAATGCCGACAAGGTGGCTGGGTTGTTCCTGGAGCCCTGGGGTATGACCAAGGGGCAGTTGTACCTCAACGGCCGGCATGTGAGCCGCTACTGGATGACCACGGCCGAAGGCGTCAGCGTTCCGCCCCAGACCCGCTACTTCCTTCCCGGAGCGTGGCTGGTGGCGGGTCAGAATGAGCTGACGATGTTCGATGAGCACGGCGGCAACCCCGCCAAGTGCAAGCTCACGATGTAATCGCGCCGGTCAAGACGCTTTGATTTCGTGACGCACTCCGGGCCTTTGGGCCGGTGCTTTGTCGTGGTGCCCCCCTACTTTTGGGCCTATGTCACAGACCTTTCGCGACCTTCCGTTCATGGGTGTGATCCGCGTCAACAACGCCGCGATGAAGGCGGGTTGGCGCATGGGCGATCCGGCGTGGAGCAACCTCGGGCAGGGTCAACCTGAAGTGGGCGAGATGGCGGGCGCACCTCCGCGGATCAGTGATCTGCCGATCGACCCGGCCGACCACGCATACGGCCCGGTGGAAGGTGTTCCGGAGCTGCGCGAGGCGGTGGCGGCGCACTACAACCGCCTGTACCGGCGCGGGAAGGCGAGCCAATACACCGCGGCCAACGTGGCGGTGGCGCCCGGCGGGCGTGCGGCGCTGACACGAGTGTTCGCCGCGCTGGACAATCTGCGCCTGGGCTATTTCACGCCGGATTACACGGCGTACGAGGATGCGCTCAACACGTTTACCCGCGTGCAGCCGGTGCATATCGGGCTGGAGGCGGCCACGGGGTTCCGCATCGAGCCCGATGAACTTGAACGCCGCGTCAAGTCGGACACACTGAGCACGCTCTTGATCAGCAATCCGTGCAACCCCACGGGCGTGTGCATCGCCGGAGACGAGTTGGTCGCCTGGCTCAACGTGGGCCGCAAGCACGACTGCACGCTGATCCTTGATGAGTTCTACTCGCACTTCACGTACGGCGAGATCGGAACCGGGCCGGTCTCCGCCGCGGCGCATGTGGAGGATGTCGAGCGCGACCCTGTGGTTCTGATCGACGGATTGACCAAGTGCTTCCGGTATCCGGGCTGGCGGCTGGGCTGGGTGGTGGCGCCTTCGGCGGTGATACAGAAAATCACCGCGGCGGGCTCGTTCCTGGACGGCGGCACCTCGCGCCCGGTGCAGCGCGGAGCGATCCGCGTCCTTGAGCCCGCTCGGGCCGACCAGGAAACCAAGGCGGTCCGGACCGTGTTCGCACGCAAGCAGCGGCTGACCCTCGATGCGCTCACCGCCATGGGCGTGCGCTTTCCCGCGGCGTCGCGCAGCACGTTCTACGTGTACGGCGATGTTTCCGGACTGCCGGCGCCCATCAACACCGGCGAAGGGTTCATGACCGAAGGCTTCAAGCACCAGGTGCTGACGGTGCCCGGCGAGTTCTTCGACGTGAACCCCGGGAAACACCGGCCGGGAGAGAGCCGGCTCCGTCAATTCGTTCGGTTCAGTTTCGGACCGCCGGAGCAGAATCTGGTCGCGGGGCTTTCACGGCTGGGTGAGATGGTCAAAAAGTTCCGCTGAGCCGCTGCAATCCCGGTCACGCACCCGTCCGTATCATCCTCATCGGCCTTGCCCTGCCCATTTTCACCGCCGGCTCAACAGCCGTCGTCCCGACGCCCCCGCCGTCGCCGCAGCGGACGCGGCGTCTGATCGACTCGCACGGTCGGACAATCCGCGATCTGCGGCTGTCGATCACGGATCGGTGCAACTTCAGGTGCGTCTATTGCATGGAGCCGAATGTGCGCTTCATGGACCGCGACCAGTTGCTTTCGCCACCTGAGTATGTGCGGCTGGCAAGGGTGTGCGTCGGCCTGGGTGTGAACAAGGTGCGGATCACCGGCGGGGAGCCGACGCTGCACCCGCAACTCCCCGACATCATCGCGGGGGTGGCCTCGCTGGGCGACATCGACGTGGCGATCACGACCAACGGCTCGCTGACTGACGCGGCGGCGGCGGCGGCGTGGAAACGGGCCGGGCTCAACCGCGTCACGATCAGCATCGACGGGATCGACGATGCGCGGTTCGCGGCGGTCACACGCTCGGCCACGCCGGTGGCGACCGTCATCGCTGCGATCACGGCCGCGCAGCGTGCCGGGTTTGACCCCGTCAAAGTGAACGCGGTCATCATCCGCGGGATGAACGACGATCAGGTGGTGCCCTCACGCGGGCTGGCACGCGAGCACGACATCGACGTTCGGTTCATCGAGTTCATGCCGCTGGATTCGGGGCGCACGTGGCGGCCCGACATGCTTGTCCCGGCCGCGGAAATCATCGAGCGGATCGCCGGGGCGTATGCGCTGGACCCGGTGGGTCGGGACGAAGACTCGAGCACATCTCTGAACTTCCGGTTCGCGGACGGCGCGCCGGGGCGGATCGGGGTGATCGCGCCGGTGACGCGGGCGTTCTGCGGGGCGTGCAGCCGGCTGCGCATCACGGCGGATGGCAAGGTTCGCCCGTGCCTGTTCAGCCTTAACGAGTGGGACATCCGACCGCTGCTGCGGGGCGGCGCGAGCGATGATGATCTCGCGGACTTCCTGATCGACTGCACGTGGACCAAGCAGGCCGGGCACGGCATTTCGGCGCCCGGGTTCACGCAGCCGCAGCGGCCCATGTCCGCCATCGGCGGGTGATCAGGGCGCGGACTTCCAGATCGGCACATCGCGCTTCAATCGGTCGATGTACTCGGCCATCGCGGCCAGAGCTTCGGCGCGGTGCGGCGTGGCGACGATGAGCCGCAGAGAGGAGCCGCCGACGGGAACTTCGCCGCGGCTGTGGACCACGGACAGGTACAACACACCGTGGCGGGCCGCGACACTCTCGGCGACTTCGCGGAGCATGTGCTGGGCCATCGGCTCGTAAGTCTGGTAGTGCAGCGAGGTGATGGTGCGGTCTGCCTCGCGGGGACGCACGATGCCGTCGAACGCCAGGACGGCCCCGGCACCGGGCACCGGGGGTGGAGGAGCGTGCGGAACGGGGCCGTCCACGATTTCAACGGTGATGTTCATCCGCCGGACACCATGCCGATGAGGGCGACCTCGTCGCCGGGGGCGATCTCGCTGCTGTCTTCGGCGAATCGAGAGTTGACTGCGAAACGGGCGCTGCGCAGGCTCGGGGCCAGGGCCGGCGTCTGCGCGGCGAGCCGCTGCCGCAGTGCGGCGCAGGTGCGAGCGCCGTCGAGCACAACATCGACGCTGGACGCGCCGGCGGCGGTTCGCTCGGGGCCAAAGAGCAGGACGTGAACGGTCATCGGCGAAGTGTACACGCCGCAGCTGATACAGTTGGCTGCATGAGCGAACAGAACACGCCGGGGCTCTCGCACATCAACTCGCGGGGCGAGGCGAACATGGTCGACGTGGGAGACAAGCCGGTCACGGCCCGTGTGGCGGTGGCGGAAGCGTTCGTCCGTATCAACGAGGCCCTCGCGGGGGCGATCCGATCGAACTCTCTGGCGAAGGGCGACTTGTTCGCGGTCGCGAGGATCGCGGGAGTTCAAGCCGCGAAACGGACGGATGAGTTGATCCCGCTGTGCCACCAGCTGCCTCTGGACAAGGTGGATGTTGAGCTGGAGTTGCTCGAGGGGCGGGTTCGCGTGGTGGCCAGCGCACGAACACACGCAAAGACGGGCGTAGAGATGGAGGCGTTGACCGCGGCGGCGGTGGCGGCGCTCACCATCATCGATATGGGCAAGGCGGTGGACAAGGGGATGGTGATTGAGGGGCTGCGGGTGATCGAGAAGCGCGGCGGACGCAGTGGGGATTACCACGCGGAGGGCGGGGCATGAACCGACCGATTCGCGCGGCGGTGCTGACGAGTTCGGATCGGTGCGCGGCGGGGCAGGCCGAGGATCTCTCGGGCCCGGCCGTGGCGGCGATGCTTCGAGAGCGGCTGGGTGCGCAGATCGTGTCGAGCGTGTGCGTGCCGGACGATCTTGCGTTGCTGGAGGCGAAGTTCCGCGAGTGGGTCGCGGCGGATGTGGATCTGATCGTGAGCACGGGAGGGACTGGGCTCTCGGATCGGGATGTGACGCCGGAGGCAGCGTCGCGGGTGATCGAACGGGCCCATCCGGGGCTGATGGAACTCGCGCGGGCCCGCACAGGGGCCGCGAATGCGAAGGCGTACCTGTCGCGGGGCGTGGCGGGCGCGGCGGGGCGGACGTTGATCGTGACGCTGCCGGGGTCGCCGAAGGGGGCGACGGAGCAGTTAGCGGCGATCGCGGAGTTGCTGCCGCATGCAGTGGGAATCTTGCGGGGGGAGAGTTCGGCGCACTGAGGAAGGCTCGCCTTGCTGGGGCGGCGTGAAGTTGCTATCGCCGGGGTACGAAAGCCACGATTTCGAATATGCCCGGGACGGCCACGCCACTTCAGGGTTCGTCGTCGACGGCGTCGTTGCGCAGGGTCAGGATGTCGCGGAGCTGTTCGGTGGACATCTCGCTGATCCACTGTTCGCCGCTGCCGATGATGTTCTCGGCGAGTTCGGTCTTGCTCTCGATCATCTGGTCGATGCGTTCCTCGAGGGTGCCTCGGACCACGAACTTGTGGACCTGCACGGTGCGGGTCTGGCCGATGCGGTAGGCGCGGTCGGTGGCCTGGTTCTCGACGGCGGGGTTCCACCAGCGGTCGAAGTGGAACACGTGCGTCGCGGCGGTGAGGTTGAGGCCGACGCCGCCCGCGCGGAGGCTCAGGATGAGCACCGGAGAAGTGCCGTCGGATCGTTGGAATCGGTCGATGATCGCCTGACGCTGGGGCTGGGTCGTGCCGCCGTGGATGAACAGCACATCCTTCTGGAACCGGTGAGCGATCATGGACTCGAGCAGCTTGCCCATCTCTCGGAACTGGGTGAAGACGAGCGAAGAATCGCCCTCGGCGATCACCTCGTCGAGCATTTCCAGCAGGCGGATGCACTTGCCCGATCGCGTGGGGTCCACGAGCTTGCCCGTGGGATCTTCGATGCCCTTGAGCGCCAGGAGCGGGTGATTGCAGATCTGCTTGAGGCGCACGAGGGCCGAGAGAACGAGCCCGCGGCGCTGCATGCCGTCGGCCTCGTCCACGTCGCTGAGGGTGCGTTTGACGCAGTTCTCGTACAGCGCGGCCTGCTCGCTGGTGAGATGACTGAACTCGCGGCTCTCGACCTTTTCGGGCAGGTCGGCCACAACGGTGGGATCGGTCTTGAGGCGGCGGAGCACGAAGGGGCGGATGAGGCCTCTGAGTTGCTCGCCGCGGATCTTGTCGTGGTAACGCTCGATCGGCACGGCGAACTTCTGGCGGAAGGAGCCCGCCGACCCCAGGTAGCCGGGGTTGAGGAAGTCCATGATCGACCAGAGCTCAGTCAGCCGGTTCTCGACGGGTGTACCGGTGAGGGCCACGCGCCGATCGGAGTTGAATGTCCGCACGGCGCGGCTCTGCTTGGCGGCGGGGTTCTTGACGTACTGGGCCTCGTCGAGCACCACGCGTCCCCACTTCACGCGGGCGATGGTTTCCTTGTCGCGATTGGCGAGGGCGTAAGTGGTGATGACCAGATCGCTCTGTCCGGCACGCTCCACGAACGAGTCGCCCAGCGGGCGCGTGGGGCCGTGGTGCACGAGCACCCGCAGGTGCGGGCAGAAGCGGGCGGTCTCGTGGATCCAGTTGCCGACGACCGACATGGGCACGAGAAGGAGCGTGGGATCAACGGCCACCGATTGAGCGGCCGATGCCGCGGGGGCGTCGGCGGACGGGGCCGGCGCTGGCGCAGGAATCGGCGCGGACGCGGGTGCCGCGGAAGATTCGGGTTGATTTTCGGTGAGTCCGGGCGCGGGCGCATCGAGTTCGCGTTCCCACGCGAGGAGCGCCAGCAACTGGATCGTCTTGCCCAGACCCATGTCGTCGGCGAGGCAGATTCCAAAGCCCAGGTGTTCCTGGAAGGCCATCCAGGAAACGCCGCGGGCCTGATAGGGGCGGAGCGTGCCCTTGAAGGAATCGGGAGTGGCGAGCATCGTGATCTGCTTGGACGATGACTCGCTGTTGAGGAAGGCGTTGAGCCAGCCGGTGGCTTCCAGGCCCACGACCGGGATGCCGGTGTCGTCGGAGTCGGCGGCGAAGGCCATGCGGAGCGCTTCACCAAGCTTGACCTGCCCGCCGGGATGCTCGCGGATGAACTTGACGGCGGCCTGAACGTCCTCGGGGCGGATCTCGACCCAGCGGCCGTTCACGCGTACGAGCGGAGTCTTGCGGGCGGCGAGTTGCTCGAACTCGTGCAGCGACAGCATGGTGTCGCCGACGGCGATCTCCCACTTATAGCCGATGAGCGCGGCCAGGCCGATCTGGGCCTTGGCGGCGTTGGTGAGGCCGCCGCGTGCTCGATCGAAGGGGTTGACGGCGTCTGACTCCAGACGCAGTTTCGCGCCCACTCGCGCGGCGGGAGATTCCCACCAATCCGGAGCGACGACGGCGAAGCCCTGCTCCACCAAGCGCCACCGGGCGGACCCTCGCGCAGGAACTCGTAGGGCCTGCTTGGTGGTGGAGCGCCAGTGAGGAGGGCTGCGTTTCTTCAAGAGCGTCTTCGAGACGCTTGTACAGCCGGGAGGCGCGGCCGAGTTCGCCCAGCAGCAGTTCGGTGGGCTGATCGAGGCGGCGGCCCATGATGGTCACGGAATCGCCGCTGACCTGCCACACATCGACGGCATCGATGACCAGAGACGGCTGCTCCACGGCCTGGAGGTGGAACGTGACGATCCAGACCGCGTCGTTGGGGTCCGGCGCGGCGTTGGGCGCCAGGCCGGCGACCTCAGGCTCGCGCAGACGCATGAGCAGACGCCAAGCGGAAGAGGCGCCTCGCTCTTCAAGAACGCCGATCCACCCGCGCACGCGGCGGACCATTTCCTGGCGAACGGCGGCGCCGGCCTTGACGGATTCGTTGGCGGAGAGCAGACCGCCCAGCCATGCGACGTGCGGATCGGCGGCAGGGTCGCGCTCGCTGATGGAATCGGGGAAGCCGTCGGACTCGAGCGTGGCGCGGCACTGTGCATCCACGATGGCGTGCACAAACTCCTGCGTAATCGCGCCGCCGTCATGGCGGTTGTGATCTTCGGCACAGCGGGCGCTCACGGGCATGGAACTGACCAGGCCGGAGAGGCGGTACGCGGTGGCCTCGTCGCTCATCCAGCCCTGCCAGGCTCCGCGGAGTTCGCCAGCGGCGGTCTGCACGAGGGACGGGACGAAACGCTGCTGGACAAGCAGGTGGCGAGCGAGGCGGATCGCTGCGGCGAAGTACTGAAACGATGCGCCGGCGACAGGGTGCCGTGCGGGTTGAGGCTCGGCCTCGTCGGTGCTCAGTTCGGCCTCGCCCTCGAGCATTTCGGAGAGCATGGGGACGACATTGGCGGCGTCGGTCGCGGTCAGGGCGAGGGTAGAGACTTCAAAGGTCTGGATGACGGGAGGGGCCGGTGGGAGGCCGTCTTCGCTCTCGCCCGCCCACAGGCGACCAGTGGCGCGGGCGAGGGTGCTGCTGGGGAGGGGGCGGTTATCGATGGCGGGCAGACGCACGCGGATCGTGCCGGGATCGGCTTTGAAGGCGGGCAACGCCGCGGCGACGGCGGCCGACAGGGCGGTGAACGGATGGGCCCAGACGCCGGGGGCCAGGCGAGGCGCCTCGGGGTTGGCGGCGAGCATTTCCTCGGACTCCATCCAAAGGTGGAGGAGCCCGTGTCGCCAGTTCGCGTGCAGGACGTGTGTCAACGGAATCGTTCCATGGGTGACCCGCCGGGGTTTCGGCGGGGGGAATGAGGGCGCGGGGACTCGAACCCCGGACCTACGGCTTAAAAGGCCGCTGCTCTACCGACTGAGCTACGCCCTCGAACGGGTCCCGAATGTGTCGGGCCAAGATGATACGCGGGCAAGGCGACTGGCAGCAGTTTGTGGTACTCAGGAATCCGATGGCTGGGGGTGGTCGCCGGGAGGGGGGAAGTCCGGGTGGAACGGGCCGATGCCAACGCTGCGATCACGCTAGACTGAGGCTTCTGCGACTCGTCATGATCTCTGCACGCCGGCTTATTGGGTTTGTTGGTGCCGCCGCGGCCAGCGGTGCGGCGTTGTGCTTTGGAGGGAGTTGGCGGGAGCCGACACCGCCGGACGCGAAGGCATCGGATGTGCGGTTCGATCGGGACATCCGGCCAATTCTCTCGGATCGGTGTTTTCAATGCCACGGGCCGGATCCGGCGAAGCGTCGCGCGGAGTTGCGGCTGGACCTGCGCGAGGAAGCGCTGCGGGACCTGGGCGGAGCGTTCGCGATCGTGCCCGGTGACCCGGGAGAGAGCGAGCTCATTCGACGCATCACAAGCACGCACGAAGACGAAGTGATGCCGCCGCCCTCGAGCCACAAGCGGCCGCTTTCTCAGGAGGAGCAGGAACTGATCCGGCGGTGGATCGCTCAGGGCGCCGAGTACGAGCCGCACTGGTCATTCGTTGCGCCGGTCAAAGGCGCGGTGCCTGCGGTGGCGGATGGGTCGTGGCCCCGGAACGAGATCGACCGGTTCATCCTCGCGAGAATGGAGCAGGCCAAGGTGTCGCCCAGCCCCGAGGCGGATAAGGCGACGCTGCTCCGTCGGGTGCTGCTCGATTTGACCGGCTTGCCGCCCACGCCGGAGGAACTCGACGCGTTCCTGGCGGACACCTCCGCCGATGCGTACGACAAGTGGGTGGACCGCATCCTGACGCAGGAGCCGTATCGCTCACGGATGGCGGAGCGGTTGGCGTCGCCGTGGTGCGATGCGGCGCGGTATGGAGATACCAACGGGATCCACACGGACGCGGGACGGCAGATGTGGCTGTGGCGCGATTGGGTGCTCGAAGCGTTCCGCGACGGGATGCCGTTTGATCGGTTCATCACGGAGCAGATCGCGGGCGACCTCATCGAGAACGCGAGCGAATCGCAGAAGATCGCGACGGGGTTCTGCAGAAACCACGTGATGACGGACGAGGGCGGGGCGATCCCCGAGGAGTATCTCGCGGAGTATGCGGCGGACAGGACAATGACGATGTCGTCGGTGTTCCTGGGGCTGACGGTGGGGTGCGCGAGGTGCCACGACCACAAGTTTGATCCGATCACGACCGAGGACTTCTACTCGCTGACGGCGTTCTTCAACTCGATCGAGGAACCGGGTCTGTACTCGCAGTTGCCGGACTCCAACCGGGCGTTCGAGCCGTTTATTTCGGTGCCGACGCCGCGGCAGCGCGAGTTGCTGGAGGAGATCTCGCGGAAGAGCGGGGCGGCGAGGGAGCAACTCACCCACCCAGACCCGGCCGAGCGAACGGCCCAAGAGGCGTTTGTCGCGGGGGCTGCGCGGGAGGCGGGGGTTGCGTGGGCCGAATCGCGGGTGGTGGGCGCGGCGTCGCAGGGCGGAGCAACGGCGGAGATCGGGAGCGACAACTCGGTACGCTTCACGGGCAAGAACCCGGATCGGGAGCAGCAGGAGATCACGCTGACAACGAACGGCTCCGGGCTGCGGCTGGTGCTGCTCGAGGCGCTGGCTGATCCGCAGACCGGCAAACCGGGGAGATTCGGTAACGGCAACGCGGTGCTCACCGGCGTTTCGGTCAGTGTGTCACCGGCGGGGGATTCGCAGTCGCCGGGACGCGAGGTGCCCCTGGTGTGGGCGTGGGCGGATCACTCGCAGATGAACGGGGATTTCGACATCACCAACGCCCTGAACGGCGGGGATGATCGGGGTTGGGCGCTGGATGCGCACAACGTGCCGGGCGGGCGGGTGGCGTTGTTCCTCGCGGGCGAGGCGTTCGGCGATTCAGCGGGCTCCAGCGTCAAGATCACTCTGAAGAATGACTCGCGGTATACAGGACACTCGCTGGCGCGGGTGCGGATCCGGCTGGGCACCATCAGCGACGCGGCGCTTGACAAGTTGCCGCTCGCGGCGTCGCGCTGGCGGATCGCCGGGCCGTTTCCATTCTCAACTGATCAGGATCGGTACGACAAGCTCTTCGGGCCCGAGGAGGGGCAGGTGCTGGACCTGAAGCGCAACTTCGGGTTCGGGAATCAGTATTGGCAGTTCGCGCCGGACCTCGCTGACGGGCGGGTCAATCCGCTCGCGTCGGGCAACGGGGCGATCTATACCGGCAAGATGGTGTACGCACCCTCACGGCGCGAGGTGCGATTCTCCCTCGGCAGTGACGACGGGTTCCAGTTGTACATCGCGGGCCAGCGGGTTACGGAGAACAGGACCGAGCGGAGTGTGCAGGCCGATCAGGACAAAGCGACGGCGGCGTTCCCGGCGGGGCCGAACGGATTGGTGCTCAAGATCGTGAACACCGGCGGCGACTCGGGCAGTTACCTGCGGATGGAAGAGAGCCCCGAACTCGCGGGGGATCTGGTCGCGGCGATTCTTCCGCCGGAGACGGTGTCGCCGGAACTCAAGACGCGCGTGGCCACGGCGTGGGGAACGGTGCATTCTCCAAAGTATCGCGAGGCCGCGAAGCAACTCGCCGAACTGGGGGCGAAGCAACGGGAGATCGAGGGGGCGGTGCCGCGAACGATGGTGATGAAGGAGTTGGCGACGCCGCGGCCGACGTTTGTGCTTTCACGCGGGCAGTACGACCAGCCGGACAAGTCCCGGCCCGTGACGCGCCGACCGCCGACGGTGCTGGGAGCCTTGCCCGAGGGCGCGCCGCAGAACCGTCTGGGGCTGGCGCAGTGGCTCACTTCACCGACGAATCCGCTCACGGCGCGGATCGCGGTGAACCGCGTGTGGGAGTTGCTCTTTGGCGTGGGGATCGTCAAGACGAGCGAGGACTTCGGGCTGCAGGGCGAGTGGCCGAGCCATCCGGAGCTGCTTGATTACATGGCGGTGACCTTCCGCGAGAATGGTTGGGACTTAAAGCGATTGATCCGCGACATCGTGACGAGCGCAACGTACCGGCAGGACTCGAAGTTCCGCCCGGAGTTGGCGGAGCTTGACCCGGAGAATCGGTTGCTGGCGCGGTATCCGCGTCGGCGTTTGGCGGCGGAGCAGGTTCGGGACTTGGCGCTGAGCGTGTCAGGATTGCTGGTGGAAAGGGTTGGGGGCCCTTCGGTGAAACCTCCGCAGCCTCCCGGGCTGTGGCAGGAAGTGGCGATGCCCGCGAGCAACACGAAGGAGTACATCGCCGGCATGGGTGATGATGTGCACCGGCGGAGCCTGTACACGTATTGGAAGCGGGCGTGCCCGCCGCCGACGATGCAGGCGTTCGATGCGCCGACGCGCGAGTCGTGCGTCGTCCGGCGTGCCAACACGAATACGCCGCTGCAAGCGCTGGTGCTGTGGAACGATGAGCAGTTCGTGGAGGCGGCGCGGACGCTGGCGGGGGAGGCGATGACCCAGACCGGGAGCGATGCTCAGCGGGCGGCCTGGCTGTTCCGAAGGTGTACGGCGCGAGTGCCCGAAGAAGCGGAACTCAACGTGATCATCGGATCGCTCAACGCGTTCCGCGATCGCTACCGCGCGGACACAGCGTCAGCTGAGAAACTCGTCGCCGCGGCAAAGACACAGGACGCACCGGAGTTGGCCTCCTGGACGATGGTCGCGAGCGGTCTGATCAGCCTGCACGAAACACTGACCCAGCGGTAGGCTGAGTTACTTGGAAGCCGCCGCGGCGGGAGTCGTCGATGACCCGGCGGGCGTGGCGGTCGGCTCGTGGCTGGGATCGTGCTTGGGCTTGAAGAACACCATGCCGGCGATCGCGGCGGCGATGGCCAGACCCAACAGGATGGTGAGGAGATTGAAGTACTTGTCGATAAGGCGTTTGGCGGTCTCACCAAAGTAGTAGAGCAGAGCGCCGATAATGAAGAACCGCGGGGCGCGGCCGATGATTGAGGCCAGGGTGTAGGTGAAGAGATCAACGCCCAGGAAACCGGCGCCGATGGTGAATATCTTGTACGGATGGACGACCAGAGCGCCGGCGGTGAGCAGCCAGAGGTTGCTGGTGTAGGGCGCGAGGGCGTCGAAGGCGTGCTCGCCGAAAAAGCCCGCAACCATGGAACGCAGGAAGTAGCCCACTGCGTACCCGGCGACGCCGCCCGCGACGTTGGAGGCCGAGTTCACCAGCGCGTACCACATGGCGCGCCGGGGCTTGCCGAGCGTGAGCGGAATCTGGAGGATGTCTGGCGGGAGGGGGAACCAGATCGATTCGGAGAAGCTGATGAACGCGAGGGCCCAAGTGGCGTTGGGGCGGCCCGCGAGTGACAGCGTCCAGTCGTAGAGACGACGGTGAAGGCCCGGCTTGCGGGGCGCGACTGGTTCGGGAGGAGTCTGTGCGTCCATGTGGAATTTGAGAGGAGCCGATCAGGACTTCTTGGTCTTCTCCTTCTCGGCGCGGCGGCGTTTGAGCTCGGCATCGATGAACGGAGCGAGCTCGCCTCGGAGAACGGCCTCGTAGTCGGTCTCCTCGTAGCCGGTGCGGTGGTCCTTGACGCGGTTGTCGTAAAAGACGTACGAACGGATCTGGGTGCCCCACCCCTGCTCGAGACTGCCGCCCTGGGCGGCGCTGATTTCCTTCTCGCGCTTGTCTTCGGCCATCTGTTGCAGCTTGGCCTGAAGGACCGACAACGCCTGCTTCTTGTTCTGAGGCTGGTCGCGGTAGGTACTGGCGACCACCTGGATGCCGGTGGGCTTGTGGACCAGGCGGATCGCGCTGGCGACCTTGTTGACGTTCTGGCCGCCGGGGCCCGAGGCGCGAACGAAGGGCGTGACCTCGATGTCGGTCTCGGGGATCGTGATGTCGACCTCGTCGAACTCGGGGGTGACTTCGACGGTGGCGAAAGAGGTTTGGCGCTTGCCCTGCGCGTTAAAGGGTGAGACGCGGGCGAGTCGGTGGGTGCCGCGTTCGCACTTGAGGTAACCGAACGCGAAGGGGCCTTTGACGTGCAGAGTCACGGAGTCGATGCCGACCTCGGCGCCGAAGCCGCGGTCGACCTCTTCGATCTCGAAACCCATCTTCTCGCAGTAGAAGATGTACATGCGGTAGAGCATGTCGGCCCAGTCGTTGGCCTCGGTGCCGCCGACGCCGGCGGC
>JBGAMO010000226.1:0-6408 GCA_044222845.1 Phycisphaerales bacterium
CATGGGAGCGATTCTACCAATCAGGTGCCGCCCGCGACGTAACTGATCTTGATGAACCCCGCGTCTTTGCAGGATTGCAGGGCCGCCGCGGCGTCCGCGACTGTCGCGTCGTCGTTGGCCTTGATGATTATTCCGCCGTCCGTGGGAAGCTGGGAGAGGATATTGACCAGTTCGGTACGTTGCGTGATGAGCCGGTCGCCGATCTTGTAAACGCCATGGTTCTGGCTCTGGAGCACCTGCAGAGTGATCGCACGGCCGCCTCCGCCTCCGCCCTTGGCCGATGTCCGCTGGGCCGCGAGCGTGGTGGAGAGCTCGCGTTCTTCCGCCGCGAGATTGCCCGCGATCATGAAGTACATCAGCAGAAAGAGCACCACGTCGATCAGCGCGATCAGCGGGAGCCGCAGTTCCGCGGGATCCAGACGGCGTTTGGGGCGGCGTGCGCTCATCGGGCCCCTCCTTCCGCGGGCGCCGCGGTGCCCAGGGACACCGAGTTAATGCCGGATTTGGATAGCGAGGCGCACAGCGCGGAGAACGCCGCCGCGGGGCAATCGCGGTCGGCCCGCACGACCACGCGGATCGACGCGCCGCCGGGGCCGATCACGCTGGCGGCACGCACGGCCTCCGCCGCATCGCTCATCGCCACCTGTCTGCCCAGAAGCGAGATGGAACCGTCTTTTCCGAGATCCAGGAAGATCGTTCTCGCCGCGTCCTCGGGCGTGGATTCACCGGACTCCTCCGGCAGGTTCATGTCCGTGTGTTGGCTGCGTGCGAACTGCGTAGTCATCATGAAGAAGATGATGAGCAGCAACACCACGTCGATCATCGGCGTCAAGTCGAAGGTGGCGTCGTCGCGATGGCGGGTGCGGGAGGGCATGCGGACGGAAGCGCGGGCTGGCGGGACGGGTCAGGCGTTTTAAGGGCGGCGACCAGCGGGCGGGCGATCATGCGCCCGCGGCGGCCCGCGGCGGAGACATCGCGGGCGCGGGTCTCGCGTGCTGAGCCTGCTTCGGGCCGCCGGCGGCGGGGGCGGTCCGTTGCAACTGCGAGGCGATCGGATCGAGTGCTTCCATCGCGTCGTCGGCGAGGGAATCGATCCGTCGGCGGTAGATCCCGAACACGATCGTTGAAGGGATGGCGATGATCAGGCCCTCGGCGGTATTGACGAGGGCCATCGACATGAACCGGGCCAGTTCGTTCGAGCGGGCCACGCCCTGCAGGGCCGAAATAGCGGAGAAGGCGCCGATCATTCCGATGACCGTGCCGAGCAGCCCGAGCATCGGGGCGACCGCCGCGATGATCGCCAGACCGTCGTTGAGGCGGTGGGTGCGTTCCATCTCTCGCGTGCCGCTCTCCTCCACGCCCGCGCGGAACTCCAGCATGGCGAACGGCGAGGCTTCGCAGCGGCGCAAGGCTGAAAGCAGCACACGCCCGGCGAACGTATCTGTGCGTCCGCACGCGGAGGCCAGGCCGGCCAGGTCGTTCTTGTCGGCGAGCAATGCGATTTCACGCAGGAGCCCGTCGGGCGCGAACTTGTCGGCGCGGAACATGATGGCGTTGCGGATCGCGAGAGTCAGGGCCACCACGGAAAGGCCGATGAGCACATAACTGAGAAAGCCGCCGTCAGACAAGTAACTCAGCAGGCTTTTCGACGCGGGTGCGGCGTTTGTTGCGGCCTGCGCCAGGAGGACAGTCACCATTCAGGGGTCTCCAATGGCGCGCCGTTGCCGACGCACCGACCGGTTCTACCGGAACCCTATACGCCAAGTTCATCCGCCACGGTTTCCAGCGTGGCGTTCGATTCCGTCGTGCCCACGGGCTGGGCTTCGGGGAGCGGCTTGCCTTTGGCGTCCGTCAGCGGTTTTCCGCTCATCGTCTTGATGATCGGAATCGGGTGGGCCTTCTCGTGAGCTTCCAGGGCCGCGATCAGTTTCTCCCGGACGGCGGGCTCGAGCTCGTTCCATTTGCCGCGGCCGCGGCATTTGGGAAAGCCCGAACACCCCAGCCAGGGGCCGCGGATGCCGTTGCGCAGATTCATCGGGCGTTCGCACTTGTCGCACTTGAGCTCGGTGACGAGCGGCGGGGGGCTCGGGGCTTCGACTTTGCCCTTCTTATCCAGGTTGAGCAGGCCGTCGCAGGGGCTGGTCTTGTCTCCGTACCGGGAGCAGCCCAGGAACGGTCCGAACCGGCCGACCCGCTTGGTCATCGGGCTGCCGCATTTGTGGCAGGCGACATCGACAGTTTCGGCCGCGGGTTGGGGCACGCCGTTGCGGTCAACCGGGCTGGCGTATTTGCAATCTGGGTAGCGGGCGCAGGAGAGGAAACGTCCGTTCTTGCCGAACCGGTAGACCAGCCCGCTGCCGCACTGAGCGCACTTGTACTGCTCGGGCGCCGGCACCGTTTCGGCCTTGGCGTGCGTGAGTTCCTCTTCCGCGGTCTTGAGCGCCTTGCGGAACGGCGCATAGAACTTGCGGAGCATGTCCACCCAATCGATGTGGTCTTCCTCGACCTTATCGAGCTGAGTCTCCATGTCGCGCGTGTAGCCGACGTTGAGGATCTCGGGGAACGCCTCGACGAGTTTGTCCGTGACGACTTCGCCGAGGTCGGTCGCGCGGAAGCGACCCTCAAGCTTTTCCACGTACTTGCGGTCCTGGATCACGCTGATGATCGAAGCGTACGTGGAAGGGCGGCCGATGCCCTCGCTTTCCAGCACCTTGATCAGACTCGCTTCGCTGTACCGGGGCGGTGAGCTCGTGAACTTCTGCGTCACATCCATGCCGAACGGGGCGACCGGCTTGCCCTCGGCGACTACCGGCAGCGTCTGCTCGTCACCGCCGTGCGGTACACCCGTGGCCTTGTAGAAACCGTCGAACACCAGCACACGCCCTGTGGCGCGGAAGGTGAGCTCCCGCGACTTGTCGGTACCGCCCCTGATGGTCACGGCGGTCGAATCCCACTGCGCGGGCACCATCTGGCAGGCGAGGAACCGCTCCCAGATCAGCGTGTACAGCTTGAGTTGATCGGCAGAGAGCGCGGAACCAACCTTGCGGGGGGAGTATTCGGGGTTGGTGGGGCGGATCGCTTCGTGTGCTTCCTGCGCATCCTTGTTGGAGGATGTGAAGAAGTTGGGCTTTTCCGGCAGGTACCGCTCGCCGAAGTGCTTCTGGATGTATCCGCGTGCCAGATCGAGCGCGTCTTTTGAAAGGTGCGTCGAGTCGGTACGCATGTAGGTGATCAGGCCGACGGGGCCCTCGCCGGGGATGTCAACACCCTCGTACAACTGCTGAGCGGTGCGCATGGTGCGCTGCGCGCCGAACCCCAGCTTGTTCGCCGCGGCGGCCTGCAGCGACGAAGTGATGAACGGCGGAGGGGGGCGGCTCGTCGTGCGCTTGGTCTCGATGCCTGTGACACGGTACGGTGTCGTGGGATCGATCAAGCCGCTCACCGAGCGGAGGTGGCGGGCCGGGCCTTTGCCGGTCGCATCTTCCTTCACATGCAACTGGATGTTCTTGAGCCCGGCCAGAGCCGCGATATCCGATGCCTTGGCGGCGTTCTGTACCCAGACCTCGGGTTTCGCGTTCGATTCGCCGTTCAGCTCAAACTTGGCGCCCGCGACCTCCACCAGTTCGGCGCGGAAGCCTCCGTGCTCGCTCAGCCAGGCGGATTGCTGACGCTGCGTGGGAGGATTGCCCTTCTCGTCGCGCCGCGCGAGGGACTTGGCCCACATGTCCGCGAAGCCGACCGCCTTGGCGATGTCGGTGGTGAAGACCGCTTGCACGGCCCAGTATTCATCGGGAACGAATGCTCTGATCTCCCGTTCCCGCTCGACCACCAGGCGCACCGCGACACTCTGGACGCGACCCGCGGATAAGCCGCGGGCGACCTTTTTCCAGAGAAGCGGAGAGACCTGGTACCCCACGATGCGATCGAGAATTCGGCGTGCCTGCTGCGCGTTGACGCGGTCCTCATCGATCGGGTGCGGATGGCTGAATGCACGCTCGATTTCGGACTTGGTAATAGCGGGGAAGACGACGCGCTTTGCGTCCTTGCTCTTGATGCCGAGTTCCTGCGCGAGGTGCCACGCGATAGCTTCGCCCTCGCGATCCAAGTCGGTCGCGAACCAGACCTCGCACCCGGAGGCGAGCGTTTCCTTTGCTGCGCGCTTGAGGTCACTGATGACCCGGTCCTTGCCCTCGCTGATCACATACGTGGGCTTGAAGTCGTGTTCCAGATCCACTCCGGGCACCGGGCTCTTGACACCCTTGGGGTTCTTTTCGGGCAGATCTCGCACGTGCCCGACGCTGGCCAGGACCAGATAATCCTTTCCAAGGTATTTGTTGATCGTCTTGGCCTTGCTCGGAGATTCGACGATGACCAGATGACGGTCCTTGGCGGCACCGGCGGTGTACGCGGTGCTCGCCATTCGACGGCCACGGCCCTTGGGGGGTTCCTTGGTAGCTGTCGGAGCGGTAGAAGCGGCTGATGTTTTGGGTGCGCGTTTGGCCATACTGAACTAATCTCGCCCAAGCACCGAACGAAATGCGTATAAAGGTATCGGTCCTGTAGACTTGGTTGCGTGAGGAAAGGGGCCCTAAGGAGGATTGTCAAGTCAGGGCGTTATACGGACGTCGCACGAGGCGGCGAGCGGCACGCGCTCTGCCGATTGGTCCGTGCCTGTGCAAGGTGTTGCCGAACACCTCTCAGGTGCCCGTTTTCTCCAGCATCTTCTTGTAGGATTGCTCCCAACGATCCCGCAATGCACCCGGAGTGTAGGTCCATCCGCACTCCGGACAGTTGCCCTGTTCGGGGCTTGCTCCCAGATCGTACATGCACTCGGGGCACACACGGTAACCGCTCTTACGCAGCCTTTGGCGTGCCGACCAGTTGAGGCTCGCCAACTGCGACACGTGCCACACCAGCACGATGTTGCCGACGATGATCGCCACAACACAGACAATGACCGCCGCGAGATTGTGCGCCACCAGCGCGAACCAGATCACCGTCGCGGCGATCGCCAACTGCCCGAAGACCATGGCCCAGAGCCGACGCCGACGTTTCTGTTCTGTTGGCGTCGCGACCGGATTGAACTTGGTGGTGACGTTGCGTGGCAATCGCATGGCAATCGCTCTGGCAAAAATCGAACACGACAGGATCATGACGCCGGCTTCGAACTTCCCCATGAACCGGCCAGCGTGGCCAGATCTTTCTGTCCGCGGGATTCGTAGATCCGGGCGAGCGCCGCGGCCGATTCCCCCCGCAGTCGTACCGACACCATGGTCTGCCCGAGCCCTTCCAGTGCCGGACGCAGCGTGGCGACCGCGGCGTCCTCCTGACCGAGAAGCGCCAACCCCAGTCCCAGCCTGAGCGTGGCTTCGGTGCGGTCGCGTGCGGTGGCCTGCGCCGACGTGCTGTACTGCCCGAGCGATTTGCGCAAATAGCGTTCCGCCGCCGTGGCATCACCCGATCTCGCGAGCAGCAGCCCCACATGTCCCGCGGCATCGGCCAGGTCCAGATGGTCCGGGGGCAGTTCGTGCTCGAGGGCGGCGAACGCGGCGATCGCATCTGCGAGTGGCTGGGGCCCCGGTGATTCCCGGAACGCTGCCCGGGCGAGCGCCAATCGCGTGGAGATGACTGCGGGGTGCGTTTCGCGGTACTTTTCCTTGCGAGTTTCAAGCGCCTTGGAGAGCAACTCTTTCGCCTCGGTCGTGTTGCCCTGCTCCAGGAGAAAGACGCCGAAGTTATGCTGGGCGCTTGCGGTATTGAGATGCGCTTCCTTGTAGACGCTCTGAATCATCTTCAGGGCCAGTTCGAAGTTCTTTTCGGCGTCATCAAAATTCCCCATGTACGCCTCGCATTTGGCGAGGTTGTTCAGGCTGGCCGCGACGTCCGGATCGTTGGGTGCTTTAGCGAGTTTGCGACGCATCGCCAGGGCCTTCTCGTAGGTTGCCTTGGATTCCTCGAGTTTTCCCTGCTTGATGTAGCATGCCGCGAGATGCGTGAGACTGAAGGCGATGTCCGGGTGCTCCTCGCCATAAAGCGATCGGCGGATGGCCAGCGATCGCTCGTACAGAGGTTGGGCTTCGTCGTAGCGGCCGTTCCACCAATACGCGGCGGCGCACTGGTGAAGCGACTGGGCGAGGGCTTGCAGCGGTGCGGGCGATCGGGAGAGGTCTTCCGCCGCCAGACGTTCGCGGATGCGGACCGCCGCCACGAACTGCTCCATCGACTTGCCGTACTGGGCCACTCCCCGATACGCGTCACCAAGGAAGTCGCGGAAGTCAGCCTCGGTTGCGGCCTTGTCCGGCGGCTGGGCTTTGAGCTTGGTGGCGGCGCCGTCGAGCAGTTTCTCCACGTTGGCGAATCCGTTGCGTGTCTCTTGCGGGTTGAGCGACTGGAAAATACCCCGTATGA
>JBGAMO010000227.1:0-6381 GCA_044222845.1 Phycisphaerales bacterium
CCGCGTCTTGATCCCCGCGCTCGTGGTCGCCGGGTTGCCGTGCATCGGGTCGCACATCCACAGCACCCGCGCCCCTGATTCCACCACGCCCGCCACCAGCGGCGGTAGCTTCGCCCGCACCTTCGCGGCGCCCATCCGCGCGATGAGCACCACCCGCCCCGTCTCGTTCCCCGGGTTCAGCACGCGGCACAGATCCACGACGTCCCCGGGCGTCGCCGAAGGCCCGATCTTCACGCCCACCGGGTTGCGGATGCCCCGGAAGAGCTCCACGTGCGCCCCGTCCAACTGCCGCGTGCGCTCGCCGATCCACGGCATGTGCGTCGTGAGGTTGTACCACCCTTCGCGCCGCGGCACGCGCCGCGTCTGCGCCGCCTCGTACGCCAGGTTCAGCCCCTCGTGGCTCGTGAAGAACTCCACCCGCGTCAGGTCGTCCACCGTCCGCTCGCCCAGGGCCTCCATGAACCGCAGCCCGTCGGCCAGGTTGGTGGTCATCCGCTCGTACTCGGCGCGCAGTTGCGGCGCCAGGCTCGCGTGCTTGAAGAACGCCAGATCCCAGTACTCGGGGTGGTGCAGGTCGGCGAAACCGCCCTCGGTGAGCGCACGGATGAAGTTGAGCGTGAGCGCCGCGTGCTGATATCCCCGCACCATCAGCATCGGGTCGGGCGTGCGGGCCTGCGGCGTGAACTCCGCGCGGTTGAACAGGTCGCCGAAGTAGCTGGGCAGTGTCGCCGTGCCGCCCGGAACCGCGCGAGTCTCGGTCGGGCTGCTGCGCGGCTTGGCGTACTGCCCCGCGAACCGCCCGATCCGGGTCACCGGCTTCTTGAGCGCGTGCACCAGCACCAGCGACATCTGCAGCAGGATCTTGAGCTTGTTGGCGATCAACTCCGGCTTGCAATCCGCGATCGTCTCGGCGCAATCGCCCCCCTGCAGGATGAACCGCGTCCCCGCCTGCGCCTGGGCGATCTCCTCGCGCAGCCGCTCGATCTCCCAACTGGTCACCAGCGGCGGCAGCGAGCGCAGTTGCTGCTCCGCCGCCGACGCCGCAGCGGCATCGGGGTACTCAACGCTCTGCGCGGCGGGCCTGCTCCGCCACGAATCCGGGGACCATTCTGAAGGTTGGGGCACGGGGAGGAGTGTATTGGGCGCACCCGCGCCGAGCGGCCTTACTTCGCGAGCGTCCGCAGCGCACGCCGCACAATCCGCTTCGTGTGATCGGACTTGCTCTGCTTGCTCCAACGGGCGCACAACTCCTTCACCCATGCGGGGGTCGATTTGCTCGCGTCGTTGAGCCAGTTGGCGCAGCTGTCCTGCACGTACTTGGTCGGGTCCGCCCGCACGTTCTCCAGCATGCCGCGGCAGGGCGAAGGGTCCTGCTTGAGCGCAGTGATATGCCCGCACCACACACCCCGGGGACGCAGCGCCTCGATCGCGAACCGCCGCAGGTTCGCGGATTCTTCGAGCGTCCAAGGCTCCAGCAGTTTCACCGCCGCCGGCAGGTCCGCCGCCAGGTGCGGCCGCACCGCCATCCACGCCCACTCGCGCACGCCGCTGTGGGAGTCGTCCGCGAGCGGGCGGATATCCGCCAGCCGCCGTTTCAGCGTCGCCTTGGGCGACATCGCCACCACGTAGCACGCCCAGCCCCGAACGATGTCGGACCGGTGCGAGAGCAACCGCCCCGGCTCAACGCCGGCCTCGAAGAGCGCACGCCCGGCCGACTGCATCCGCTGCACGATGCCCACGCCCGGGGCCACGCCGTCCACGCGCTCCAGGCCCGGCGAGAGCCGGCGCAACAGCACGCGGAAGTCCGCCGCGAGGATCTCCACCAGCGTCATCGTCTGCTCATGGCCTGCGTTGATGGCGTCGAGCACGTCGCGCGGGATCTCCGCGATGCGTCGGGCCCCGACGCGCCGCGCACCGGGTGCGGAACTAGCAGGAGCAGATGTTCGTGCCTTGGGCATGCGCCCCAATCGTTGCCACAGCAATGCCCACGCGACATCCACCCGGCTTCTCCACAGAAACTCCTCCGACCTCGCACAAATTGACGCATGAGGGGCGCATTACCCGGGGAGTTGTGAAGACCCGATCCGACCCGCCCGATTGATCAATCAGGACGTACACACAGGGGTACGCGGATTGTCGGACCTTTACCACCGGAACGGGCGTTGGAAGAGCGGTTCATCAGTTTCGCGGCCTCGTCCAGCCTCAACGGCTCTGCGCAGCACTGGCTGCGCACCGCCATGGACCACTGGCCGTCGCAAGGCAGCGGCGGCCCGCCGCGGCCCGGCGTCCGCGAGCACGCGATCGATAGCTTTCTCGACACGCTCGCCGCCACCACCAACCGCCGCGACATGCCCCACGCCGCGTTCCTGGCCTTCGCGCTCCCCGAGCCCGCGGCGATGATTGACCGCGCCGTTGAATGCTTGCGTCAGTGCCGCATCCCCGCCCTGGTGCTCGTCTCCGATCCCACCCCCTGGCGCGCCTTCCAGCGCGAGGGCATCCTCTTTGAACGGTTCGATTCCCCACCGGAAATGCTCGCCGCGTTCCTCTTCGCGCTGGTGGAACGCCAGGGCGTCGTGGAGCTGCTCGAACGCGAGGCCGCCGTCACCCGCCGCTGCGAGAACAGCATCCGAGAGGAGATGGACCGCCTGCACGAGGAACTGCACCTGGCCGCGTCGATCCAGCGCGAGTTCACCGGCTCGCCCACGCCAGACATCCCGGGCGTGAGCGTCGCGACGCTCCTGCGCCCGGTCAACTTCGTGAACGGTGACCTCCTGTGCCTCCGCGATCTCGGCGACGGACGCCTGGCGTACTTCATGGCCGACGCCGCGGGCCACGGCGTGCCCGCCGCGCTGCTCACGATGGTCCTCTCCCACGCGCTCACCACCCACGACCAGGCCGGCCGCGCCTTGCAACCCACCGAGGTCCTCACGCGCCTGAACCTGCGGCTCTGCAACCACTGCCGCGGCAGCGCGTGGTTCGCCACCGCCCAGTACGGCATCGTCTCCTCCACCGGCGATGTAGTCGTCGCCAGCGCCGGCCACCCGCCCGCGACGATCCTCTCCAGCACATCCGTGCGCGAACTGTCCGAGGCCGGCGGCGCGGTCCTGGGCCTCTCGCCCGACGCCGAATACACGCAGGAAGAAGACACGCTCGGCCCCGGCGAGATGCTCGTGGCTCACACCGACGGGCTCGAAGAAGCCCTCCCGCACGTCATACCCGAACGCCGCGGGCTCGGCCTGCACGCCCCCTATCTCCACGCCCTGTACAGCGCGTGCGACAACGAGCAGTCCCCGGATCTGCTGCTCGCCCGCGTCACCCGGCTCCTGGATGAGCAGGCCGGCAGCCTCCACCAGCGCGACGATGTCTCGATGCTCGCCATCACCGCACCCGGCGCCGCCGCCCCGATGCGCCTCGCCGCCTGATCCCCCAAACTCGCTTCCGCCCTCAGATCGCCTTGCCCCCGCGCTCTCCCGTGCGGATCCGCACCACATCCTCCAGCGGCACGATGAACACCTTGCCGTCGCCCACCTTCCCGGTGCGGGCCCCTTTCAGGATCGCCTGCACCGCCGGCTCCGCGTACGCGTCGTTCACCCCCAGCGTGATCTTGAGCTTCTCGATCAGCCGGGGCCGCACCCGCGTGCCCCGGAACACCTCGACCTCTCCCTCCTGCCGCCCGTGCCCCTCCACGGTCTCGACGGTGATGCGGTAGTCGTCCTTCTCATCGAGCACGGCCTGCAGTTCCAGTTGCACAGCTTCGAGGCGCTCGGGGCGGATGATGGCGATGATGAGTTTCATGTGTGCTCCTGATCGGTCTTAGGCCCCAACCCCCGCGTGATACCCGCGCTCGCCGTGCACGCTGATGTCCAGCCCGTCGCGCTCCTGCTCGTCCGACGCACGCAGCCCGATCGTTGCCTTGAGCACCACCGCGATCACGGCCGTTCCTACGCACGCGAACGCGATCGCCGCGGCACACCCCAGCACCTGCTTGCCCAACTGCCCGAACCCGCCCCCCGCCACCAACCCAGCCACCGGCGTGAAGCAGAACACCCCCGTGAGCAGCGCGCCCAGCAGCCCGCCCACGCCGTGAACGCCGAACGCGTCCAGCGAATCGTCATACCCCAGCTTGCCCTTGAGCTGCACCGCCCAGTAGCAGACGATGCTCGCCAGCGCCCCGATCACCAGCGCCCACATCGGCTGCACGTGCCCCGCCGCGGGCGTGATCGCCACCAATCCCGCGATGATGCCTGACGCCAGCCCCAGGCTCGTCGGTTTGCCCTGGTGACGCCATTCCACCAGCATCCACACCAGCGCAGCCGCCGCCGCGGCCGTTTGCGTCGTCGCGAACGCCAGCCCCGCCGAGAACCCCGCCACCGGGTGCTCCACCGCCACCGCGCTGCCCGCGTTGAACCCGAACCAACCGAACCACAGCAGCCCCGCCCCCAGCATCGTGAGCGTCAGGTTGTGCGGCAGGATGCCCGCGACGCCCGGCAGGTAATCACGCCTCCGCCCGACCATGAGCGCCAGCACCAGCGCCGAGAACCCGGCGGAAACGTGCACCACGGTGCCGCCGGCGTAATCCAGCACGCCCCGCGTGAACAGCCACCCGCCCTCGGCCCACACCCAGTGCGCCAGCGGGCAGTAGATAAAAGTCGCCCACAGGAAGATGAACCACAGATAACTGGAGAACTTCATCCGCTCCGCCACCGCGCCGCTGATGAGCGCCGGGGTGATGATCGCGAACTTGCCCTGGAACATCACGAACACCAGTTCGGGGATGCCCTTGTCACCGAACAGCGTGTGGGGATCGATCCCGTGCAGCGCGATGTACGACGGGTTCCACCCGATCAGCCCGCCGATACTCTTGCCGAAGGCCAGGGCGTACCCCACGACGATCCACTGCACCCCGATCACCGCCATCGCGACGAACGAGTGCATCATCGTCGTCAGCACGCTCTTGCGGCGCACCATGCCGCCGTAGAACAACGCCAGCCCCGGCACCATCAGCAGCACCAGCGCGCTGCTCACCAGCATCCACGCGGTGCTCCCCGCGTCGATCTGCGCCGCCGATTGAGCCGCCGCCTGCGGCGCCGCGGCGTCATCCGCGAACGGCATCGCGAGTAGGTGCTGGACCAGGATGTTCGTGACGGTTCCTGCTGTGTGCATGTGGCAACTCCTGCAGGACGCCACGGTAGTGATGCAACACGGCGGGTCAAGCAAACCGCGGCATGAAACTCATTTGAAACGCTTTCAACACGCTGTTTCATATCTGCCCGCGGGTCACAGCCTCGCCCCGACGGCTGTCGGGAGGCCCCAAAAAGAAGATCCGCCGATCCCGGCGCGCTGCGCACCGGGATCGGCGGAGTGTTCGTGCGGGTCGCCCGCGACGAATCCGATCGTCGCGCGAGCCCGGTGAATTCTTGCGTTACTTGCCCTTCTCCCCCTTGCCGCCCTTCTCGCCCTTCTCACCCTTTTCACTCTTTTCACTCTTCTCGCCCTTTTCACCCTTGCCCTTGGTGTACGTGATCTCCATCATCTTGATGTCCTTGCCGCCGTCCACCATGAACATCTCTTCCTTGTGAGTGTCCGCGCCCGTCACCGTAATGACGGTCTTCACGGTCATCTTCTTCCCGCTCGGGTCGGCGCTCTCGCCGGTCATCGTGAAGACCTTGCCCGCGGCGTCGGCCTTGCCGGTCATGAACATCATGGCCGTGCCCATGGTGTCGGCCCAGTTGCTCTCCCAGCGCTTCTCGGTGGAGTTGTACCCCATCATCCCTGAACCGCGGAAAAACTTGCCGTGATACCGGCCGTCAAACTCCTGCTTCAGGAACCGGCCGCCCAGGGTCATGCTGCAGGTCATCTCGCCCGTGCCCGCGTCGCTGGCCGTGCCGTCGGGGCCGAACTCCTTCACGGTCGACTGCCAGGTGCCCGCGAGTTGCTCGAGCAGCTTGTGCTCCGGGCCCGGGGCGCTCGTGTCGGGGGCGTCGGTCTTGGCCGGCTCCTTCGCGGGCTTGGTCGCGTCCTTCGCGCCCTCCTTCGCGGCGGGCTTGGAGGGCTGCGCCTCCTTCGTCGCCGGCTTGGCAGGAACCTTGTCCTGCGCGTTCGCCACCGGGCACAGGAACAGAGCGGCCAACAGACCCATCGAGAGCAGACGATTCATGTGTGAAACTCCGTAAAGCGTCGAACCACGGATCATGCCGCACGCCGGGCCGATGATGCGCCGACGCAAGAGGTAAGCCAAACTGTACGCGGACGAGCAGGTTCCCTTGCACTTGCTATACTCGCGCTCCGCGGCGTCAAACACAGGAGATTCGACCCATGAACCGACTCACCAAGCTCGCACTCGCGGCCGCCGCGTGGTGCTTCGCGGGCTGCGCCGGCACC
>JBGAMO010000016.1:0-7180 GCA_044222845.1 Phycisphaerales bacterium
CCGACCCGGACCCCGACCCTCCGGATCACGCGGCCCGCCGTCAGGCCCGCCGATGAAACCCGGGCCGCCAAAGCCGCCGGGCCCCGGACCATCCGGCCGCCCGCCTCTTGGCCCTCCGGGTGCACCACCACCGGGCCCGCCCGGACCACCCGGACCACGCGGCCCCGCATTGCCGTCGGCCGGATCGAACGAAAGTTCCAGCCGCTCCACCAGGTTGCTCTGGGGATCAATCCACACTTCGATCTTCGCCGGGCCGAACGGCCTCGACGGCTTGCGAGTCCCCACCACATGCCGGAGTTTTTCGCCGTTGGCGTGGCCCTCGAGCGCCGCACTCTCTTCGCGAGCCAATGTGTGTGTCTTTTCGATTCCTTCCAGCAGCCGGTCTACCGAGTCGGCGAAGAGCGATTCCTCGCCAAGACTCGCCCACCGCGGCCACGCCCGCATCGCGCCGGCGCGCTCAATCCCGCCGTCCTCGCGCCGCAGCGCCCATGAGCCCTTTTCATCGCGTCCAACCACCAGGGACTCGCCATCGCGGCTCTTGCCTCTCAGCAGCATCAGCCCGCCGTCGCGGGTGTCGACCACGGCGGTGGGCTCGTCCATGGCCTGCGTCTCTTTGCCTCGCTCGAAGATCCGCACTTCGTAGCGTCGATCTCCCGGCGACCGCAGCGCGGAGATCGAAGCCTTCACCATCGCGTCGGCTGTCGGCTGGCCGGGGATCCCGAAGAAGACGAACGCCGCCAACAGCGTGGCCGCGATCCCCGTGCCCCAGGCGCGAAGCGTCCGGGCCGTCACCCACACGTGACGGCCCGGAGCTTGTACCGCGCTGATTTCCTTCATCACCCGATCCACCCGGGCCCGCTGAGCCGCTTCATCGTCCAGCGCCAGGTGGGTCAGGATGCCGTGCGCCAACAGTTCATCCGCGGTGGCGCCCGCCGTGAGGCCCAGTTCGGGCGTCACCGTCTCGGGCTCCACCCGCACCAGCAGCAACTCCGGCGAGTCGCCGGGCCGGGGTGGCGTGGGATTGCTGTTCGCGCCGGTCATTCGTCACCTTCTCGCACGCATTGGGCCAGCAACTGCCGGCCTCTTTGCACTCGCTTCTTCACCGACTCTTCATTCGCGCCCAGGGCCCGAGCCGCCGCCGCGATCAACATGCCGCGGGTGTACACCAGTTCGATCGAGGCCCGCATCGCCTCGGGCAGTCTCCGCAGGCAGTCCAACAGCCTCGAAGACCGCTCCCGGAACGAATCACCTTTCGACCGTTCCAGTTCCTCATAACGCACATCCAACTCCGCCAGCACCGCCGGGTCGGTCGACATCGCCCGAGCCCGTCCGCGCCGATGATGCTCCATCACCAGCCGCTGCGCGATGCCCCGGAGCCACGGTCCGAACGGCCTGCTCCGGTCGTAATCTCCCAGCCGCCGCCACGCCACCAGCAGTGTCTGCTGGAAGAGGTCGTCCGCGGCCGAGTCCGCTCCCACCAAGCTACGCACGTACGCCATGAGCATGTCAGAATGCTCGCGGGCCAGAATCTCGAACACTTCTCGCCCGCTCGGGCCGGTGGGGTCGGTCAAAGAAAAAGTCTCCACAGATATTGTCGATTCCTGGCAACCGGGGGACATCAACCCGCGAAAGTTCGCCGTTTTGTCCCGACCTCTCAGCTCAACGCCAATACCCGCGTCGGCTTTCAGTCTTTGGCCGAGCTTTTCTGCCTGTTTGGAGATTCATCATGCGGCGTGTGGGTGTTTGTGTTGTGTTTGGACTTTGCTGCTTCAACTCCTTGGCCGCGTTCCATCGGATCGGCTCCCGTCGGCGCGGCTCACACTAAGAGCGAGATCAAGATCGAGCTGCGGGACGGTCACAGGATGATCACCGCCAATGGCCTACCGGACCATGCCACAGGCAGATTCCCCAGCGATGGCAACCCCGGCCGCATCACGCCCCAGACCTTCGTCTTCTCGCTGCCCCTGGTTCCCACCCTGTCTGAAAAACCCATCCCGCTCGGACCTGATCGCTCCCCGCCCCGCGGCGGACGCGGCGGTCCTCCGGGCGGACTTCCTCCCAGGGACGGCGCCGGTCACTCCAACCAACCTCCCCCGGGAGATCAAGCAGACGGTCGACCCGGCGGACCTCCTCCGGACGACACCGAACCACGCGGCGGCCGCGGCGGCGGGGGTGGTCGGCAAAGCCAAGGCAATCGTCCGATGCGCGGCGCGGGAGGCGCCCCCATCCTGTTTGGCATCGCGCTGAACGGCGTCGTGTTTGACCCCGGCACCGCCGAATGGTGGAACGACGATTCCTCCAGCGGCTGGCACATCGAGGCCATCGGCCCCAAGCAGCAACTCGGCATCGACGCCAACAACGCCCACGTGCAGCCCCCCACCGGCACCTACCACTACCACGGTGTTCCCCGTGAACTCACCAAGCGCCTCGCCGGCGACAAGCCCGGCGAACGCATGGTGCAGATCGCCTGGGCCGCCGACGGATTCCCCGTGTACGTCAACTGGGGATACTCCGACGCGTCCAACGCCTCCAGTCCGGTGAAACAACTCAAGCCCTCGTACAGGCTCAAGCAGGGCCCGCGTCCCAAGCAGGCGAACGGGCCCAACGGCACCTACGACGGCACCTTCGTGGAAGACTACGAATACGTCAAAGACTTCGGCGACCTCGACGACTGCAACGGCCGCTTCGGCGTCACACCCGAGTTCCCGTCCGGTACGTACTACTACGTGCTGACCGATTCATACCCCTACGTGCCCCGTCAGCTCCGCGGCATCCCCGATGAGAGCTTCCGCAAGGGCCCGCCGCGGCAGCACTAACCCGATCTTCCTCTGAACGCTCCGGGACGGCCCGGAGCTTTTTCATGCGCTGCGACGGTGCCAGGTCATCACACTCATCGCCACCGTCCACCCGATCGCTCCGCCCACAAACACGTCCGATGGGTAGTGCGCGCCCAACGCCACGCGGCACACCCCCACCACGCAACCGATCCCGATCACCAGCGGTCGAAGTCTGGGGTACATCACGCTCAGCACCGCCGCGAGCGCGAACGCTGCGCCGGTGTGGCTGCTCGGCAGGCTCCACAGGTCGCTCGTACCCTTTTCCCAGAACTCCCACGCCCGACGGGCGACGATCTCCGTGCGTTCCACCGCGCCATCCTTCACCGTCCGCGGAATCTGGTACACCGTCCATGGTCCGCCGAAGTGGTACGGGTCTTTCAGCCGCGGACGCGGCCGCCCGATCAGGCACTTCATCACGAACATCGCCGCCGAGTTGGTCGCGATCGCCACGACCGCCCGCCCCAGCGCGTTCCTCCGACCCGGATCTAGCAGGAGAATCACCAGCGCGATCAGCACGCACGACGTGATCGCTCCAAACTGCTGGATGAACTCCATCTCCCGCTTGAGATCTCCGCCGAAGTTCACCGACATCGCCGCCCTCGACACCCATGGATCAAGCGGCATCACCGCTCCCGCCAGACCGGCCCCGATCGCCAGCGTCATCCACGTTCGCGGCGTTCGCCCCGCGCGCAACCCCTCCGCGGCGTCGGTACAGTCGGCTGCGATGGATCCCGGTCTTTCGGACATGTTCTCGGCTCGGCGCCCGCGGCGTGTGTGCGCCACGTGGCGCGGCGGCGTGGCATTGGTGCTCCTGTGCCTGGCAGTATATCTCCCCGGCTTCACCATCCTCCCCGTGGTCGATCGCGACGAAGCACGCTTCGCCCAGGCGAGCCGCCAGATGGCCGAATCGGGCGATTGGGTCATCCCCCAGATACAGGGCCGCCCCCGCCTCAACAAGCCCCCGTTCATCTACTGGAGTCAGGCCGCGTGCGCCATCGCCTTCACCGGCGGTGACCTCTCTCGCGATTCGGTCTGGATGTACCGCATCCCCAGCCTGCTCGCCGCGATCTCGATTGTGCTGCTCACCTGGCGGATCGGCCTTCACCTCGCCGATTCCCGTGCCGCACTGCTGGGGGCCGCCCTGCTCGCCGTCGCGCCCATCATGGTGTGGGAGACTCGCCAGGCCCGCTCGGACATGGTCATGGTCGCGTTCACGACACTCGCCATGCACGGCCTCTGGCGTGTGTTCCGCGTGTGCCGTGAAGGGACCGCTTCCCCGCCGCTCACCGCGCTCGCGGCACTATGGCTGGGGGTCGCCGGCGGCATCCTGACCAAAGGCCCCATCACGCCGATGGTCGTCATCATCGCCGCGTTGACGCTCTCCCGCATCACCGGCCGCTGGCGGTGGCTGCTCCATACGGCCCCGCTCATGGGTCTTGTGCTGGTCATTATCACCGCCGCGCCCTGGCTCTTCGCCGTGATGAACCGAGTGGGCGCGGACACCTACCTCCGAACCGTGCTCGATGAGACCCTGGGCCGAAGCGTGAGCGCCAAAGAGGGTCACTGGGGCCCCCCGGGCTATCACTCCGTGTTCGTCTTCGCCCTGCTTCTGCCGGCCACGATGATGCTGGGCCTGGCCCTCTGGCGCGCCTGCGCCCGCATGCGCCGCGCGTGGTCCAACGCCCGGAGCATCGATCGCAAGCACGCGCTGACCGCCCATGCCGATTCTTTCTTGCTCGCCTGGGCACTGCCCTCCTGGATCATCTTTGAGTGCGTGGGCACCAAACTCCCGCACTACACCCTGCCCCTCTACCCCGCCCTCGCGCTGATCAGCGCCCGGGTGGCCACCCGCGCGTGGCCCCGCCTGACGCGGGCTCTCAACTCCGCCGCCGTCCGCATCGCGCTGCGCATCTGGATGCTGGTGCTGGCCGCCCTCACGCTCGTGGCCATCACCATCCTGGGCGCCACCCGAGGCGAGTTCGATCCCACCGACCCGGCGCAGATCGCGCTCGCCCTCCTCGCGGTAGTCGCCGCGCCGTTCCTGTTCACCGCCCTCTCCCGCGCGTGGCGCGCCCGGCGAATCACACAGATGCTCTATACCGCTGTGCTTGGCGTCGCGTTCGCCGAAATCCTCATCATGGCCTCGCTGCCCCGCTTCAGCGGCCTATGGATCAGCAAGGGCATCGTCTCGCTCATCGAACGCAACGGCCTGGACATCAACCGCCCCATCGCCGCCGTGGGATTCGAGGAAGATAGCCTCATCTTTGAAACCCGCGGCCACGCCCAGCGCACTCCCGTCGCCGACCTCCCGCGCTGGATCGCCCAGAACCCCACCGGGCTCGTCGTCATCGAGGAAAAACTGCTCCCTCATCACCTGCCCCTCAAATCGCTGGGCGGCGTGCGAGGGTTCAACTATTCCAAGGGCCGCGCCGTCGAAGTGACCCTCGCGAAGATCGGCACGGACTCCGCCGAATGAACCAGCCGCCCACCACCCCCTCAACGACCCCCACGCCCTCCGGCCTGCTCATCATCGACAAGCCCCAAGGGCCCACGTCGATGCAGGTGTGCGCCAACATCCGCGCCCGCCTCCGCCGCGGCGGGGCGCCCAAGCGCATCAAGGTCGGCCACGCCGGCACCCTCGACCCCATGGCCACCGGCGTTCTCGTCGTGCTCGTGGGCAAGTCCACCAAGCTCGTGGACCGCTACATGGCCGCCCACAAGGCGTACGACGCCACCATCGATCTCTCGCACACCTCCACCACCGACGACGCCGAGGGCGAGTGCACGCCCGTGGCGCCCGCGCGGGTCCCCACCCGCGAAGACATCGCCGCAACGCTGCCCAAGTTCATCGGCACCATCATGCAGCGCCCGCCGGCCTACTCGGCCATCCACATCGGCGGCCGCCGCGCGTACGACATGGCCCGCGAGGGCAAGCAGGTGGAGATCGCCGCGAGGCCCGTCGTCGTCCACGATGTTCGCATCATCGAATACCAGTGGCCCCGCCTCCGCGTCGAGGTTGATTGCGGCAAAGGCACGTACATCCGCTCGATCGCACGCGATCTGGGCGCCGCGCTGGGCGCGGGCGGCATGCTCACCGCGCTGCGCCGCACCGCCGTGGGCGAATCCACGATTCTCCGCGCCGTCGCTCTTGATTCTCTGCCCTGGTCAATGACCGGCGCGGACCTGCTCGAAGCCAGGTGAACCTGCTCCGCCCGGTTCAGCCCTCGCCGTCCTCGGAATCGTCTTCATCGAGTTCCTCGGGCGCCCTGGTGCCGGGCACCATCCCGGGCTGCCACAACTCTTCGATGTCCTGTCCGTCGCAGATGCGCCGCATCACCAGGTAGAGCATCGTCCCCGCGCTGCACACATAGCTCGCCGCGTAGCCCCACGCGAACAACTCGGGGAGCAACATCCAGAACCTCAGGATCGCGATCGGCGTCTCGTATTGCCAGCCGCCCGCATTGCCCGGCTGAGTCTGCCCGCTCCGCAGCACGTGCGCCACATCGGCGTTGAGCAGTGAAGTGCCCACGTGCAGAAGACCGCCCCCCACGAGCTTCGCGAGCATCACCGCCGCGCCGACGCACACGACTCCCTGCACGAACAGAATCGCAAGGTGCAGCACCAGCCGCGCCGGCTTGCTGAAGACGTACGCGTACACCCGCTGGATCGCGTCCGTCGCGCCCGCCCCTTCGCACGCCACCGCCGGCACCAGCATCACACCGCCCGCGATCAACCCCAGCACCGTCGCCACCGCGACAAACGACCCGATCAGGCCCAGGCCCATCACCAACGCGCCGATCGCCCGCACCGAGTCGAACGCCAGCAGCACCCACCCGGCCCCCGCCAGAATCGCGAGCATCAAGTAGAAAACGATCCACGGCAGCAGCATCGCCCGCACCGCCGCGCCCCAGCGCCCGCCGGACTGCCGGAATGTCTCCCGCATCGTCAACCGATCTCCCAGCGACGCTTCCACCGCGCTCCCGCGGCAGATCGCGCTGCACAACATTGACCAGCCGGCCAATGCCAGCACGCTTGTCACGATCGTTGATATCGGCGCCGCCCCCACCAACCCCCGCGGCACCACCACGGTCGTATTGAACAGCGCCTTGCCGAACCCGGGCGCATCGACCCGCTTGATCGCTTCCCACGCCTGGGCCGCGTCCGCTGCCGCCAGCGTGCCCCACGACCGCAGCGCCCCCGCGCCCGCCTTGTTCCACAGCTCGGGGATCCGGTCGGCGATCACCAATATCAGCACCGCCGCGGCACCCATCCCGATGCGCGCCGGCCTGGCCGCCAACCGCCCCGCCCACAGCAGCCGCGTCCACGTCATCTCATTCCACGCG